>CAYUPN010000151.1:0-7377 GCA_964446605.1 uncultured Bifidobacteriaceae bacterium | reverse complement strand
GAGCCAGGGTCAGTGCAGCCGGAATCCAGAGGCGCATGACACAGTGTAGCGCCGGAGCACAGGTCGGATCAGGTCGGATCAGGTCGGATCAGGTCGGATCAGGTCGGATCAGGTCCGGGGGCATCTCCCATCGCCATCCCTGGCCCGCTGCGCGCGGTGGCGGGGCTGAAGCCCCGCCGCTACAGGAGCCAGGAAGAGCGCGCCGCTCGATCGGTCAGATCGGCTTCGTGGCTGCCAGCCGCCAGCTGCCAGCTACAGGACTCAGACCCGCCTACCGCCTACTGCCTACCGCCTGTTCCGCCGTCCCGACGTACGTCGCGACCCGCGGGCCCGCAATCGTCGCGTTCTGCTCGCGCTCGATCTCGACGCGGTCGCCGTCGAAGCGCAGGCGGAACGTCAGGACGTACGGCGTGCGATAGCGCGCGACCTTGACGGTGTACGTGTCGGCGCCCGTCCACCCGCCGCTGGCGGCGACCGGCTCCTCGCGCCCCATGAGAGTCCACGTGCCCTTCTTCCACTCGCCGTTGCCGACGGGCAGTGAGGCGTCGCTGCCTGCGATGCGCACCTCGAACGTGGCGTCGCCGCTGCCCGTGGCGTTCACGCTGACCGACTCCCAGCCCGCCGCGTTCTTCTCGAGCTGATAGGCGCGCCCCGCGACGTCCCGCGCGATCGCGGGCACGGCGCCGCCGGTCTGGGCGGGCAGCACCAGGCTCGCCAGCTTCGTCGTGAGCGCGCGGTGCGCGGTCTCGTCGGCGGGCAGCGCCTCGCTGCCGAATGCCGGCAGCAGCCGCTTCCAGATCAGATTGAGCACCGCCCCCATGTCGCGCGTCCCGCTGGTGATGGCGATGACGACATCCTGTTCCGGAAGGACGACGCAGAACTGGCCGTGGGCGCCGTCGCCACGATAGCCGTGGCGGCTGCGCCAGAACTGGAAGCCGTAGCCCTGCTCCCAGTCGCTCGACGGCGAGCTGCCGTTGGACACCTGCTTCGACGTCGCCATCGTCACCCACTCGGGCGACACAATCCGCGTTCCCTTCCACTCGCCGTTGCGCAGGTACAACAGTCCGAAGCGTGCGATGTCCTCCGTCCGGATGTTCAGCCCGAAGCCGCCGAGCGAGACGCCCTGCCGGCTCTCGTCCCACGTCGGGTTCTGGATGCCGAGCGGATCGAAGAGGCGCGGCTTCAGGTAGTCGACCAGCTTCCGGCCGCTGACCTTCTGCACGATCGCCGAGAGCATGTAGCTGGCCGGCGTGTTGTAGACGAAGTGCGTGCCCGGCTTGTGCGCGACGGGGATCGCGAGGAAGAGCTTCACGAGGCTCTCCTCGGAGAAGTACGGGAACGTGCGGATGTCCTCCTCGTGATGCCCGGTGGACATCGTCAGGAGGTCGCGCATGCGCATCGCCTTCAGGTTCGCCGACGGCTCCGCCGGCGCTTCGTCCGGGAAGAACTTCAGGACCGGATCGTCGAGCGAGAGCAACCCTTCGGCCACGGCGAGCCCGATGCCGGTCGACGCGAAGCTCTTGCTGAGCGAGTACATGACGTGCGGCTCGCCGGCCGCGTACGGCGCCCACCAGCCCTCCGCGACGACCTGCCCGTGGCGCACGACCATCACGCTGTGCAGATGATCGATCGTCGCCTCCGCCTCCTCGACGAATTGCCGGATGGCGCTCGACGAGATGCCCTGCTGCTCCGGTGTGCTCCGGGGCAGGGATTGAGCCGAGAGGTTCGTGGCCGCCAGGAGCAGGAGCGCGGCCGCCAGGCCGATGGCGGATTGATGGCGAATTGGGGTGCGGCTGGTCATGTCGGACTCTTGCGGATTGGGATTGACGCTCGCCATCGCGCGCCAGGAGGGCCGACCTTCAGGTCGGCATGTCACTGCCGATTGACGCGGGAGCATACCACCGCTGCGGCGGCTGGTGAATCTCGCCGGGCCCGTGGCGCCGGTGCGCCGGTTCCGCACTATCATGTGGCGGCCGATGGAACCTGCCGCGCTCAAGTCCGTCCTCTCGTCCGGTCTCCTGTCCTTTCCCGTCACCGATTTCGACCCCGCGGATGGCGCCTTCCGGGCCGACGCCTACGCGAAGCGCCTGGAGTGGCTGGCGCCGTACGGCGCGAGCGTGCTGTTCGCGGCCGGCGGCACGGGCGAGTACTTCTCGCTCGGACCCGACGAGTACTGCGACGTCATCGGGACTGCCGTCGAGACCTGCCGCGGACGCGTACCTATCGTGGCGGGAGCGGGCGGGCCGACGCGCACCGCGATCGCGCACGCGCGCGAGGCGGAGCGGATCGGCGCGGCGGGAGTCCTGCTGCTGCCGCACTACCTGACCGAGGCGTCCCAGGAGGGTCTCGCCGCGCACGTCGAGGCCGTCTGCGGCGCCGTCCGCATCGGCGTCATCGTCTACAACCGCGGGGTGTGCCGGCTGACCGCCGCGACGCTCGAGCGGCTGGCGGAGCGCTGCCCGAATCTCGTCGGGTTCAAGGACGGCATCGGCGAGATCGAGCTGATGGTGTCGATCCGGCGCCGGCTCGGCGACCGCCTCGCGTATCTCGGCGGGCTGCCGACGGCCGAGGTCTACGCCGCCGCGTACGCGGCGATGGGCGTGCCCGTCTACTCGTCGGCGGTCTTCAACTTCGTCCCGCGCACGGCGCTCGAGTTCCATCGCGCGCTCGCCGGCGGCGACACCGCGACGACCGGCCGGCTGCTCGACGACTTCTTCCTGCCGCTCATCGCGATCCGCGCGCGGCGTCCCGGCTACGCGGTCTCGATCGTCAAGGCCGGCGCGCGCCTCGTCGGACGCGACGCGGGCCCGGTCCGCCCGCCGCTCACGGATCTCCAGCCGGCGGAGATGGACGAGCTCGCCGCGCTCATCGCCCGGCTCGGTCCACAGTAGCGATGCAGCCCGCCGCCGCCGCGCCCGTCGTCGACGCCGCGGCGCTCGCCGCGGCGGTCGGCAAGGTCAAGCGGCGCGTGCTCCCGCTCGTCGTCGTGATGTTCATCGCGAACTACATCGACCGCGTGAACATCGGCTTCGTGCGCGAGCACCTCGAGGCGGACCTCGGCATCGGCGCGGCGGCGTACGGGCTGGGCGCGGGGCTGTTCTTCGTCGGCTACGCCGTGTTCGAGGTGCCGTCGAACCTGCTGCTGCAGCGGTTCGGCGCGCGCGTGTGGCTGACGCGCATCATGGGCACGTGGGGGCTGGTCGCCGCGGCGATGGCCTTCATCACCGGGCCGATCTCGTTCTACGCGTTGCGCCTGCTGCTCGGCATCGCCGAAGCCGGCTTCTTCCCCGGCGTCGTCTACTACTTCACGCGCTGGCTGCCCGCGGCCGAGCGCGGGCGCGCGATGGCGGTGTTCCTGAGCGGGTCGGCGATCGCGTCGATCCTCGCCGGCCCGATCTCCGGCGCGCTGCTGCAGATCGAGGGGCTGGGACTGCACGGCTGGCAGTGGATGTTCCTCGTCGAGGGGCTCGCGTCGGTCGTGCTCTGCGGCGTCGTCTGGCTGCTGATGGACTCGACGCCGCGCGACGCGCGCTGGCTCGCGCCGGCCGAGCGCGACGCGCTGACGATGGCCATCGACGAGGAGCAGCGGCGGCGCGAAGCGGGGGCGGCGGTGAAACCGCCGGCGCTCACGCTGCTGCGCGACCCGCAGATCGTGCTCTTCTGCTTCCTCTACTTCGCGGTGACGCTGACGATCTACGCCGCGACGTTCTGGCTGCCGAGCATCATCCGGACGATGGGCGCTCTCACCGACTTGCAGGTGGGCCTGTTCAACTCCGTGCCGTGGCTGATCTCGGTTGTCGCGATGTACATCTTCGCGTCGCTCGCGGCGCGCTGGCCGAATCAGCAGGCCTGGACCGCCGGCGCGTTCGTCATCGCCGCGGCGGGCATGTTCGTCTCGACGACCGGCGGGCCGGTGACGGCGTACGTCGCCATCTGCTTCGCCGCCATCGGGTTCAAGGCGGCCTCGTCGCTCTTCTGGCCGATTCCGCAGGGCTATCTCGACGCGCGCATCGCGGCCGCCGTCATCGCGCTGATCAACTCGATCGGCAACCTGGGCGGCTTCGTCGCGCCGGCCGCGTTCGGGATCCTGGAGGAGCGGACCGGCTCGATCGCCGGTGGGATCTACGGACTCTGCACCGTGTCTCTCGTCGCGGCGGGCGCGGTGTTCTTCGCGAGGACGTCGCGGCAACGCTGGAGCACTCCGTGAGGATTGAACGCGTCACCATCACCCCGATCGCCTTCAAGGATCCGCCGCTGCTGAACGCCAGCGGAATTCACGAGCCGTACGCGCTGCGGTCGATCGTCGAGGTCGAGACCGATGCCGGGCACGCCGGGCTCGGCGAGACGTACGGCGACGAGCCGGTGCTGCAGGCGCTGCAGCAGGTGGCGCCGCTGCTGGCGGGGCTCAACGTGCGGCACCTGAACCGGCTGCGCGCGATTGTCGCCGAAGCGGTGTCACGCGATGCGACGCCGGGCGTGCTGGACGCGCCGCTGGCGCCGGGGTCGCAGGCGTCGAAGCTCGCGTCGAACGTCTACTCGGCGTTCGAGGTCGCGCTGCTCGACGCGCAGGCGCGCGGCCTCGGCGTGCCGCTGGTCGACCTGCTCGGCGGCGCCGTGCGGCGCGACGTGCCGTTCAGCGCGTACCTGTTCTTCAAGTACGCCGAACACGTCGACTCGCCCTACCCGCCCGACTCGTGGGGCGAAGCGCTGTCGGAGGACCAGATCGTCGCGCAGGCGCGCCGGATGATCGACGAATGCGGCTTCGGCAGCATCAAGCTGAAGGCGGGCGCGCTCGATCCGGATCACGAGGTCGCGTGCCTGAAGGCGCTGCGGGCGGCGTTCCCGGCGCATCCGCTGCGCATCGACCCGAACGGCAACTGGTCGCTCGACACCGCGCTGCGCATGGCCGCGGCGCTCGACGGCACGCTCGAGTACTACGAGGACCCGACGCCGGGCCTCGAGGGCATGGCGGAGCTGCACCGGCGCACCGGGCTGCCGCTGGCGACGAACATGGTCGTCACCGAATGGCACGAGCTGCGCCGCAGCGTCGCGCTGAACAGCGTGCAGATCGTCCTCGCCGACCACCACTACTGGGGCGGCCTGCGCGACACCCAGCTGCTCGCGCGCACCTGCGACACCTTCGGCCTCGGCGTCTCGATGCACTCCAACTCGCACCTCGGCATCAGCCTCATGGCCATGGCCCACGCCGCCGCCTCGGTGCCGAACCTCACGTACGCCTGCGACACGCACTACCCCTGGCAGGATCCCGACGAAGAGGTCCTCCGCGGCGGCAAGCTCCCCTTCGTCGACGGCTGCGTCCGCATCACCGGCGCGCCCGGCCTGGGCGTCGAGCTCGATCGCGACCAGCTCGCGAAACTGCACGAGCAGTACCTCACGTGCGGCATCCGGCGGCGGGACGATGAGGGGCAGATGCGGAAGTACAGGCCGGAGTGGAAGGCGGTGAGGCCGAGGTACTGACGCTTGCCGATCAAGGATCGGTGACGCGGCGCCCTACAACTCCCTGAGCGCCTGGCTGGGATCGATACGGGCGGCGCGGCGGGCGGGAATCCAGGCGGCGATGGTGCCGCAGACGAGCAGGCCGGCGGCCGCGAGGATGAAGCTGACGGCGTCGCGCGGTTCGACGTCGAACAGGAACTCCCGGGCGAGCACGCTGAGATGCCACGAGCCGGCGCAGCCGATCGCCACGCCGGCGGCGAGCGGCAGCACCGCGCCTGACAGGATCTCGCGGACGACACGGCCGGGCGTCGCGCCGAGCGCGACGCGGACGCCGATTTCGGTCGTCCGGCGGGACACGGCCCAGGCCGCCAACCCGTACGTTCCGGCCAGCGCCAGCAGCAGCGCCAATGTCGAGAACCAGCCGAGCAGCCGCGCCCCCAGGCGCTCGGGTTCCAGCACGGTCTCGATGTACCCGTCGGCCGTCGTCACCTGCGGCGGCGGTGCGCCCGGCGCGGCGGCACGCACGTCCCTGACAACGGCGTCCATTACGCCCGCGCGATCGCGCGACGTCCGCACGGCGAGCTGGATCCGCCCGAAGGCCCTGGCCCAGTCGATGGGCAGGTAGGCGGCCGGCACGTCGGAGTCGCGCAGGTCGTCGAAGCGTCCCTGTCCGACGATCCCGACGATCTCGACGGGGTCCGGCGCGGCCGCTTCGAACCGGCGCCCGATTGCGGGCCGGCCCTGCAGGAACCGCGTCACGAAGGCCTCGTTGACCAGCGCGACACGCGGGGGTGCGGCCTCAGCGCCCGCCGCGGGCATGTCGCGCGCCTCCAGATCGCGTCCCTCGAGCAGTGGAAGTCCCAGCGCCTGCCGGTAGCCGGGTCCGCTGCCGACGAACTGCACCCTGACGCCCTCGAGCGTGTGGACCTCCCCGTCGACGACGATGCGGTTCGAGCGAAGGGTGGTGCTGAAGGGGGCCGGGCCGACAGCGGCAGCGGCGACACCGGGCGTCTGGCGGACGCGCGACAGCATCTGCTCGCCGAGGGTCTGCAGCTGCACGGGCCCGGCGCTCGCGGGCATCCGGAGGGACACGAAGACCAGATCCCCGGCGTCGTAGCCCAGGTCCACGTGAAGGCCCGCCTGCACGCTGCGCACGAAGAGGCCGGCGCCGACGAGGAGCAGCGTGGCCAGCGCGACCTCGGCGGCGAGCAGCAGGCTGCGGATCCGGCCGCGGCCCGCCGAGGCCCCCGTGCCTCCCTGCCGCAGCACGTCGACCGGCGGCACGTGACGCGTTCGCAGGGCGGGGGTCAGGCCGAACATCAGCGCCGCGGCGACGGACACGAGCACGGTGAAGGCCAGAACGGCGATGTCGGGGGTGAGCGGCAGCGTCTCGATGGCCAGACGGCCCGGCAGGGAGAAGTGCGCCAGCGTCCGGAGCATCACGGTCGAGACCACGAGGCCGGCGGCGCCGCCGGCGGCGGCCAGCATGGACGATTCGATCAGCAGCTGGCGCGTGAGCCGCCACCGCGATCCGCCGAGCGCCAGGCGGATCGCCATCTCGCGCCGGCGCTCCTCGGCGCGCGCCAGGGCCACCAGCGCCAGATTGGCGCACCCGATCAGCAGCACGAGACCGACCGTGCCGGCCAGCAGCAGGAGGAACCGCACGACGTCGGCCCGCGACCCGAACGGGAGCGCGGCGTCGCGTGCCGGCACCAGCATCAGGTCGGCACGCACGCCCGGCGCTCCTGAAGCGGCAGCCGCGGTGGCGTCAGCCGCCTTCAGCCGGGCTTCTGCCGCATCCGGCGTGATCCCCGGTGCGAGCCGTACGGCCAGGTCGAGCCATCGGGACGGCGACGTGACATGGGGTGGATCCTCCTCCAGCCAATTCGCCGGAAACGTCTCTCGCATCAGCGCCGGCAT
>CAYUPN010000150.1:0-7434 GCA_964446605.1 uncultured Bifidobacteriaceae bacterium | reverse complement strand
ATGTACTCGCAGCCGTGGTCGCCCACGCCCTCCACGACGGCGGTCGCGCCGCTGTTGCGGACCGCGAACCGCTCGCCGGCCACGCCGCGGATGAACGCCTCGCCGCTCGTCGCGCCGTAGAGCGCGACGTTGCCGACGAGGATGTTCTCCTCCGCCCGGAACGTCGAGCGCCGCGGCGGAAAGACGATCAGGCGGCCGCCCGACAGCCCCTTGCCCAGGTGATCGTTGGCGTCTCCCTCCAGGGTCATCGTGATCCCGGCGGGGATGAACGCGCCGAAGCTCTGTCCCGCCGAGCCCTCGAACTTCAGCCGGATGGTGTCGTCCGGCAGGCCCCCTGCGCCGAAGCGCCGGGTGACCTCGGAGCCCAGCATCGTCCCGACCGTGCGGTTCACGTTGCGGATCGGCAGCGTGACATCGGCGCCGCCGCGCCCCTCGAGCGCGTCGCGGCAGAGCGCGATGAGCTGACGGTCCAGCGCGCGCGCCAGCCCGTGGTCCTGCGTGGTGACGCAGCGGCGCGGATGGTCGCCGGCCGGCGGGTCGTACAGGATTGCGGACAGGTCGAGCCCCTGCGCCTTCCAGTGCTCCAGCGCGCGCCGCACGTCCAGCCGATCCACCCGCCCAATCATCTCGTCCATCGTCCGGAAGCCGAGCGCGGCCATGAGCTCGCGGACCTCCTCGGCGACGAACCGGAAGAAGTTCTCGACGAATTCGGGCTTCCCGGTGAACTTCTTCCGGAGCTCCGGATCCTGCGTCGCGATGCCGACCGGGCACGTGTTGAGGTGACAGACGCGCATCATCACGCAGCCGGACACGACGAGCGGCGCGGTCGCGAAGCCGAACTCCTCGGCGCCGAGCAGGGCGGCGATGATGACGTCACGGCCCGTCTTCATCTGGCCGTCCACCTGGACGACGATGCGGTCGCGCAGACCGTTGAGACGGAGGACCTGCTGCGTCTCGGCGAGGCCGAGCTCCCACGGCACGCCGCCATGCTTGATGCTGGTCAGCGGTGACGCTCCGGTGCCGCCGTCGTGGCCGGAGATCAGGACGACGTCGGCGTGCGCCTTCGCGACGCCCGCGGCGACCGTGCCGACGCCGGCCTCGGCCACCAGCTTCACGTGGATGCGGGCCTCGGCGTTCGCGTTCTTCAGGTCGTGAATGAGCTGCGCGATGTCCTCGATCGAGTAGATGTCGTGGTGCGGCGGCGGCGAGATGAGCCCCACGCCGGGCGTGGAGTGCCGCACCTTCGCAACCCACGGATACACCTTGTGGCCGGGGAGCTGGCCTCCTTCGCCGGGCTTGGCCCCCTGCGCCATCTTGATCTGCAGGTCGGACGCGTTGACGAGATACTCGCTCGTGACGCCGAACCGGCCCGAGGCCACCTGCTTGATGGCGCTGCGGCGCCAGTCCCCGTTCGGGTCGCGCACGTAGCGCGCGGGGTCCTCGCCCCCCTCGCCGGAGTTCGACCGCGCGCCGAGCCGGTTCATCGCGATCGCCAGGGTCTCGTGCGCCTCCGCGCTGATCGAGCCGAACGACATCGCGCCGGTGGAGAAGCGCTTGACGATCGACTCCACCGGTTCGACCTCGTCGAGCGGCACGGGCTCGCCGGCAGGTTTGAGATCGAAGAGGCCGCGCAGCGTCGCCAGGCGGGCCGCCTGGGTGTCGACGAGCGACGTGTACTCCTTGAAGATCCTGTACTGCCCGCTGCGGGTGGCGTGCTGCAGCTTGAAGACGGTGTCCGGGTTGAACAGGTGGTACTCGCCGTCGCGACGCCACTGGTACTCACCGCCCCAGTCGAGATCCGGAACGCCGACGGGTCGCCGCGGGAACGCCTTCTCGTGGCGGCGCCGCACCTCCTCGGAGATCACGGTGATCCCCACACCTTCGATGCGCGACGGCGTGCCGGTGAAGTACTTGTCCACGAACTCGCGGCTGAGCCCGACCGCCTCGAAGATCTGGGCGCCGCAGTAGCTGGCCAGCGTCGAGATGCCCATCTTGGACATCACCTTGAGGATGCCCTTGTTCAGCGCCTTGATGTAGTTGCGGACGGCCTTCTCGTACGCGATGTCCGGCAGCAGCCCCTGCCGGATCATGTCGTCGAGCGTCTCGAACGCGAGGTACGGATTCACGGCGCCGGCGCCATAGCCCAGCAGCAGCGCGCAGTGATGCACCTCGCGCGCCTCGCCCGACTCGACGACGAGCGCGCAGCGCGTGCGCGTGCCCTCGCGCACGAGATGGTGGTGGACGCCGGCCGTGGCGAGCAGGCTCGGAATCGGCGCGTGCGACTGGTCGACGCCCCGGTCGGAGAGGATCAGGATCGTGCAGCCGCTGGCGACCGCGCGGCTCGCGCGGCGGCACAGATCGGCCAGCGCACGTTCCAGCCCCGGCCCGTCCTCCGCCGGGTTGTACAGCATCTCGAGCGTCGCCGCCCGGAAGCCCTCGCGCTCGATGAACCGCAGCTTCGCGAGCTCCTCGTTGCTGATGACCGGGTAGGTGACGGTGATCTGGCGGCACGACTCGGGCCGCGGATCGAGCAGGTTCCCCTCCGGGCCGATGGTCGACGCCATCGACGTCACCAGCTCTTCGCGAATCGCGTCGAGCGGCGGGTTGGTCACCTGCGCGAACAGCTGCTTGAAGTAGTCATAGAGCAGCCGCGGCCGGTTCGACAGGACCGCGAGCGCCGTGTCCGTGCCCATCGAGCCGATGGGCTCTTCGGCCTTCGACGCCATCGGCGCCAGGAGAATCCGCAGGTCCTCGTGCGTGTAGCCGAACGCCTGCTGCCGCCGCACGACCGTGGAGTGATCCGGCTGATGCAGCTGCGGCGCGGGCGGCAGGTGCTCGATGTCGACCAGGTGCGCCGTCAGCCACTCGCCGTACGGGTGCGCCGACGCCAGTTCCCCCTTGAGCTCCTCGTCGTCGACGATGCGCCCCCTCGAAGTGTCGACCAGGAAGACCTTGCCCGGGTGCAGCCGTTCCTTGATCGCGATCGACTCCGGCGGGAAGTCGAGCACGCCGACCTCGGACGCCATCACCACGAGATCGTCCTTCGTCACGTAATAGCGCGACGGGCGCAGGCCGTTGCGGTCGAGCACCGCGCCGATCACCGTGCCGTCGGTGAACGCGATCGAGGCCGGGCCGTCCCAGGGCTCCATCAGCGACGCGTGGTACTCGTAGAAGGCGCGCCGCTCGGGGCTCATCTCCTCGTGGTTCTGCCACGGCTCGGGGATCATCATCAGGAGCGCATGCGGCAGCGACCGCCCGCCCATCACGAGGAACTCGAGCACGTTGTCGAACGTCGCCGTGTCGGACCCGCCTTCGGTGATGACCGGCAGCACCTTCTTCAGGTCGTCGCCGAACACGTCGGAGCGCAGCAGCCCCTCGCGCGCGCGCATCCAGTTGATGTTGCCGCGCAGCGTGTTGATCTCGCCGTTGTGCGCAATGTAGCGGTACGGGTGTGCGAGCGGCCAGGACGGGAACGTGTTCGTGCTGAACCGCTGGTGCACGAGCGCCAGCGCCGAGACGAACGCCGGGTGCGTCAGGTCGGGGAACATGGGCGCGAGCTGCGCCGCCGTCAGCATGCCCTTGTAGGTGAGCGTGTTCGACGACAGGCTCACGATGTAGAAGAGCCCGCGCTCCGCCAGCGGCAGGGCCGCGATCTCGCGCTCGATCCGCTTCCGGATGACGTACAGCTTGCGCTCGAAGGCCTGCCGATCGAACGGCGCGTCCCCCTCGGACGTCTGGCGCGCGGCCTCCCCCGGCCTCGTACCCGGCCGGGTGCGGCGGGCTGCGGCTGACGCCGGCGGCGTGAGGCGGTCCGCGCCGGGCAGCCGGCCGGCGCCGATGAAGAGATGCTGGAAGTCCGGTTCGACGGCGCGCGCGCGCTCGCCGAGCGACGAATCATCGGTCGGCACGCGGCGCCAGCCGAGGAGCGTCTGCCCCTCGTCGTGGACGATGCGCGCGATGACTTCCTTGACCTGCCGGCGCTCGTCACGGTTCCCGGGCAGGAAGACCAGGCCGACGCCGTAGCGGCCGGCGGGGGGCAGGTCGAACGACAGGTTGGCCGCAGTACGGAAGAACCCGTCCGGGACCTGGGTCAGGATGCCGGCGCCGTCGCCCGTGTTGGCTTCGCAGCCGCACGCGCCGCGGTGCTCGAGATTCCGCAGGATCTCGATGCCCTTGCTGACGATGTCGTGCGACTTCCGACCCTTGAGATGAACGATGAAGCCGACGCCGCAGGCGTCCTTCTCGTGCTGAGGATCGTAGAGGCCTTGAGCCTGGGGGACTTGCCCGTCCTGCATACGCGCGTCCTTCCCCGTCCGGCGGGGCCGACACCACGGGCCGGAACGCGACGGACGGTTCTCTATTTATGCGCGAATTGCAGGGCAGGATGGAAATACAAAGGTTTCATTCATGCAATACGTGGAATGCATGGAAAGCGGATGGGCTGCGTATTTCAATTATTGATGCAGGTCATATGGTTTTCGGGACGTGCGGAGCGGGCGTAGCGCGGTGAGCAGCCGCCAGCGGGCACCGTGTTTCCTGCTGTGCTGCGCCCGGAACGCAGACTGCGAGCCGCTACGAGAGAAGGGCAGGCCGGGCTGGCGGCTTACCGGTCCAGTTCCGCCCGCCACGCGGGGACGGGGTCGGGGATCCCGCCGAGACGCTCGATGAGGATCTCGCGTGAGCGGTACGGCCGGCCGTAGAACCGCTCGTTGGCGTCGCGGTCCTGGCGGATGGTCGAGCCCTTGAGGGTCACGCCGGCGAAGAGCCCCCGCGTGCGCGAGTAGCTGAGGATGCGCGCGCGCATCTGGATGTCCGTGGCGGCTTCGGCGTCCCGGCCGACCGGGCCGGCCGCGACCGAGGCGTCCCCGCCGATCTTGAACTGGTTCTTCAGCAGCTGCTCCAGGCCGCGCTGGTCCATGACGACCAGCACGAGGTCGATGGCCTGTCCGCCGATCTGCAGTCCGAAGCTGCCGCCGGTGAGCGTCAGGAAGGCCGGCGCCGACCAGGTGCCGGTCTTCGCCGAGCGCGCGCTGATGACCCCGCGGCCGAAGTGGCCGCCGACGACGAGCCCGCCCTTTTTCACGGAGGGGAACACCGCGATGGCCACGGCCTTCTCGAGGATGGCTCGCGGCACCGCCACGTCCGGCGCGTCCTTCAGTTCCTGCAGGACCAGCGTCGCTTCGCGCAGGCGGTCCGCCTCCTCCGACTGCGCGCGGGTCGGCGCGGTCACGCCGATGGTGCCGGCGAGGAGCAGGATCAGGAAGGACAGTCGATGGCGCATGCGGAGATTTTACACGGGACTGCTGCGTGCCCCGACTGTCCGCTTCCGGACGGCGAGGGTGCGGAGCTGAACGGCTGATCGCCCCGATCCCCGAAAACACACCGGAAATCGCGCGTCCCGGTGGCGCGGTGCTTGCGCCGGCACCGGGCAATGGACCGCCCGCTCGATCCCGTCGTGACCCGCCGCCGGACGCGCCGGCATCTGGCAGCCGGCGGCACGATGCTGTCGCTCGTCGTTCTCGCCTACGCGACGCTTCCGGGCCTGCTGACCCCGTCGATCGCCCGCTCCGCCATCCGCACGGCCGTCGTCGAACGGGGACCGGTGGATGCGACGGTCAGTGCCACGGGGCTGGTGGTGCCCGAGGTCGAACAGGTGATCACGAGCCCGGTGGACGCGCGCGTGCTGCGGATCCTCGCGCGTCCGGGGGACGTCCTTGCGGCAGGACAGCCGATTCTCGAGCTGGACCTCAGCGGCGCGCGTCTCGTGGTCGAGAAGCTCTCGCAGGATCTCGCGATCACCGCCAACAGCCAGGCGCAGACGCGCCTGGCGCTCGAGCGCAGCCTGATCGACATCGAGGGGCGCGCCGAGGTGAAGCGCCTGCAGCTCGCCGCCCTGGAGCAGCAGCTGCGTCGCGATCGCGCGCTGGCCGCCGAAGGGCTCCTGTCGGAGGAGCTGCTCAGGAAGTCCGAGCTGGCGACGAAGCAGGCGGCGATCGAGCTGAAGCAGCTCGACGCCGAGCGCGCCAACGCCGAGCGGGCGACACGCGCGCAGCTGGAGGGGCTGGATCTCGAGCGGGCGAAGCTCGAGAAGGAAGCGGTGGAGGCGCGCCGGCAGCTCGATCTGGCGGCGGCGCGCACGAGCCGGCCCGGCGTGCTCACCTGGGTCGTCGCCGAGGAGGGGAGTGCGGTGACGAAAGGGCAGGCGCTGGCCCGCGTGGCCGACTACACGACTTTCCGCGTCGACGCGAGCGTTTCCGACGTCCACGCGCGCCGTCTCGCGGTGGGGCAGCCGGCCATCGTCCGGCTCGGTGACGACCGGCTCGAGGGACAGGTCGCCGCCGTCAACCCGACGGTCGTCAATGGCGTGATGACCGTGGCGATTGCGCTGGCGGATCGGTCGCGGCCGGGTCTGCGGTCGAACCTGCGCGTCGACGTCGAGATCGTCACCGCCCGGCAGCCCGACACGCTCCGCGTGCGCCGCGGGCCGTTCGCCACGGGCGAAGGCACGCAGCCCGTGTTCGTGGTCCGTGGCGATCGGGCGGTGAAGCGCCCGGTGACCTTCGGGCTCACGAGCGTCGAGTTCTTCGAAGTGACCGACGGCCTCGAACCGGGCGACGAGGTCGTCATCTCCGACATGCGCGACTACGAGCGCCTGTCCGCCATCCGCCTGAATTGAGATCGAGGACGCCGATGCAGCCGACAACCGTTTCACAGCCGCCGACTGGCGCCGCCGCACTGGCCATGCCGATGATCGAGCTCGCCGGCATCGAGAAGGTCTACCGGACCGACCGGATCGAGACCGTCGCCCTGACCGCCATCGATCTGGCGGTCCGGCCCGGGGAATTCATCTCGATCATGGGCCCGTCCGGCTGCGGCAAGAGCACGCTGCTCAATCTCATCGGCCTGCTGGACGCGCCGACCACGGGGCATGTGGCCATCGGCGGCGAGCGGGTCGGCACGTATCGGGACCGCGTGCTCGCGCGCCTCCGGAACCGCGAAATCGGGTTCGTGTTCCAGTCGTTTCATCTGATCGCGGACCTCAGCGTGCTCGACAACGTCGAGATTCCGCTGCTGTATCGCCGGATGGCCGGCAGCGAACGGCGGCGCCTGGCGCTGGCCGCCCTCGAACGGGTCGGGCTGGGGTCGCGCGTGCATCACTTTCCGTCGCAGCTGTCCGGGGGTCAGCAGCAGCGCGTGGCCATCGCGCGCGCGATCGTCGGACGGCCGCGGATCCTGCTCGCCGACGAGCCGACGGGTAATCTCGACAGCCAGATGGGCGAAGAGGTCATCGCGCTGCTGCGCGATCTCCAGGCGCGCGACGGCGCGACGATCGTCATGGTCACGCACGACGCGCGTCACGCGGCGCAGAGCGATCGGATCGTGCGCCTGTTCGATGGGCGGATGGTGAACTGAGCGCTCAGGTCTGATCAGGTC
>CAYUPN010000149.1:0-7441 GCA_964446605.1 uncultured Bifidobacteriaceae bacterium | reverse complement strand
GATCCGACCCGATCCGACCTGATCCGATTCACGCCCTCAACGTCAGTACCGGACACTCGGCCGCGCGGATCACGGCGTTCGTCGTCGAGCCGAAGAGCGCCATGTCGACGGCGCCGCGGCTGTGCACGCCCATCACGATCAGCTCCGCGCGCTCTTCTTCGGCGACCCGCAGGATCTCGTGGTGCGGCTTGCCCGACGTCACCAGCTCCACGGGCGTGCACCAGTGCCGCGCGCTGGCCGGGACGAGCGCCTTCAGCTGATCGGCGGCCTGCTCGCGGCGGTACCGGTCGTACTCCGGCACGGTGAAATGCGCGGCCTCGCGCGCGTGCACCGGGTCGAGCGACGACTCGACCACGTGCAGGAGGATGAACCGCGCGTCCGCCTCCTGCGCCAGGGAGAGCGCAAACGTCGTCGCGCGCTCCGACCCGGTGGAGAAATCCACCGGGCAGAGGATCGTCTTGAAGATCGCCTGCTCCGTCTCGGCCCGCTCCGCCGGCGGTACGGTCAGCACGGGGCAGGTCGCCTTGCGGACCACCTTCTCCGTGACCGAGCCGAGCATGAACCGCTCGAAGCCGGAGCGGCCGTGCGTGCCGATTACCAGCAGGTCGGCGCGCAGGTGCTCCGCCTGTTCGACGATCTGCTTCACGGGATGGCCGTCGCGCACGACGATCTCGTGCGCCGGCCCGCCGCTCACCACCGGCTCGACGAAGCGCCGCACTTCCTCCATGACCTGATCGGCGCTGACCGGCGACGCAATCGGCGGCGCATGCCCGACGAACTCGGCGCCGGCGGCCGGAAACGGCACCGCCGCATTGAAGACGTGCAGGACGATCAGCCGGGCGTCGTACCAGCGCGCGATGACGGCGGCGTGCGCGAGCGCGCGCCGCGACGTGCCGGAGAGATCGACGGGGCACAGGATCCGCTCGAGCTTGACCATCTCCCCTCCTCGGAGAATACGCGCGCACGTCGAGCCGGACGCGCGCGCATTCCACGTATTATCGTCGGACGTGCGGATTCCGGGTGCACGGACGCTCTCCGCTGCCCGGCACGGGACAACGCACGGCGGATGCGATGGACACGACGCAGGACCGGCCCGCTCGCGGCTACGAGGCCGTGCTCTTCGACCTCGATGGCGTCGTCACGCGCACGGCGGAGGTGCACGCCGCGGCATGGAAGACGCTGTTCGACGACTTCCTGCGCGAACGCGCGGAGCGCGAGGGCGGGCCCTTCCAGCCGTTCGAGCCCGGCGACTACATCGCGTTCGTGGACGGCAAGCCGCGGTATGAAGGCGTGCGCGGCTTCCTGGCGTCGCGACACATCGTCCTGCCCGAAGGGGATCCCGGGGACGAGCCCGGCGCCTGGACGGTGCACGGGCTGGGGTTGCGCAAGGACGAGCTGTTCCTGGAGCGCCTGCGCGAGGGAGGCGTCGAGGTGTTCGGCGAGGCCGTCGCGCTCATCGAGGCGCTGCGCGCCGCCGGCGTGAAGACCGCGGTCGTGACCTCGAGCCGCAACGGGCGCGAGGTCCTGCACGTCGCCGGGCTCGAGCCGCTCTTCGACGTCCGCCTCGACGGGCTGGACGCGGACGCCCTGCACCTGCGCGGCAAGCCGTTCCCCGATCCGTTCCTGAAGGCCGCCGAGCTGCTCGACGTCGCCCCCGCCCGGACGATCGTCGTCGAGGACTCCCTGTCCGGCGTCGAGTCCGGACGCCGCGGCAGCTTCGGCCTGGTCGTCGGGCTCGATCACGGCGGCAACGCCGAGGCGCTCGCCGCCCACGGCGCCGACCTGGTGGTCGCCAGCCTCGGCGAGCTCGACGTCGATCGCCTGGCGCAGGCGGTGGCGTCGCGCCGCGAGGCGCGGCTGGCGTGGGAGGTCGAGCAGGAAGGATTCGATCCGGCCCGCGAACATGCCATGGAGAGCCTGTTCGCGGTCGGCAACGGCTATCTCGGCGTGCGCGGCAGCCCCGATCGCCCGCTGCCCGGATCGCAGGACGACCTGTTCGTCGCCGGCATCTACGACCGCAAGCACCTGCAGCGGCCGTACTCGGAGCAGGAGTTCCTGGGCGACGGCCGCGACGACAACCCCTACAGCGAGCTCGTCTCGCTGCCGTTCCCCTTCCGGGTGCGCGCCGAGGTCGACGGCTGCGTCCTGAAGGTGGACGGCCCGCACATGCGGCAGCACCTGCGCCGGCTCGATCTCCGCCGCGCGGAGCTGCACGGCGCCCTGGCCTTCGATATCGGCGAGGGGCGCCGTGTGGAGGTCCGCACGAGGCGCTGTGCGTCGCAGGCGGACCTCCACCTGGTGCTGCAGGAGGTGCGCGTCTGCCTGTCGAATCACTCCGGCGAGCTGGCGGTGGACTTCTCGCTCGTGGATCCCGACCTGGCCGCCAGCCATCCGCACCTCACCGACGCCGGCGCCGACGAGATCGACGGCGTCGAGGTGCACGTCTTCCGCACGCAGGCGTCGGGTTTCGCGATCGCGCTGGCGTCCCGCGCGATGCGGGCCGGCGAGGACGCCGCCACCGTCCGCTGGCGCGGGTCCGCGCCCATCGGCGAGACGCTCCGGTTCCTCCGGTGCACCGCGATCTACACGACGCGCGACACCGACGACCCGCGGAAGGCCGCCGTGGACCACGTGCGCGCGATGGGTCCCGACGCCATTGACGACGCGTTCCGGGCGCACGCCGCACGCTGGGCGGACATCTGGAAGGCCGCCGACATCCGCATCCCCGGCAGCCCGGCGACCGAGCAGGCGCTCCGGTTCAACACCTATCACCTGATCAGCGCCGCCGACCGCGATCCGCGCATCTCGGTCGGCGGGCGCGCGCTCACCGGCCGGGCGTACGAAGGGCACATCTTCTGGGACGTCGAGATGTTCAAGCTGCCCTTCTACCTGCACACCGTGCCGGACGTGGCCCGCTGCCTGCTGCTCTACCGCCATCACACGCTGGACGGCGCCCGCCGCCGCGCGCGCGAGTTCGGCGCCCGCGGCGCCTTCTACGCGTGGGAATCCACCGTCACGGGCGACGACGTGACGCCGCGGGCGATCAGGTTGAAGACGACGGGGAAGGTGATCCCGATCTTCACGGGGACGCAGCAGATCCACATCACCGCCGACGTCGCGCATGCGGTCTGGCGCTACTGGGAGGCGACGCGCGACGAGGTCTTCCTGCGCGACGTGGGGCTCGAGATCCTCGTCGAGACCGCGCGCTACTGGGCCAGCCGGGTCGTCCGCGGGCCGCGCGGCTGGCACATCCGCGGCGTCGTCGGACCCGACGAGTATCATCACGACGTCGACGACAACGCGTACACGAACTGGATGGCGCGCTACAACGTCGAGAAGGCGATCGAGGCGCTGCGCTGGGCGGAGTCGCGGCATCCGCGCGAGCGCGCGGCGCTCGCCGGGCGGCTGGGGTTCGAGCCCGCCGAGCTCGATCAGTGGCGGGATGTGGCCGCGGAGCTCTACTGTCCGGGACCCGACGCGCGCGGCGTCATCGAGCAGTTCGAGGGCTTCTTCGATCTGCCGCGCTATCCGCTGCCCCCGGAGGAGCGCTTCCGGGCGCCGATCAGCCGGCTGTTCGAGTGGGACGAGATCAACCGGCTGCAGGTGATCAAGCAGGCCGACGTGCTGATGCTGCTCCACGTGTTCCCCGACGCGTTTCCGCGGGAGATCGTCGAGGCGAACTACCGGTACTACGAGCCGTTGACGGATCACGGCTCCAGCCTCTCCCCGGGCATCCACGCGGCCATCGCCGCACGCCTGGGCCTGCGCGAGGAGGCGGAGCGCTACTGGCGCGAGAGTCTCTGGCTGGATCTGTCGAACTCGATGTCGAACAGCGCGCTCGGCATCCATCCCGCGTGCATGGGCGCGACCTGGCAGGCGCTCGTGTTCGGATTCCTCGGCGTGCGCTTCGGCGAGGCCGGGCCCGTGATCGACCCGGACGCGGCGGCACGCCTGCCGGAGGAATGGCGCGGGGTCTCGATGACGCTGGCGTGGCGGGATCGACGCCATCCCGTCCACGTCGGAGGGGAGGTCGCGCCATGAGTCCGTTCCCCTCGATTCTCCTGCCGCTGGACGGCTCGCCGCTGGCGGCCCGCGGCGTCGGGTGCGCGGTGTGGCTCGCCGAACGGCTGGACGCGCGGCTGCACATCCTCAGCGCGGCGCCGGAACGGCCGGCCCAGGAGGAGTTGAGACGGCTGCAGGTCTCCGAGACCCACTGGCGGCACGTGACGCTGCACCAGGCGCCCGCCTATCCGCCCGACGCCATCCTTGCGCACATCGCGCGGCTGGATGCCGCGCTCGTCGTCATGAGCGCGGTGGGGGAAGGGGCCGCCGGCAGGGCCGCCGTCAGCGCGCCGGTGCTCGTCGGCCGCGTGACGCATGCCGTGATCGAGCGGAGCCCGGTTCCCGTGCTGCTGCTGCCGCCCGGCTATCGCGAGCGGTTGCCGTGGCGCCGCTCGCTCGTGCCGCTCAGCGGCGAGGTGCAGGGAGACGACGCGCTGGCGCTCGCGGTGCGGGTGGCGGTCGCGCTGGACATGGAGGTGCATGCCGCGCACGTCGCGGATCCGCACGACGGCCATCTGGAGGCGAGCACCCGGTACGCGGACGCCCTGCATCACGAGTACCCGTCGCAGCTGGACGAGTTCGTCCGCCGCGCGCTGCCCAGCTGTCCGCCGGCCGATTGCCGCCGCATCGTCGAGCTGGCGTTGTGCAGCGGTGATACCGCCGACGAGCTGCTCGGCCTGGTCGGCTCGCGTGACATCGATCTGATCGTCGTGGGCTGGGCGGGACGCTTCATGCGGGGCCGGGCCCGAATCCTCCGGCAACTGCTGGCGGCGATCACGCAGCCCGTGCTGCTCGTCAAGCCGGCGCCGGCGCCGCCGTTCCGGCTCAAGGTGCAGGAGGAGCTGGGATGACGGCGATCATGCTCCGGCCGCATCGGGCCGGAGTACAGTGGCCCCAGACGTCCGCGCCGCTGCCTGACGCGGAGTGGGAGGACGGCCATGTTGTTCTCCGAACGCAGCATCTGGACGATGGTTCACGGCGTCGGACTGGGCGGGGCGGCGCTGCTGGGCCTCGCCGCGGCGCTGTTCCATCTGTACGCCACGCGCGTGCCGGACGGTCCGGGTGAGCCGGTCGCGGGTGCCCGGGCCCTCGCGATCGTCACCACGCTGACGGCGGCGATGCTCTGGCTCACCGTCATCGTCGGCACCTACGTCATCTTTCCTCCCTATCGCGTCACGCCGCCGGCCGGCGTGACCGACCTCGGCCAGTTCCCGCGCGCGATGCTGCTGGCGAACCCGGATAGCGCCTGGCTGCACCGGTTCGCGATGGAGAGCAAGGAGCACATGCCCTGGATCGCGTCGATGCTGGCGACGGCGGCCGCGTTCGTCGCCGTGCGCCATCCGTCGCGTGTGTTCCGGGACCGGTCGCTGCGGAGCGTCTCGCTCGGCCTGCTCGCGAGCGCGTTCGTGCTGACCGCGTTCATGTCGCTGCTGGGCGTGTTCGTAAACAAGGTCGCGCCGCTGCACTAGCGAATCGCGGAGGTCACAATGTCCGTGAGCCTTGAACGCATGACCTCGACGTCGCGCGAGCTCAACGGGGCGGCGATGGCGGCGGTGCTGGCGTCCGGCACCGGCGCGTTCGCGATGGGCGCGGTGGTGCTCCTCAACGAGGCGGGAGCCTTCGCGGTCCCGGCTCTCTACGCGCCCGCAGGCGGCGTGAGCGGGCGCACGACGCTGGCCACGGCCATCTGGCTGGTCGCGTGGGTCGCGCTGCACGCCCGATGGAAGGGACGCGAGATCGCGCCGAAGGGCGTCGTGGCCGTGACGTTCGCGCTGATCGCGCTCGGCGTGCTCGCAACCTTCCCGCCGGTCTGGGGCCTGCTGTAGGAGCCGATCGGCGACTTGACGTGTCGGGCCGGGGCTTCAGCGGCATCGCCGCGACGGCATCCGGTAGACTACGCCGACTCCGCCGCGGATGGATGGCGGCGGCCGGAGGAGTCTTCCGATGATCCGCGCCCCGCACCGGTTCCCGATCCTGCTGCTCCTCGCCGTGTCGGTCGCCGGCTGCGCGCCGGCATCGTCCGGCAGCGCCGGCCGCACCCCGGCGCGCCCGAACATCCTGATCGTCCAGACGGACGACCTTGGCTACGGCGATCTCGGTGCATACGGGCAGCAGAGATTCGAGACGCCGAACCTCGATCGCCTCGCGTCGGAGGGGACGCGCTTCACGCAATATTACGCCGGCAGCACCGTGTGCGCGCCGTCCCGGGGCGCGCTCATGACGGGGTTGCACACCGGGCACGCGCGCATTCGGGGCAACGGCGAGTTCCCGCTCGAAGCGGCGGACGTCACCGTGGCCGAGGTGCTGCGCGAGGCGGGCTATCGCACCGCGATCATCGGCAAGTGGGGACTGGGCCTGCCCGGCACGCCCGGGCTGCCGGGGCTCCAGGGCTTCGAGACGTTCTTCGGCTACCTCGATCACCGGCACGCCCACCGCCAGTACACCGATTACCTGTTCCGCGGCGACACCCGCGTCCCGATCGACCCGTCGGTGTATGCGAACGATCTGTTCGCGCAGGAGGCCCAGGGCTTCATCCGCGAAGCGAAGACGTCGGGCGCGCCGTTCTTCCTCTATCTGAATTTCTCGCTGCCGCACGCCGAGCTCCTGGTGCCGGAGGATTCGCTGGCGCCGTTCGACGGGCGGTTCCCGGAAACGCCGTACGTCAACGGGAAGGCCGACGCGAACCCGTCGCCGGCGCCGGGCCCGTCCGGCGGCTACCGCTCGCAGCCGCAGCCGCACGCCGCGTTTGCCGGAATGGTCACGCGCATCGACCGCTACGTCGGCGAAATCGTCCGGCTGCTGGATGCCGAGGGTATCGGCGGCGAGACGCTGGTGCTGTTCACCAGCGACAACGGCCCGCATCGCGAGGGAGGCGCGGATCCAACGTTCTTCGGGAGCTCCGGGCCGCTGCGCGGCATGAAGCGCGACCTGTACGAAGGCGGCATCCGCGTGCCGATGATCGCGCGATGGCCGGGCGTCGTGCCTGCCGGCCGGATCAGCGATCACGTCTGGGCGCACTGGGACGTGCTGCCGACCCTCGCCGACGTGGCCGGCGGCCGTGCGCCGGACGGCATCGACGGCATGTCGATGGCGCGCGCGCTGCGCGGCGAGGCGCAATCCACGCACGAGTTCCTGTACTGGGAGTTCCACGAGCGCGGGTTCCAGCAGGCCGTGCGGCACGGACGATGGAAGGCCGTGCGGCTTGCCCCGGATCGCCCACTGGCGCTCTACGACATCGTCGCCGATCAGGCCGAGTCGCGCGATGTGGCCCGCGAGCATCCCGACGTCGTGGAGCGCATCGAGCGCTACCTTGCGACCGCACGCACCGAGTCGCCGCACTGGCCGGTCGGTGGGACGGATTGATCTGGGCCAGGCCTTG
>CAYUPN010000148.1:0-7449 GCA_964446605.1 uncultured Bifidobacteriaceae bacterium | reverse complement strand
CCCGTGCCGAACGCGCGGATTTTCTAGCCGCTGCGGGGCGGTGCTGACCGCCCCACGCATTCGTCGAGGCGCCTCGTCCGCGATGCCTCGAGGCGCCACCCCCGAGGGGCCCGCCTGCTTCCCTGTGTCCAACGCTCCTGACGCGATTGCCCCCGCGGGCCGCCACGCCGAGGTCGCGCGCGTGCTGCGCCGCGTCCTCGTGCTCAACCTCGCCGTCTCTGCCGCCAAGCTCACCCTGGGGTACGTGACCGGCGCGGTGAGCGTCATCTCCGACGGATTCCACTCGCTGAGCGACGGCCTGTCGAACGTGGCCGCGCTGGTCGGGGTGCGCGTCGCGCGCAAGCCCCCTGACGCCGACCACCCGTACGGCCACCACAAGTACGAGACCATGGCCGCCGCGGCCATCGCGATCTTCCTGCTCGTCGCGATGATCGAGATCGGCGAGGCGGCCTGGAACCGGATCGGCTCGGCGAGCGCGCCGACCGCGATGCCGCTGGCCTTCGCGGTCATGATCGCGACGATTGCCGTCAACCTCGGCGTGACCGTGTACGAGCGGCGCGCGGGGCGCCGGCTCGGCAGTCAGGTCCTGCTCGCCGACGCGCTGCATACCCAGAGCGACGTGCTGACGTCGCTCACCGTGATCGTCGCGCTCATCGGCGCCCGCCTGGGCTATCCGATGCTCGACCCGATCGCGGCGTTCGTGATCATCGGCTTCATCGGGCACGCCGCGTGGGAGATCGTCCGGTCGACCTCGGACGTCCTCGGCGACCGCATCGCGATTGCCGAGGCGGACATCCGCGACGCGGTGATGAGCGTCCCGCACGTGATGGGCTGCCACGAGATCCGGACGCGCGGCACGGCCGACCACGTCTTCGTGGACCTGCACATCTGGATGGAAGCCGGTACCCGCCTCGACGCCGCGCACGAGATCTCGCACGCCGTGAAGGACCGGCTGATGTCGCGATTCCCGCAGATCGGCGACGCCGTCATCCACATCGAGCCGCCGCCGCGCTCCGACGACCCACGGGAGAGTCACGCCGATCAGACCTGATCCGACCCGATCAGACCTGATCCGACCCGATCAACCCCCATCCAACTTGCGATACGCCGCTTCGTACTGCGGCACGATCTTCTCCGTCGAGAACCGCTCGACCGCAGTCCGCCGGCCTGCGGCCCCCATCCGTTGCCGGAGCGTCTGATCGTCGAGGAGCCGGCCGACGCTGCGCGCCATGCCCTCGACATCGTCCGGTGCATGCAGGAACCCCGCCTCGCCGTCGTCGATGACTTCGGGCAGGCCGCCGACGCGTGACGCGACGACCGGCACCTCGCAGGCCATCGCCTCCAGCGCCGCCAGGCCGAAGCTCTCGGTGGCCGACGGCAGCAGGAACACCGCCGCGTCCGAGAGCACGTCGACCACGTCGAGCCGCTCGCCGGCGATGTCGACGTCGGACTCGAGCCCGAGCTGGCGAAGCCGCGCCTGCGCCCCCGGGAGCTCCGGGCCGTCCCCGACCAGCACCAGCCGTGCGGGCCGTTCCACGCGCACGCGGGCGAACACGTCGACCACCGCGTCGATGCGCTTGACGGGCCGGAAGTTCGACATGTGCACGATCCGGGGCGGTCCCGCCGGCGGCGGACCCGGCCGCCGCGCGAAGCGCTCGACGTCGAGGAAGTTGGGGATGACGTCGATGTCGCGCGTGACGCCGAGCGCGCGGCACGTGTCCTCTTTCAGGCTCTCGGAGACCGCGGTGACGCCGTCCGACTGGTCGATGCAGAACGCGACCGTCTCCGAGTACGACGGGTCGCTGCCGACCAGCGTGATGTCCGTGCCGTGCAGCGTCGTCATCACGCGGGGGACGCGGTCGGTCGGGTGCGCCGCCATGATCTGCCGCGCCAGGTACGCCGCGGCCGCGTGCGGCACGGCGTAGTGCGCGTGGACGATGTCGAGATGGTGGCGGCGGGAGACCTGCACGATGGCCGTCGCGAGCGAGAGCGCGTACTGCGGCTCGCGGAAGAGCGGATACGACGGCGTCTCGACGGGGTGGAAATGCAGGCCGGGCTGCCCCTCCGGAAACCGGAACGGCCGCTCGGTGCTGAGCACGTGGACCTCGTGGCCGCGGCCCGCGAGGCTGACGGCCAGCTCCGTGGCGACGATGCCGCTGCCGCCCGTCGACGCGTAGCAGACGATGCCGATTCTCACGCCCCGGGCTCCGATCCGGTGCGGCGGCGCTTCAGCAGATGCCGGCGGATCACCGGCTCACGCACGACGAAGCCCTCCGCCCAGCGCACGCCGGCGAGCGCGCCGAACTGCGCGTCCCGGCTCTCGACCAGCTGCATGAACAGCGGCGACGTCAGCCGCGTCGCGGTCGCGTCGGAGGCCTGCGGCGCGAACTGCGAGCGGTGGCAGGCAAGCGCCCGCCGCTTGGCGTCGTAGTGCGTCGAGACGTCGAGCACGAACGACGGCTCCGAGGTGTTGTTGATGAAGTAGTAGACGAGCCAGTCGGGGCGCCACGCCTCGCCGGACGCGTCGAACCGGCGCAGCGCGCTGCTGAACGCCGCGGCGGCGACGAGCGCGCTGGCGGCGGTGTGGTCCGGATGCCGATCGGCCCAGTGCGGCAGGGCGACGACGGACGGCCGCGCGGTCCGGATCAGCTCGACGATCGGCCGCAGCTGCTCCGGCGTCTCACGCAGATGGCGATCGGGCAGGCCGAGGTTCACGCGCCAGGCGGCGCCCAGCTCGCGCGCCGCCGCGTCCGCTTCGGCCACCCGCTCCTCGGGTGTGCCATTCGAGCCCATTTCGCCGCGCGTCAGATCGCACAAGCCGACCCGGAGTCCGAGCGCGACGTGGTGCGCGACGCTGGCGCCCATGCCGATCTCGATGTCATCGGGATGCGGACCGAATGCGAGCAGGTCGACGGGTTCAACGGAAGCCGGGTTCGCAGGCATGGGCGTATGACGTCGGAATCTCAGGCAAGTGCGACGGACGTGGGAACGGAAGGACGATCCTCACGGTGCACGCCAGGTGCCGCTGCGGCCTCCCTTCTTCTCGCGCACCCGGATCCCCTCGATCACCATGTGCCGATCGGCCGCCTTCAGCATGTCGTAGACGGTGAGCGCCGCGACGCTCACGGCCGTGAGCGCCTCCATCTCCACGCCGGTCGGGCCGGTGGTCCGCACGGTCGCCCGGAGACGATAGCCGCCGCGGGCGGAGGCGATGTCGAGGTCGACGTGCGAGAGCGCGAGCGGATGGCAGAGCGGGATCAGGTCCGCGGTCCGCTTCGCCGCCTGGATCCCGGCGATGCGCGCAACCTCGAGCGGACTGCCCTTTTTCGCCGCGCCCGACGCGACCAGCCGGCGCGCGGCGGCCGACACCCGGATGAAGGCCTCGGCGGTCGCTTCGCGCACGGTGGCCGGCTTGTCGCCGACGTCCACCATCCGCACCGCGCCGGCGGCGTCAACGTGTGTCAGCGTACGGGGCCGGCGGGACATGGCAGCCAGTGTAGCAATCCGGGCTAGTCGAGGCCTTCCCGCGCCAGGAAGAACGACAGGCTCTCCAGCGACTGCGTGAGGTCGACGCTCTTGAGCTTCACGTCGGGCGGCACGTTCAGCGGACCGGGCGAGAAGTTCAGGATCGCGCGGACGCCTGCGGCGGTGACCTGGTTGACGACCTGCTGCGCCGCCGAGGCCGGCACCGCGACGACGGCGATGCTGATGCGCTCGGACCGCACGACCTTCTTCAGCTGCCGGACGTCGTAAATGGCGACGCCGCCGCGCGAGACGTGCCCGACCTTCTCGTTGAGCACGTCGAAGAGCGCGACGATCTCGAAGCCTTCCTGCCGGAACCCCGGATAATCCGCCAGGGCAAGGCCCAGGTTGCCGGCACCCATGATCGCGACCCTCAGCTTGCGGTCGAGGCCGAGGATCTGGCGCAGGTGGCGGCGGAGGTCCTTGACGTAATAGCCCACGCCGCGCACGCCGAACTCGCCGAAGTACGCCAGATCCTTGCGGATCTGCGCGGCATTCAGCTTGAACTGCGCGGCCAGCTCCTGCGAGGAAATCGTCTCCACCGAGGCGGCGTCGAGCTCCGTCAGGCAGCGCAGATAGATCGAGAGGCGGGCGGTGGTGAGCTCCGAGACCTGTTCGGGCAGCGGGCGCGACTTGTTCGTCTGTTTCACAATCTTACGGAATTGTAGGGTAGACGACAGACTCAGGCAACTTCCGGCCGGCCGCGAGGCTCGCGCCCGCCGGAACCCTGCGCTAGAATCCGCGCCTATGGCCCACGTCGCCAAGCCCGAGCATCAGCCGCCGGCCGCCGGCCGCTTCGAACCGTACGTGCCCGCGTCGCAGTCGGTGGCCGAGTTCACCCTCCGGGCCATCCTGCTCGGCGCGCTGTTCGGCCTGATCTTCGGCGCCTCCACCGTCTATCTCGGGCTGCGCGCCGGGTTGACCGTCAGCGCCTCGATCCCGATCGCCGTGCTCGCCATCTCGGTGCTCAAGCGGCTCGGCGGCTCGACGATTCTCGAGAACAACATCGTCCAGACGATCGGATCGGCCGGCGAGTCGGTGGCGGCGGGCGTCGTCTTCACCGTGCCCGCGCTCATCTTCCTGGTGCCGTACGGGCCGGGCTATTTCAATTACTACCAGATCACGCTGCTCGCCTTCGCCGGCGGCATCCTTGGCGTGCTGATGATGGTGCCGCTCCGCCGCGCGCTCATCGTCAAGGAGCACGGCGTGCTGCCCTATCCCGAGGGCACGGCGTGCGCCAACGTGCTCGTCGCCGGAGAGCGTGGCGGCGCGCTGGCCGGCACGGTGTTCTACGGGCTCGGCATCGGGCTGCTCTGGAAGAGCCTGTCCTGGATCGTCCAGGCCGTCCGCACGGGCATCGGCTACTCGATGCCGCGCGGCAGCTACTTCCCCAATGCCACGCTGAACGTCGACGTCTCGCCCGAGTACATGGGCGTCGGCTACGTCATCGGGCCCCGCATCGCCGGCGTGATGTTCGCCGGCGGCGTGCTCTCGTGGCTGGTGCTGCTGCCGCTCCTGACCATCCTCGGCGAGTACATCCCCGAGCCGTTCCCGCCGGTGCCGGCCAGCGGACTGCGGCTGTCGGAGATGTCCCCCGGCCAGATCTGGAGCGCCTACATCCGCTACATCGGCGCCGGCGCGGTGCTCGCCTCGGGCATCATCACGCTCGGCCGCACGATCCCGACGATCATCGCCTCCTTCCGCGACAGCGTCCGGAACATGGGCCAGGCGGGCGGCGGCGGCATCGAGCGCACCGACCGCGACGTGCCCGCCATGGTTGTCGTCGGCGGCACGCTGCTGCTGGCGGTGTTCCTGTGGCTCGCGCCGGGCATGCCGACGCAGGGGAACTTCCTGGCGGCCGTCCTGACGATCGTTTTCGGCTTCTTCTTCGTCACCGTCGCCTCGCGCATCACCGGCCTCATCGGGTCCTCGTCCAACCCGGTCTCCGGCATGACCATCGCGACGCTGATCCTCACCTGCACGATCTTCGTCGCGCTCGGCTGGACGGGCGACATCTACGCGCCGGTCGCGCTGTGCGTCGGCGCGGTGGTCTGCATTGCCGCCGCCAACGCAGGCGCGACCTCCCAGGACCTGAAGACCGGGTTCCTGGTCGGGGCCACGCCGAGCGCCCAGCAGCTCGGCCTGATCATCGGCGTCCTGGCGTCGGCGCTCATCATCGGCGCGACGACGCTGTATCTGCACGACGTGATGTCGATCGGATCGCAGGCGCTGCCCGCGCCGCAGGCGACCCTGATGGCGACGATCATCAAGGGGCTCCTGAGCCAGAACCTGCCGTGGGGCCTGGTCCTCACCGGCGTGTTCACCTCGATCGTGCTCGAGCTGTGCGGCGTGCACTCGCTCTCCTTCGCGGTCGGCTCGTACCTGCCCATCGGCACGACCGCGCCGATCTTCGCGGGGGGCCTCGTGCGGTGGTGGGTCGAGCGGAAGACCGGCGAGTCCGGCGAGTCCGAGGTCGGCGCGGGCACGCTGTTCAGCTCGGGCCTGATCGCCGGCGGCTCGCTGGCCGGCATCCTCTACGCCGTGCTCTACGGCAACAACCTGATCGGCGAAGCGGACGCGGACTCGACGACCGGATTGATCCCGTTCCTCCACGAGGGCACCGTCGGGCAGATCGTCGGCGCCCTCGTGTTCTTTGCGCTGGCGGTCATCCTGGCCCGCGCGGCGCGGCGCAGGCTGTCCTGACGTGAGGCGACTGCGATGGGCGGTGCCGGTCCTGCTGCTGGCGGCCGGCATCGCGGCGGCCCAGCCGCCCGGCCGGCGGGCGACGACGATTGACGCCATCCGGGAATACCCGGGCTTCTTCAACGGCCAGGCGGTGCTCGTACGCGGCACGCTCGAGGAAGGCGCGGGCCGCGCCACCGTCGTCGCAGACGACGACCGCCTGCCGGCGTTCGTGGGAGAGGGCGTGAGCGGCAGCGGCGAGCTCGAGCTGCGCGCCACGGTCTTCGACATCGGCCGCATGGGGCCGGACGATCCGCGCCTCACCGGCCGTGATCTGCGGACGCTCCTCGGCATCGAGCCGGAGGCCGCCTGGCCGCGCGCCGGCGAGATGATCGTGCTGAACGTCACCTCGGCGCTCCCGGCCACGCCGCTGGTCGCGCCCACGCTGCGCACGATCGCGCTGGCCCCCTGGCGCTATCTCGATCAGCGCGTGACGATTCAGGGGCAGTTCCGCGGCCGCAACCTGTTCGGCGACCTGCCCCAGGCGCCGCCCGGCGCCGACGCCCGGCGCTCCTTCGTGCTGCGCTCGGCCGACGCCGCCCTCTGGGTCACCGGAAAGGAACCGCGCGGCCGCGGCTTCGTCTTCGACGTCAACTCGCGGCTCGACACGCGGCGCTGGCTGGAGGTCACGGGGGTCGTGAAGGCGGAACGCGGTCTCGTGTGGATCGACGCCGAGTCCGTTGCCGAGACATCCCCGCAGGCGGAAGAGGTCCCGCAGCAGACCGTCGAGGTCGCGCCGCCGATCCCCCCGGAAGTGCTGTTCAGCCTGCCGACCGCCGGCGAGACGGACGTGTCGCTCGACACGACCGTGCGCATCCAGTTCTCGCGCGACATCGATCCGGAGACGCTGCCCGGGCACGTGCGCGTCAGCTACTCCGCGCAGGAGTCCACCGAGCGCGGCGAGCCCCAGCCACCCGCCATCGGCGTGCGGTTGAACTACCGCGAGCCGAACCGCGTGCTCGAGATCTCGTTCGACGAGCCGCTTCAACGCTTCCGGACCGTCACCGTGCAGCTGCAGGAGGGGATCCTCGGCACCGACGGCGCGCCGCTGGCGCCGTGGACCCTGACCTTCACGGTCGGAGGGTGACGAAGAAACGGGAAGCCGGAAACGGGAACCTGGAAGGGCAGCGCGCCGAAGCCGCGAGCGTAGCGAGCGCTTGGCGAAGGCGGGACCTGATCCGACCT
>CAYUPN010000147.1:0-7496 GCA_964446605.1 uncultured Bifidobacteriaceae bacterium | reverse complement strand
TACTCCTCGAACTCACTCAGCTTCTTTCCCAGCCTGACCGGTTCGCTGATGCGGCCGTTGAGGACGTCCGACGTCTTGTAGCCGTTGCCGGTGATGCAGACGACGGCGGTGTCGTCGGGCCCGATGACGCCCTGCTTCGCCAGCGCGATCGCGCCGGCGAGCGTCGCGCCGCCGGCAGGCTCGGTGAAGATCCCTTCCGTCTCCGCCAGCAGCATCAGCGCGTCGAGAATCGCGGTGTCGTCGACCATCGTCGCGGTGCCGCCGGTCTCGCGCAGCGCCTCCAGCACGTGATAGCCGTCGGCCGGGTTGCCGATGGCGATCGACTTCGCGATCGTGTCGGGCTTCACCGGGTCGGGGAACTCGGCGCCTGCCTGGAAGGCGCGGACCACCGGGGCGGAGCCTTCCGCCTGGACCGCGTGCATGACCGGCATGTCGCCCGAGGCCCAGCCGAGCGTGCGCAGCTCCTCGAAGCTGCGCGTGACGCGCGGCAGCAGCGTGCCGCCGGCGACCGGGCAGACGACATGGCGCGGGTACTGCCAGCCGAGCTGCTCGACGATCTCGAAGCCGAAGGTCTTCGCCCCCTCGGCGTAGTAGCTGCGCAGGTTGATGTTGGCGAAGCCCCACCCGTGGCGGTCGGCGACCTGCGTGCAGAGCCGGTTGATGTCGTCGTAGTTGCCGCTGATCGAGACGACATGCGGCTTGTACACCGCCGAGCCCATCACCTTGGCCGGCTCGAGGTTGTCCGGAATGAAGACGTAGCAGGTGAGGCCGAGCCGCGCGGCGTGTGCCGCGACGCTGTTGGCCAGGTTGCCCGTCGACGCGCAGGCGAAGACCTCGAACCCGAGATCGACGGCGCGCGACGCCGCCACCGACACGACGCGGTCCTTGTACGAGAACGTCGGATGGTTGACCGAGTCGTCCTTGATGTACAGCGCGTTCAGTCCCAGACGGCGGCCCAGGCGCTCCGCCCGGACGAGCGGCGTGAACCCGGAGTGGAACCCCGTGCGCGGTTCGTTGACGGGCAGCAGCTCCCGGTAGCGCCACATGTTCTCCGGGCGCGCGCTGATCGCGTCGCGCGTCACCGCGCGGCCGATCGCCTCGTAGTCGTACGTGACCTCGAGGGGCCCGAGGCACTGGTCGCACACGTAGAGCGCCTCGGCAGGGAAGCCCGTGCCGCACATCCGGCACCGCAGTCCAGTGAAATAGGTCATGGTCGATCCGCTCCGGCCGGAGGATTGTGCGCCGCCAGCACCCGAATGCGGCAGGGCACGCCCAGCCGCTCGTACGTCTGTCTCATCGCCGCCTCGACGCCGGCCGTCTCTCCCGCGCACAGGGCGGCCACCGTCGGCCCCGATCCGCTGAGACAGACGCCAACGAGGTCGGGGTGTTCCAGCGCGAGCGCTTCGGACAGTCCGGGCACCAGTGCGGCCCGATACGGCTGGTGCCAGCGATCGCGCAGCGCCTCGCGCAGCAGGTCGAACCGCCGCGCGCGCACGGACATGATGAGCAGCGTCGCGCGCTGCAGGTTGAACGCCGCGTCCGCGCGGCTGATCTGCGCCGGCAGGACGACACGCGCCTCGGGCGTCTTCAGCTGCGCCTCGGGGGTCGCCGTGACGAAACGCAGCTCGTCCGGCCACGGACACGACAGCCCGAACACCCGCCCGTCGTCGCCGACGCATCCGGTCGCCAGGCCGCCGAGCGCGGCCGCGACGATGTTGTCGGGATGCCCCTCCAGCGCGTTGCCCTCGGTGAGGACGTCGACGTCGGGGTCGCCCGCCAGTGCGGAATAGAGCCGCAGGCCCGCGACGATGGCCGCGGCGCTGCTGCCCAGTCCCGCCTGCATCGGGATCTCGCTGGCGACCTCGATGCTCAGCGCCGGGAAGTCCAGATGGTGCCGCGTGGCCAGCGTCCGCACGCTGCGCGCGATGTAGCACTGGCCATCGAGCCGGCCATCGGTGAAGTGCGTGTGGACCTCGTTGCGCGCAACCTCGTCGACGGCACGGACGCGGACCCGCAGGTAGAGCTGGACGGCCACGGCGAGGGCGTCGAAGCCGGGCCCCAGGTTGGCGATGGAGGCCGGGACGACGATCTCGCGTCCCTCGAGGGCGCGGCGCGCCTCGTCGGGTGTCAGGACACGCGCTGCGGAGGCCGTGCTCACAGCCGGATTCCGTTCGCCAGGATCGGCAGGTCGACGGGCGGCTGCACGTGGAAGTCCAGCGCGCCGATCTCGCGCATCGCCCGTCCGAGCGTCGCCGGCGTGCACGGCTCCACCGTCACGACGAACGGCAGGGCCTCCTTGTTCGGCGCCGGACGCTGCAGCACCGCGTCGATGTTGATCTCGTGCGCCGCCATGATGTTCGCCAGCGCCGCGATGATGCCGGGCCGATCGCGCACGACGAATCGCAGGTAGTGCGGCGTCACGAACTCGGGGTCGACCCGCGACGCCGGGGCCGGTGGCGGACAGCCAAGGCGTCCCGGCTCGAGCGTGGCGATCGCCGCCAGATCCGACACGACCGCCACGGCGGTCGGCCCGCCTCCGGCGCCGGCGCCGGAATACACCGTGTCGCCACCGTAGTGCCCGCGCGCGACGATCAGGTTCTTGCTCCCTTCGGCATGCGCGAGCATCGACGCCTGCGGCACGAGCGAGGGGCGCACGGACGCGACCACGCGTCCCGGCGTGTCGAGATCGATCTGCGCCTGCGAGATCTGGCGGATCGTGCAGCCAATCGAGCTGGCGTACTCGAAGTCGACGGCGTCGACGACGGTGACCGGCCGGCACTCGATCAGGTCCGGCGCCAGCTGGATCCGCAGCCCGACCGCGCAGAGGATCGACAGCTTTGCCCGCGCGTCGTAGCCCTCGACGTCGTCGGTCGGGTCCGCCTCCGCGTAGCCGAGCTCCTGCGCCGTGCGGAGCGCGTCGGCGAAAGCCGCCCCGGCCGACTCCATGCTGGTCAGGATGTAGTTGCAGGTGCCGTTGAGCACGCCGGCGATGCGCTCGATCCGATCCCCCGCGATGCCGTCGCGCAACGCGCCGATGATCGGGATGCCGCCGGCGACGGCCGCCTCGAAGCGGAGATGGCGTCGCGCGGTCGCCGCGAGCGTCAGCAGCTCGGGGCCGTCGTGCGCGATGAGCTGCTTGTTGGCGGTGACGACGGAGCGGCCGGATTTCAGCGCGTCGCGCACCCACGTGCCGGCCGGCTCGCGGCCGCCCGCCAGCTCGACGACGACGTCGGCATCCGAGGCGAGGATGTCCTCGATGCGATCGGTCCAGACGACGTCGGGGGACACCCAGTCCACACGCTTCTCGGCGATGCGGCGGTTGAAGATGTGGGTCAGGCGCACGCCCGCAGGGGGACGTTCCGTGAGAATCTGCGCGACGGCGCGCCCCACGGTGCCGAAGCCCAGCAGGGCGACGCGGGTCAGAGGTGTGGTCATCGGCGGCGGCGGTCTTCCGGAGCGGCGGGCGCGGCCATCGGGGCGCCACGCGCGGGCGGGCAGCTCGATTGCGCCCGGTACACGGTGCCGGACACGCTATCGTCCCGCACCTCACGTCGGCGGTCAAGCTTATGCCGCGGATTTCCACTATAAGCCTGATGCATGATCGAGAAAGGTGATGGGCCTTCGGCCTTCGGCCCTCGGCTTTGGGCATTCTCGCGATGGCGGCAACCAGCTGCTCGCAGTTGCGACGTTCGCTGTCACGCTGTTCGACGGCGAACACCCTCCGGGTGAGCATCAGGCCGCCGGTATACCCCGTGCAGCCCAAAGCCCAAGGCCCAACGTCCAAGGCCCAACGTCCAAGGCCCAAAATCCAAAGCCGCCGAAGGCCGAAAACCCAGAGCCCAAGGCCCGCAAGCGTCAGGCAAGCGCGCGCTTGCTTGACGCCAATCCCCCTCCCACCTATACTGATTTGTCAATGACCGGCCGCATGACCATCACCGTGATTATGACCACCACCATGCGAAAGCATGGTGGGCTGCGCGGTGGTGTCTCGAGGCTCGGATCGCGTTAAGCGAACAGGATTTCAGAGCAGTCAGAACCCGCCGACGCGGCACACAGCCGGTCGGCGGGTTTTTTTTTGCGCGCGGCGCAAGAAGGCAGGCCATGGGGGAGCGGATCGACGTCGGGGTGCTCGGAGCGACGGGCATGGTGGGGCAGCAGTTCATCGCCCAGCTTGCGGGGCATCCCTGGTTCAGGGTGACCTGGGTGGGCGCCAGCGAGCGCTCGGCGGGTCAGAAGTACCGGGACGCCGCGCCGTGGCGGCTGCCGGTCCCGATTCCCGACGAGGTGGCCGACCTCGTCGTGCAGGACGCCCGCACCGGCGCCGGGGCTCCCGAGCTGCTGTTCTCGGCCATGGACGCCTCGGTCGCCGGCGAGATCGAGGAGGCCCGCGCCCGCGCCGGCCACATCATCGTCAGCAATGCCCGCAACCACCGGATGGCGGACGACGTGCCGCTGCTGGTGCCCGAGATCAACGGCGACCACATCGCGCTGATCGAGGTCCAGCGCCGCGCCCGCGGCTGGTCCGGCGCGCTCGTCACCAATCCCAACTGCTCGACCGTGTTTCTCGCGATGGCGCTCGCGCCGTTGCGGCAGTACGGCCTCAGGTCGGTGCTGGTGACGACGCTGCAGGCGCTGTCGGGGGCGGGGTATCCGGGTGTCGCGTCGCTCGACGCCGTCGGCAACGTCGTCCCGTTCATCTCCGGCGAGGAGCCGAAGATCGAGAGCGAGCCGCGCAAGATTCTCGGGCGCTTCGACGGCGCGCGCGTCGAGGAGCATCCGGTCGTGCTCAGCGCCTCGACCACGCGCGTGCCGGTGGTCAACGGGCACACGGAATCGATCGCGGTCGCGCTGGAGTCGAAGCCGTCGCTCGACGAGGTGCGGCAGGCGTTCACCGGTTTCAGCGGACCGCCGCAGCGCCACCGGCTGCCGAGCGCGCCGGCGCAGCCGATCGTCTACCTGCCCGAGGAGAACCGGCCGCAGCCGCGGCTCGACGTCGAGCGCGACGGCGGCATGACCGTCACGGTCGGCAGGCTGCGCGCCTGTCCGATTCTCGGCTACAAGTTCTTCGTGCTCGGGCACAACACCGTCCGGGGCGCCGCAGGCGCGGCGGTGCTGAACGCGGAGCTGCTGGTCGCCGAGGGGGTGCTGCAGGCCCCCGCCGGCGTGAGGGCGTGATCCCGTGCGCGTCCTGAAGTTCGGAGGCAGTTCCGTCGCGGACGCGGCGGCCATCGGGCGGGTTGCGGCGATCGTCGAGGCGGAGCGGCAGCGGGCCCAGGCGGGTCCCGTGGTTGTCGTGTCGGCACTTGCCGGCGTCACCGACCGGCTCCTCGAGACGGCCGCCATCGCGCGGCGCGGCGATGCGGCCCGCGCGAGCGCGCAGGTCGAGGCGCTCACCGCGCGCCACTTGGCCACCCTCGACGAGCTCGTGCCGGGGGATCAGACCGGCGCGCGCGAGGCGGTGGTGGCGCTCTTCGATCAGCTCCGCGCGATTGCCAGCGCGCTGGCCGTCCTGCACGAGGCGTCGCCCCGCTCGCTCGACGCCATCGCCGCGATCGGCGAGCTGGCCAGCAGCCGCATCCTCACCGCGGCGCTGGCGGCGCAGGGTGTGCCCGCGGTCTGGGCCGACCCGCGCGCGCTGATCGTCACCGACGAGAACTTCACCGCGGCGGCGCCGCGGCTGGACGAGACGACGCAGGCCGTGCGCGCGGCGCTCGGGCCGGCCGTCGCGCAAAGCCGCGTCGTCGTGACGGGAGGATTCGTCGCCGCGACGCCCCAGGGCGTCACGACCACCCTGGGGCGCGGCGGATCGGACTATTCGGCGGCGCTCATCGGCGCGGCGCTCGGCGCCGAGGAGATCCAGATCTGGACCGACGTCGACGGCATGCTCACCGCCGATCCGCGCGTCGTCCGCGACCCGTCGCTCGTGCCGTTCCTCTCCTTCGCCGAGGCCGCGGAGCTCGCATACTTCGGCGCGAAGGTCCTGCATCCCAAGACCATCCAGCCCGCGGCGGCGAAGAACATTCCGGTCCGCATCCTCAACACGTTCCGGCCGTCGGCGCCGGGCACCCTGATTGCCGACGGCGCGGGCGGCAACGGCAGCGTGACGGCGCTGGCCTGCAAGCAGGGCATCACGGTCGTCACGATCACGTCGACCGGCATGCTGATGGCCTACGGCTACCTGCGCCGGCTGTTCGAGGTCTTCGAGCGCTACCGGACGCCCGTCGACGTCGTCTCGACGTCCGAGGTCAGCGTGTCGGTGACGATCGACGACCGGACGCATCTCGATGCGATCGTCGCGGGGCTCTCGGCGTTCGCCGACGTCTCGGTGACGCATCCGCTGGCGCTCGTCGCGGTCGTCGGCGACCGGTATGCGGGGGAACCGGCGGCATTCGCGCGCGTGGTGCGGGCGCTGGAGGGGTTGCCGCTGCGGCTGGTCTCGCAGGCCGCCGCGCGCCGCAACGTCACGCTGGTGCTCGACGAGGCCGATTTGGCGTCCGCGATGACCCGACTTCATGCAGAATTCTTCAGCGCGGCTCCGGCCGGGCAGCCCGGCGTCCTGACCGGCGCGGCCGGAGAGCGCTGAGCAGCCATGGACCTTCGACAGCTCGAGATCCTCAAGGCCGTCGCCGAGACCGGGTCCTTCACCGGGGCGGGGCGGCGGCTTCACGTCTCCCAATCCGCCATCTCCCGCCAGATCCTGCTGCTCGAGGCCGAGTTGAACGAGCCGCTCTTCTGGCGCATCAAGCGCAAGGTCCGGATCACGCCGGCCGGCGAGGCGCTGCTGCAGCTGGCCATCCGCGTCTTCGACGACATCCGCGAGACGACCGAGCGGCTCAGCGAGACGCAGCAGAAGCTCACGGGCACCATCCGGCTCGTGGGCGGGATGACGGTGTCGATCTACGTCTTTCCGAAGCTGCTGAAGGAGTTCAACCGGCTGCACCCGGACGTCGAGGTCAAGGTCATGACCGGACCGGCGGACCGGCTGGTGCGCCGGCTGCGCGCGGGCACGGTGGATCTGGGGCTGCTCACGCTGCCGGTGGACGAGCCGGATCTCGTCACGCGGCCGGTGATGCGCGAGGAGCTGCTGCTCGTGACCTACCCGGGGCACCCGCTCTCGCAGAAGAAGCGCATCGAGACGCAGGACCTGCACCGGCTGCCGTTCATCCTCTACGAGTCGGGCTCCAACACGCGGCGCGTGATCGACGAGTTCTTCGTCCGCGAGCAGGTGCAGCCCCGCATCGTGATGGAGACGGAGAACGTCGAGATCATCAAGGCCATGGTCGCCAGCGGCATCGGCGCGACGATCATCTCGAACAACGCGATCGAGCAGGAGGTCAAGGCGGGCACGCTGGTGAGCCACCGGATCCACAGCCGGGAGCTCGTCCGCGAGACCGGCTGGGTGTATCTGAAGGCCAACCGGGTCCCGCGCAAGATCAGCGAGATGATCCGCGTCCTGGACGAGCTGCTTCCCGCAATGGGCCTGGCGATCGGCTAAG
>CAYUPN010000146.1:0-7543 GCA_964446605.1 uncultured Bifidobacteriaceae bacterium | reverse complement strand
GGGCTCGATGATCTCCTGCCCGCCCATGTAGGGGCGCAGCTTCTCCGGAATCACCACCGACCCGTCCTGCTGCTGGTTGTTCTCGAGGATCGCAATCAGCGTGCGTCCGACGGCGAGCCCCGAGCCGTTCAGCGTGTGCACGAAGTCGGCCTTGCCGCTCCCCTGCGGGCGGTAGCGAATGCCGGCGCGGCGCGCCTGGAATGCCTCGGTGTTGCTGCACGACGAGATCTCGCGATACGTGCGCTGGCTGGGCAGCCACACCTCGATGTCGTACGTCTTCGCCGACGCGAAGCCCATGTCGCCGGTGCAGAGCAGCACGGTGCGGTAGGGCAGATCGAGCAGCTGCAGCACGCGCTCGGCGTTCGCCGTCAGCCGCTCGAGCTCGTCGTAGCTCGCCTCCGGCGTCGTGAACGCCATGAGCTCCACCTTGTCGAACTGGTGCTGCCGGATCAGGCCTCGCACGTCGGCGCCGTACGAGCCGGCCTCGCTGCGGAAGCACGGCGTGTAGGCCGTGTAGCGGATCGGCAGCCGGCGTCCGTCGAGGATCTCGCCGCGATGCATGTTCGTCAGCGGCACTTCCGCCGTCGGCACGAGATAGAGATCCCAGTCGCCGTCGATGCGGAAGAGATCCTCCTCGAACTTCGGCAGGTTGCCGGTACCGGTGAGCGACGCGCTGTTGACGAGGAACGGTGGCTCGACTTCGGTGTAGCCATGCTCGCGCGTGTGCAGATCGAGCATGAAGTTGATCAGCGCGCGCGCCAGGCGTGCGCCGTCGCGCAGCAGCACGGTGAAGCGGGCGCGCGCGATCTTCGTGCCGCGCTCGAAGTCGAGGATGCCGAGCTCCGGCCCCAGATCCCAGTGCGCCTTCGGCTCGAAGCCGTACGTGCGCGGCTCGCCGACGCGCCGCACTTCGGCGTTGTCGTCCGCGCTGCGCCCGACGGGCACGGAGGCGTGCGGCACGTTCGGAATCAGCAGCAGCAGGCCGCGGCGCTCCTCCTCGATCGCCTGCAGCGCGGCGTCCTTCTCCTTGACCTGCTGGCCGCGCGCGCGATTGGCCTCGACGAGCGCGCTGACGTCCTCGCCGGCCTTCTTGCGGCGTCCGACGTCCTCGGCCGCCGCGTTCTGCTCGCGCTTGAGATTCTCCACCTCGACGATGAGCGCGCGGCGGCGGGCATCGAGCGGCTGCAGCGGGTCGAGCAGCGCGGCCGCGTCGACGCCGCGATTTTCGAGTGCGGTCTTCAGCTCGTCCGCGCGATCGCGGACGAAAACGGGATCGAGCATGGCGTCGGCAATCTTATACTGAGCGATGGATTCTGCCGCGCCGCGCTCCACCGGCGTGCGCGGCGCATGGAGGTCGTTTCGTGTCGCGTATCCGCAAAGCCGTCTTTCCCGCCGCCGGTCTCGGCACCAGGTTCCTGCCGGCCACGAAGGCGCAGCCGAAGGAGATGCTGCCGCTCGTGGACAAGCCGATCATCCAGTACGGCGTCGAGGAAGCCCTGTCGTCAGGCGTCGACAACATCCTGCTGGTGACGGGTCGCGGCAAGAACGCGATCGAGGACCACTTCGACGTCTCCGTGGAGCTGGAGACATTCCTCGAGGCGCGCGGCAAGCACGAGATGCTCGCCGAGGTGCGGAAGATCTCGAACCTGATCAACTTCGCGTACGTGCGGCAGGGAGAGCCGCTCGGCCTCGGACACGCGGTACTCGTCACGCGCGAGCTGGTCGGCAACGAGCCGTTCGCGGTCATCCTGAGCGACGACGTGATCGACGCGGAGCCGCCGGCGCTGAAGCAGATGATCGACGTGTTCGGCAAGGTGCACGGGCCCGTGCTCTGCGTCGAGCGCGTGCCGCATGACGAGGTCTCCAGCTACGGCGTCGTTGCGTTCGAGGCGGATCCGGCGCTGCCGAAGGGCGTCGTGCGCGTGACGGATCTCGTCGAGAAGCCGCCGAAGGAGGACGCTCCTTCGGACCTCGCGATCATCGGCCGCTACATCCTCACGCCCGACATCTTCCCGGCGCTGGCGGAGACCGCCAGCGACCGGAGCGGCGAGATCCAGCTGACGAACGGACTGCGCCGTCTGCTGCAGTCGCGGCCGATTTATGCCTGTCAGGTCGAAGGGGTGCGGCACGACACCGGGAACAAGCTCGGGTTCCTGAAAGCCGTCGTGCACTTCGCGCTGAAGCGGCCCGAGCTCGCCGGGCCGTTCACGGACTATCTCAAGGACGCGCTGGCGGCCCAGGCGCGCTGAGCGCCGGGCGTCAGTCGCCGGTGCCGGTCGCTGCGGGCGCGCTCGAACCCGCGGAGCTGCCGGCACTGTCCGCCGACTTGCCGCCGTCCTCGGACTTGCGGCCGTTGTTCTTCGCCTGATCCTTGCGGGCGTAGTCGGTGATGTACCAGCCGGTGCCCTTGAACTGAATCGCGGGGGAGGAGAGCAGTTTCTCGACCGGCCCCCCGGCGCACTTCGGACAGGTCGCGATCGGGGCGTCCGAGAACTTCTGAATCACCTCGAACTGGTGCTGGCAGGCGTCGCAACGGTATTCGTAGAGTGGCATGGCGCAAGTTGTTCCAACAGGGGATCTTACGCCAGCCGAGGAGTGGCGTCCAGAGCAGGCCGGGTTGGGCCTTCGGCTTTCGGCCTTCGGCACGATCGGGGCATACCGGGGGTCTGATCATCACCCGGCGGAACCTTCACTGCCACGTTGCTCGACGAAGTGCAGCGTGACAGCGACCGGCGCACTGAGAGCAGCTGGTTGCCGCGTCGCAAGAATGCCCAAGGTCCAAGGCCAAAAGCCCAAGGCCCAACCTGGCCCAAGGTCCAAGGTCCAAGGCCCAAAGCCGAATGGCCAACCTACTCGATCAGCGTTCCCGCGCCGTCGCCCAGCATGAGCCGTCGGTGGAGCGCGAACGGCGCGCCGCCCTGCTTCAGCAGCGTGTCGTGGAAGTTCCGCAGCGAGAACGAGTCCCCCTGCTGCGCCTCGACGTCGTGCCGCAGCTTCTGCAGCATGAGCTTGCCGACGGAGTACACGAGGTAGGTCGGGTCGAACGCGCCGCGCTCGGCTTCGCGCCGCGCGTTCGTCTCCTCGAGGAAGGCGCGCTCGCGGAACAGCCGGACGCCCTGCTCGACCGAGAGATCCTCCGTGTGCAGCCGGATCGAGACGACGAACCGGACGAGGCGGATGAGGGATTCCTGCAGCTGGCCGAGGCGGATGAACGGATCCTTCCTGCCGAAGCCCGCCTCGATCATCATCTCCTCGGCGTAGTGCGCCCAGCCTTCGACGAACGTCGCCGGCGCGAAGAAGATCGACTTGCGGACCTTCGACTCGACGCCGCGCAGGTGCTGGTACTGCAGGAAGTGCCCCGGGTAGACCTCGTGCATCGAGATGCACCAGAGCGTGCCGAAGTTGAAGTCGCGCAGGTGCTCGCGCTGCCGTTCCTCCGGCCATGACCGGTCGACGTCGGTGACGTAGTAGCAGGCGCGCGCCGGCCGCGTCTCGAACGGGCCGGGCGTCCACATGCTGGCGGTCGACCAGCGGAAGAAGTCGGGCGTGGGCGCGACGACGACCGGCTCGCCCGACGGCAGCGAGACCAGCTTCTGCTTTTCGAGGAACGCCTGGAGCTCGCCGAGCTGCGCTTCGGCGGCGCGGACGAGCCCGCCGGGCTCCGGGTGCCGCTCCTTGGCCTTCTGCAGCGCCGCGAGCGGGTCGCCGCCGTCGACCTTTGCCGCCGCCGCGCGGAACTGATCCTCCGTCGCCGCGAGCTCGCGTTCGGCGATCGCGAGCAGCCGATCGACCGTGATGCCGCCGAGCCCCTCTTCGAGCCGGATCTTCTGTTCGAAGCGGTCCCGTCCGAGACGGAAGCTCGCGCGCGCCTTGGGCGCCTGCTCCGTTTCGAGATAGTCGACGTAGCTGCGGATGGCCTGCACCGCTTCGGTGGAGGCATCGGCGAGATCGCCGAGCAGGTGCAGGTCGTCGACGTCGCGCAGGGCGCGCGGCAGATCGTGTTCGATGAAGCGCAGCGTGCCGCGGAACGTCTCGACGCCGATCTTGGCGAAGATGCCCGGCGGGTCCTTGATGTTGTCGCGCGCCGACTGCACGAGCCGGGGCGTCTGCCGGAGCTTCGAGAGCAGCCGGCGCGCGCGCTCGGTCGACGGTGCGTAGGCGAAGATGGCCTGCGCGGCGAGACTCGACGAGAGGATGTCGGCGTAGAGCTGCGGGTTCCGCTCCCACGTCCGGATCTCCTCGGCCTCGTACATCCGTGCGCGGATGTGGTCGGCGATGACCGGCTGCTCCAGCGTCTCGACGGGGCTCAGCCCGTTCGGATCGATCTCGCTGAGCCGGCGGGCGAAGCCCGCCAATGCCCGGGCGTCGGCCTCGATGGCCGAGCGACTCAGGTCCTCGAGCAGGTCGTCATGGGTGTGCACGCCGTCCAGCGCGGCAAGCGTGGGACGCGTCTCCTGCAGATACTGCAGGTAGTCATCCACGAAATGGGGCAGCGGTTCCGAGGAATACATGGGCACAAAAGAGCCAATGGTACAATAAGCGCCGACCCACCATTATGCCCGGAACGCTCTTCCTGGTCGCCACGCCGATCGGCAACCTGGAAGACATCACGCTCCGTGCGCTGCGCGTCCTCAAGGAGGTCGATCTCATCGCGGCCGAGGACACCCGGCGCACCGCGAAGCTGTTGAATCATTACGGGATCGCGACGCCGACGGTGAGCCTGCATGCGCACAACGAGCGGCGCCGCGTGCCGCAGCTGCTCGACGAGATCGCGGCCGGCAAGTCAGTCGCGGTGGTTACCGACGCGGGCATGCCGGGAGTGTCCGATCCGGGATATCTGATAGTCTCGGAGGCGGTTCGGCGGGGCATCCGGATCGAGGCCCTGCCTGGGGCATCCGCCCTAACCGTCGCGCTCGCAGGCAGTGGGCTTCCCCTGGAGGCCGTGACCTTTTTAGGGTTTCCGCCCGCAAGAGGTGCCGAGCGAAGGCGATGGCTGGCGCTGCGCGCTGCGAGGGCGCAGGGAACCCTGGTCCTGTATGAGTCTCCGCTCCGCCTGGCGGCTACCCTCGAGGATCTGTCGGCCGTTCTTGGCGACCGGGACGCCGTGGTCGCGCGGGAACTCACCAAGGTGCACGAGACCTGGCATCGTGGCAGCCTGCCGGATCTGGCAGCGGCGGCACGAGACGGACGGATCCCGCAACGGGGCGAGTGCGTGATTCTGGTATCTGGCCTAGACAGCGGCGTCGGTCCGGCGGCGCACCCGGCACTCTCTGAAGCCGATGCACTGCGCGAATTCGGCCGACTGACCGAGGAGATGGGGCTGTCCAGGCGCGACGCCCTTCACGCACTAGCCGCGGAGACGCGACTCTCTCGCCGGGAACTCTACTCGCTCATCGAACGCGCCAAGAGCTCCGGTAGATGACCCAATGACGCCCGCTCACGTGGTCATCCTTGCCGCCGGCAAGGGCACCCGCATGAAATCGGCGCTCCCGAAGGTCCTGCATCCGGTCGCCGGCGTTCCCCTGCTCGAGCACGTGCTCCGCACGGTACGCGCGTTCCGGCCGGAGTCCACGACACTCGTCGTCGGTCACGGCGCCGGCCCGATTCAGGAAGCCTTCGGCGCCGACCATGACCTCCGGTTCGTGGTCCAGGAGCCGCAGCTCGGGACCGCCCACGCCCTCCTCCAGGCCGAGCCCGTGCTGCGCGGCGCGACCGGCGACGTCGTCCTGCTGTATGGCGACGTCCCGCTGCTCCGGCCGGCCACGCTCGAGGCGCTCATCGAGCGCCATCGAGCCGACGGGGCCGCCGCGACCCTTGTCACGGCCGTGGTCGAGTCGCCGTACGGCTACGGCCGCATCCTCCGCCGCGATGGCCAGCTCGTCCGCATCGTGGAGGAACGCGACACATCGCCTGCCGAGCGCGCCATCAAGGAAGTGAACGCCGGCATCTACGCGTTCGCGCTCGAGCCGCTGTTCGAGGCGCTGCGATCCGTGGCCGCGCAGAATGCGCAGGGCGAGTACTATCTACCGGACCTGATTCCGATCTATCGTCGCCGGTCGCTGCCGGTTTCCACGGTGACCGTCGACGATGCCAGCGAGATCCGCGGCGTGAACAGCCGCAGCGAGCTCGCGGAGGTTGCTGCACTCGTGCGTCAGAAGAAGAACGAGGAGCTGATGGCGGCCGGCGTGACGCTGATCGATCCGGCCACCACGTACGTCGACGTCGACGTGGTCGTCGGGCCCGACACGGTCCTGCATCCGAACGTCTACCTGGAAGGCAGCACGACCGTCGGCGCGGCCTGCGAGATCCAGAGCGGCTCGCGGCTCGTGAACGCGCGCGTCGGCGACCGTGTCACGATTCGCAACTACTGCGTGATCACCGATTCCGTGATCGCCGATGACGCGGTGGTCGGCCCCTTTGCGCACCTGCGTCCGGGCAGCGAGGCGGGGGAGAAGTCACACATCGGCAACTTCGTCGAGCTGAAGAAGACCATTCTCGGCCCGGGCTCGAAGGCGAGCCACCTGGCGTACCTGGGCGACGCGACGATCGGCGCGAACGTCAACGTCGGCGCCGGCGCGATCACCTGCAACTACGACGGGACGACGAAGCACCCGACGATCATCGAGGACGGCGCCTTCATCGGCAGCGACTCGCAGCTCGTCGCGCCCGTGCGCGTCGGGCAGGGCGCCTATGTCGCGGCCGGCTCGACGATCGTGGAGGACGTGCCGCCACGCGCGCTCGGCATCGCGCGCAGCCGGCAGGTCAACAAGGAGGACTGGGTGGAACGGAAGAAGAGCCAGTAGCGGGCGCCGGGCGCTGGCATCCGGCAGACACGATCCGCCGGGCGCCCGCCGCTCCCCGCCGGCCCCGCCGCTGTCGGCTGCCTGTTGTCTGCTGCGGAGAACCACCATGTGCGGCATCATCGGGTACATCGGTCAGCGGCCGGTCCTCCCCATCCTCGTCGAGGGGCTCCGGCGTCTCGAGTATCGCGGGTACGATTCGGCCGGCGTGGCGGTCGTCAACAACAGCCACGTCGAGATTCGCAGGAGCCCGGGCAAGCTCGCCAACCTCGAAGCGGTGCTGGCCGGCAGCGCGCTCGAGGGACGCTACGGCCTCGGCCACACCCGCTGGGCCACGCACGGCCGTCCCACCGAAGAGAACGCCCATCCGCATCGCGACTGCACCGGTCGCCTGGTCGTCGTCCACAACGGCATCATCGAGAACTACCTGGAGCTGAAAGGCGAGCTGCAGCGCGACGGCCATCACTTCGTCACCGACACGGACACCGAGATCGTCGCGCACCTGGTGGAGAGCGAGATGCGCGGCGACGGCCTCGAGCCGGCGGTCCGGCGCGCGCTCGTCAGGCTCCGCGGACTGTTCGCGCTCGTCCTGATGTCGGCCGACGACCCCGACACGCTCGTCGCCGCGCGCTACGGCCCGCCGCTCGTCGTCGGGCTGGGCGACGACGAGTACTTCGTCGCCTCCGATGTGCCGGCCATCCTCTCGCACACCCGCGACGTCGTGTTCCTCGACGACGGAGAGC
>CAYUPN010000145.1:0-7609 GCA_964446605.1 uncultured Bifidobacteriaceae bacterium | reverse complement strand
GGTCTGATCAGGTCTGATCAGGTCGGATCAGGTCGGATCAGGTCGGATCAGGTCCCGCCTTCGCGCGCTGGCGCGCGCTACGGCGGGCAGGCTGCGCGCGCTGCCGGCCGCCAGCTGCCAGCTACGGTTTGCGTCGTTCGCCGGCCTGAGGCCGGCCCTCCTGGGTCAGGCCCTCCTGGTGTCAATCTTCCGGCCGTTCGCCGGCCGGCGCCATCTTCACCAGCCGCGGCTCGAAGCGCGCGACGACGTCGACGAGGTCGCGCTGGGCGTGCATGACCTCGTCGATGTCCTTGTAGGCCATCGGGACCTCGTCGAGACCGGCCGAGATCAGGGTGACCTTGCGGTCGCGGAGGTACTGCTGCACGTCCTTCCAGTTGAAGGTGCGCTTCGCTTCCGTGCGGCTCATGCGGCGTCCCGCGCCGTGCGCCGCCGAGTGCAGCGAGGCATCCGACCCGCGGCCGCGGACGATGTAGCCCGGCGCGGCCATGGAGCCGGGGATGATGCCGAGCACGCCGTCGCCGGCCGGCGTCGCGCCCTTGCGGTGGACGATGACGTCCACCTCGGAGCCGTCGGGGAGCGTGTGGTGCTCGCGCCACGCGAAGTTGTGGTGGTTCTCGACGTCCAGCAGCACGCCGGCGCCGAGCGCGCCGGCCACGTGCCGGTGAATCAGCGCGTGGTTGGCGGCGGCGTACTTCCCCATCAGCTCCATCGCGGCCCAGTACTCCTGGCCGGGTTCCGTGGACAGATCGAGCCAGGCCAGATGCGCGAGCTCGCGCGGCAGCTCGGGGTGCTGCTTCTGCGCGAGCCGGCTGTAGTGCTGCGCCACCTGCGCGCCGGCGCCGCGGCTGCCGGAGTGGCTGAGCAGCGCGACGTACTCGCCGGGAGCGAGACCGATGTCGGGATCGAAGACCACGAGGCGGCCGAACTCGACGAAGTGGTTGCCGCTGCCGCTGGTGCCGAGCTGCGACCAGGCGCGGTCCTTCATCGCCGCGGTGACGGGCGAGACGGTCCAGTCCTCGTCCATGACCGCGTGCCGCCGCCGCTGCTTGAACGTCGCGCCGACCCCGAAGCGGGTCTCGCGCTCGATCGCCTGCCGCAGCCGCGCCTGGTCCTCGTCGAGCGTGCGGAGCGGCAGGTCGAGCACCGACATTTTCATGCGGCACGCGATGTCGACGCCGACGGCGTACGGAATGACCGCGTTGTCCGTCGCCAGCACGCCGCCGATCGGCAGGCCGTAGCCGACGTGCGCGTCCGGCATCAGCGCGCCGGCCACCGAGACCGGCAGCGCGCACGCGTTCTCCAGCTGCCGGATCGCCGCCGCATCCAGGTCCTGCCCCCAGATGCGATGCGGCGCGGGCGACTCACGCGGCTCGAATTTGGGAGTCCGGCTCATCGTCGTGCTCTGGTTCCTGGCCCCTGGCCCCTGGCCCCTGGCCCCTGGTCCCTGACCCCTGACCCCTGATCCCTGGCCCCTGAATGGCCGAACTGAAGTTCGGCCCTACGTTCGGCCCTACGTCTCGGCCCGGCGACCGGCGCGGTATTCCGCGACCTTCGCGGCGATGGTGCGGCGGCCCATGTCGAGCGTGCCGCTGAACCACGCGCCGTCGGCGATCGCGATTCGCTCGGCGCTCAGGCCTCCTTCCACGACCGCGGCCGGGCCGAGCTCAATCCGCTCCGATGCCAGCACGGCGCCACGGACCCGCCCCTGGACGACGATGCGCGGGGCGCGCAGGTCGCCGTCGATGCGGGCGGTCGGAGCGATCGTGAGCGTGCCGTCGCGGACGACGATCCATCCGGTGACACGCCCTTCCACCGTGAGGTCCCCGTCGGCGGAAAGCTCGCCGTCGACGGCGACGTTGTGTCCGATGAGGGTCATGCGGAATGACCCGGCGTGTCGACGTGAAGGCCGGCGTGCGATCGCGGCCCGCGCAAAACTGTGCACATCAGGGAAAAGGATACCTGAGCGCGGGGATTGTGTGCCCGTGTCCGTCCAGATTGACAGCGCTGGTTCTGACTGACCAGATCCGCGGACAGGCTATGACCGCGCTGTCAATCGCGTCTGTCGTTCTCCTGGGGCTGCTGGGCGCCGGCCCCGCTCCGCAGCCGGACCCGAAACCCATCGATCCGGTCGCCCTGAATGCGGAACTCAACGATGAGTGCCGCAGTCGATCATGGCGGTGCCGAACCAGCCGGCCGGGGCGGCCGTGGACGTGCGCGCCTTCTGGTCACGCACTTCCACGTGCGCCCTGGCCACTGGGCCAGGGTGGATGGATCTTCGAGACGTTCCCGATCCTGCTGGGGGTCGACTTCGCGGACGACGCGCTCACGAGAGCCGCCGCGCGCGTGCGGATCGGCTACGAAGGCGCCACCGTCCTTCTCGAGAAGCGGGACGGTGTCTGGGTTGCGACCGGCCTGACCGGGGACTGGATCGAATAGCGTTCGATCCGGAGGCTACACGGCGACGCCGACGCGCCGCTCCGCCAGCCCCGCCGGCTCGGCATCCGGGTCGTGCACGATCAGCGGCGGCCCCAGGACCTCCGAGGCGTCGTCGAGGAATGCCCGCCAGTCGAGATCCTCGACGAAGTGGATGCCGGTCTGGTTGCCGAGCTGCAGCCAGCCGGCGACGACGCCGGCGGCCACCTGCAGCTGCGTCGCGTTGGTGTCGTACTGCAGTCCCAGGCTGACGTCGGTCCGGAAGCCCATCCACAGCTCGCCGTACTTGCGGCTGCACAGCAGCACACCCACCCGGTCCTCGCCGGCGAGCGTCGTCGTCCATGGCGGATACAGCCGACGGGTGGGCCAGGTGCGCGGATCGCGTCCGGTGACGGGGAGCGTCTCCAGTACCTGGCGTGCAGCCTCGGGAATGCGGTACAGGAATCCGATCTCGACGGACGGGAGCCGGCGCGCGAGCGTCACGACTTCTTCGTGCGGCACGGCCATGCCCTCGATGATCGACTCGCCGCAGCGCGCGCGATACCACGCGTCGACGGGCCGATGGCCGAGATCGACGACGCGTCCGTTCCGGGCGGCGAAGGCCCGCGGCTCGTACATCTCCTCGAGGCAGTGCGGCGGGCTCCAGGTCATCGCGAACTCGCCGTGTCCGGCCGGGTTCGCGACGTCGTGCGTGGTGTCCTCTTCGGTGATGAGCACGGACTGCAGCGCGAGCGCCTCCGGCGTGGCCGCGACACCGGCGCGCGCCGCCATCTCTTCCATGGCGGCGAAGACGAGCGCGTTGACGATGCCGGGGTTCGCGCCGGCGCCGACGAGATGGCTGCGGTTGGGGAGCACCGGCCGCCGCGGCGGCAGCAGCCCGAGGATGGCCTCGTCGGTCGCAATGGTCGACCGGCCGGGCCATTCCTCGATGCTCGTGCAGAGGAAGTTCACGCCGAGCGCGTCGCACGCTTTCGTGCACTCGACGGTATCGATCGACGACACGTCGACGACGGTCGTGATCGCATGCTGACGGACGAGCGCGGTGAGCGTCTCGACCGTACCGATCGTCATGGGCGGCATCAGGGTCGCTCCGGGCGGGACGATGGGATCGTCCACATGGTGCCGGTCGACCAGCAGGAGCGTGTCCAGGCGTTCGGCCAGCCGCCGGCCCGGCGCACTGCGCTCGATGACCGCGAGCACGGCCCGTCCCACTCCGCCATGACATCCGACGAACAGCGCCCGCGCGGCGCCAGCGCGGCTATCCTTCATCCAGAATCTCCCCATCGAAGAAGTCCACCTCGCCGGTGGACAGTGAATACTCGGCTCCGACCACGCGCAGACCCTCGCGGCGAAGCGACTCGAGCAGCACGGACCCGTGCCGCAGCTGATCGGCAGCCTTGCGGACGTTGGCCCGCACCGCCTGCCGGACGATTCCGTCGTCGTCCAGATCCACGCCGGCCGCCAGCAAAGTCTCTACCGTCGGCCGGATGCGATCGACGATCGACCGCAGGTTCGGCGACGGATGATCGCCGGCCCGTAGCTGCTCGAGCGTGGCGGTCACCGCGCCACAGCACGTGTGCCCCAGCACGACGACGAGCCGGATGCCGAAGCGCTCGGCCGCGAACTCGACGCTGCCGACCTGCGAGGGCGCGACGATGTTGCCCGCGACGCGGATGACGAACAGGTCGCCGAGCCCCTGATCGAAGACCAGCTCTGCCGGCACGCGCGAGTCGGAACAACCGAGCACGATCGCGAACGGGCGCTGGCTCGTGGCCAGGTCCGCGCGCCGGGTTTGCGTCAGCAGCGCCTCGAGGCTGCGGACGCCCGAGACGAAACGGCGATTGCCCTCGCGCAGGCGGGCCAGCGCGTCGGATGCGGTCAGGGTCATGCGGTCGAGTTCTCATCGGCCGCTGAACCTGCGTGCGGCCCGGGCGGCGCAACGACAGCTTCGAGGCGCCCTGGTTTGTGTACGGAATTCTCTAGTGTACCTCAGCGGGAGAATTTCCGCCGAATCCGGCCGGGTTCCGCGTCAGCTGATCCGGTCGAGCCCTGGATGTCGGCGCGATGGAGCGGCGAACCAAACCGGCTTCCGGTCGCGGCCGGAAGCCGGGTCCCGGGCCGTATTCATTTGTGCTCACAGCATTCATTATCCCGCCCGCGGGCCACGCACCCCCGTCCCCACATCCCGCCGCCCGCCGGACGCCCGGCCGGGTGCGGAGCGATATGCTGAAAGGATGGCGGGGGCGGCAGATGGGGGATCGGCGGACAGGCGGCCGCTCGTCGTAATCGTGGTCGTCGGCATCGGGCTGCTGGCGGCCGTGACGGCGCTGCTGGCCTCGGTGCACGCGGAGCGCCGGGCGGAGCTGGCGCAGGCGCATCGCGACCGCGGCGACGCGCTCGTCGCCCGCGGCGAGCTGGCGGCCGGCGTCGTCGAGTACCGGAGCGCGCTGGCGCTGGAACGCGGTCATCTCGAGACCGGCCGCGCCCTGGCGCTCGCCCTGCTGCAGCTCGGGCGTGTCGGGGAGGCCGAGGCGTACCTGACCGACCTGCTGCGCCGGGATCCGACGAGCGGTCCGCTCAACCTCGCCATGGCGCGCGTGCAGGCCCTGCGGGACCGTCACGACCCCGCGCGCGCGTTCTACCAGCGCGCGATCTACGGCGTCTGGCCCGACGAGACGCCCGACGCCCGCATCGCCATCCGCTTCGAGCTGATCGAGTTCCTCGAGGACCACGGCACGCGCGAAGAGGTGGTCTCGGAGCTGCTCCGCCTCAAGGCCGAGCTGCCGGCGGAGGACGTCGAGCGGGCGCGCCGCGTGGCCGCGCGGCTCGTCAGCGCGGGCGCGCTGGACCCCGCCATCGAGCTGCTGCGCGCGACGCGCGCGGCGGTCCCCGACGACGTGGCGCTGCTGTCCGATCTGGCGGGCGCCGAGGCCGCCGACGGCCGCCGGGCCGAAGCCGCCGGGACGCTGCGCCGGGCGCTCGCGATCGATCGCGATCGCGCGGACCTGCGCGATCGGCTGCGCCTCATCGAGCGGGTCCTCGCGCTCGACCCGAATCTGCCGCGGCTGCGGCTGGCCACGCGGGCGCGCCGCGCGCGCCAGGTGCTCGCGGCCGTGTTCGCGCAGACGCGCGGCTGCGCCGGGTCCACGCCCGAGGCCGCGGCCGCCGCGACCGAGGCGGACGCCCGGCTGCGGCGGCGGCCACCGGTGGACGCGGAAGCCGCGGAGGCGGAGCTCGCCCTGGCGGCGCGCCTCTGGAATGCCACGCCGGCCTGCCACGACACGTCCGTCGAGGCGCGGGTGCTGGCCGAGGTCCTTGCGGGCACGCCCGCGTCAGGCGAGGATCCCGCCTCGTGAAGCGTCCATCCGTTCTGCCGATCCCGCGCGCGCCGCGCGTCACCGACACGCAGCGCGTGCTCCTCCTTTCGGTCTGCATCGGCATCACGGCCGGGCTGCTCGTCGTCTGTTTCCATTTCGCCATCGACCTGGTCGGCTGGAGCACGCTCGGTACGCCCGTGGGCGCCAACGTCGCGTGGACGCTGGCCGCGCCGATTCTCGGCGGCGGCCTTGCGGCCATGTTCGTGCACCTGCTCGTGCCGGAGGCGTCGGGCAGCGGCCTGACGCACACGAAGGCGGCGCTGTACGTCTCCGACGGCTACGTGCCGTTCCGCACCGTGCTCGCGAAGTTCATCGCGTGCGCGACGTCGATCGGCAGCGGCAACTCGCTGGGTCCGGAGGACCCGGCCCTGCAGATGGGCGCGGGGGTGGCGTCGCGGCTGGGACGCGCCTTCGCGCTGCCGAAAGAGCACCTGCGGCTGATCGTGCCGGTCGGCGCGGCGGCGGGCATCGCCGCCGCGTTCAACACGCCGATCACGGCGGTCCTCTTCGTCATGGAAGAGGTCATCGGTTCCTGGAACGCCAGCGTCCTCGGCTCCATCGTCCTCGCCGCCGTGTCGTCGGTGGTGGTGGGACGCTGGTTCCTCGGCGACGAGCCGCTGTTCCGCGTGCCGGCCTTCGAGCTGACGCATCCCTCGGAGCTGGTGCTGTATGCGGCGGTCGGGCTGGCCGGCGGCCTGCTCGGCACCGCCTTCGTGCGGGCGCTCGGCATCCTGCGCGGGCGGCTCTCCGACTCGGCGACGCCGTGGCGGCTGCTGCAGCCGTTCGCGGCCGGCGCGTCCGTGGGGCTCATCGGGCTGGTGCTGCCGCAGGTGATGGGGGCCGGCTACGGCACGGTCGACAACGCGCTGCACGACGAGTTCGGGTGGGGGCTGCTCCTCGCGCTCGCGCTGGCGAAGATGACGGCGACGGCGATGTGCTTCGCGGCGGGCACGCCGGGCGGCATGTTCGCGCCGACGCTGTTCATCGGCGCGATGATCGGCGGCAGCATCGGCGGGCTCGCGCAGCTCTACTGGCCGCTGCCGACGAGTCCGCCGAGCGCCTACGTGCTCGTCGGGATGGGCACGTTCTTCGCCGCGGTGTTCCGCGCGCCGATCACGTCGCTCTTCATGGTCTTCGAGGTCAGCGCCAGCTACGTCATCATCCTTCCGGTGATGGTGGCGAACCTCGTTTCGTACCTGGTGGCGCGGCGGCTGACGGCGGTGTCGTTCTTCGACATGGTCGCCGCGCAGGACGGCATGCAGCTGCCGTCGCTCGACCGCGAGCGCGAGTCGCGGCCGCTGCGCGTCGAGGACGCGATGCGCGCGTTCGACGGCGGCACGCTCCGGCCCGGCGGCGCGCCGGTGCTGCACCCCGATCAGTCGCTCGACGTCGCGCTGCGCGCGTTCGGCCCGCACCGCTCGTTGCCGGTCGTCAGCCGCCTCGACGCGACGCGGGTGCTGGGCGAGGTGAGGCTCGAGGACGTGCTCCGCGCGTACGGCGTCAGCGAGGCCGAACCCTCCACTCCCCAGGCAAGCCGCGAGCAAGGATCCGCGAGCGGGCCCGCCGACCTGATCCGCCGAAGCGCGCAGCGCGAAGGCGGGACCTGATCCGTCCGCCTACGCCGGCCTTCTGCGGAGTCCGGCCGGCTTCGGCGGACCCGCCCGCGCACTCGTCGCGCCTGCGGGCGGGACCTGATCTGACCCGATCGCGCGGCCGCGAGCCGGGATCAGCGAGCGGCCGCGCGGACCTGATCCGACCTGATCCGACCTGATCCGACCTGATCCGACCCGATCCGACCT
>CAYUPN010000144.1:6770-8005 GCA_964446605.1 uncultured Bifidobacteriaceae bacterium | reverse complement strand
AAGGACAAGGCCATCGTCGGCAACATCGGCCACTTCGACAACGAGATCGACATGGTCGGCCTGAAGCGCGTCACCGGCATCGAGCGGATCAACATCAAGCCGCAGTACGACGAGTGGCGCTTCCCCGATGGCCACTCGGTGCTGATCCTGGCCGAGGGGCGGCTGCTCAACCTCGGGTGCGCGACCGGGCATCCGAGCTTCGTGATGTCGGCGTCGTTCACGAACCAGGTCATCGCGCAGATCGAGCTGCACCAGAACAACGGCAAGTACGAGAAGCGCGTCTACATGCTGCCGAAGCACCTGGACGAGCAGGTCGCGCGGCTGCACCTGGATCACCTGGGCGTGAAGCTCACGCGCCTTTCGCAGGACCAGGCCGACTACATCGGCGTGCCGGTGGACGGGCCGTACAAGCCGGAACACTATCGGTACTGACGCGTGCAGGCCTTGGGCCCTGGGCCTTCGGCGGCCTCGGGCCCTGGGCCTTCGGCGGCCTTGGGCCCTGGGCCTTCGGCGGCCTTGGGCCTTGGGCCCTGGGCTTTGGGCTGGATGGGGGTTATCCCCTCATCCAGCTCCACCCGGAGGTTGTTCGCTGTCACGCTGCGCGCCATCCTGGCGCGTGAAGGCCGAACTGAAGTTCGGAATGCAGCTTGTTGCTACTGTTCAGGTGGAGCCCAAAGCCTGAAGCCCAAAGTCCAAGGCCTGACAAGGATCTCCATCCGTGCTATCCATGTAGCTGAGGCTCCCCCCGTAACGGAGGTTCATTTGTCATCGTTCTGGAAAAGCACGGCAGCTGCACTCTTCACCCTGCTCGCCTTCGCCGCGCCGGCGGCGGCCCAGGCGGGCGGCGTCCGGGCCGGCGTCAGCGTCGATCCGGATCAGTTCTACTTCGGCGGGCACTACGAGAGCGCCGAGCTCGTCGACTACCTGCACCTGCGCCCGAACGTCGAGCTCGGCGTGGGGGACAACGTCACCACGCTGGCGCTGAACGTCGAGGCGATCTACAAGTTCCCGCTGCGCACGCGGCGGAACACGACGTTCTACGCCGGCGGCGGTCCGGCCGTGAACTTCTACGATTTCGACAACGGGTCGGACACCGAGGCGGGTCTGAACATCCTCGGCGGCATCGAGTTCGGGAAGGTCTTCCTGGAAGTGAAGGGCGGGCTGTTCGACTCGCCGGACTTCAAGATCGGAATCGGCTACACGTTCAGGTGATCCATGTAGCTGGCGGCTGGCAG
>CAYUPN010000144.1:2029-6670 GCA_964446605.1 uncultured Bifidobacteriaceae bacterium | reverse complement strand
CCTCTGCCGGGCCTCCGGTCGCCGTAGAAGCGATGCACCGCGCGCTGGAAGCGTGCGGCCAGCGGCGCGACGATCGGCTCGGGCACGAAGCCGACCTTCTGCCACTGGTCCTGCGCGGCGCGCACTTCGTACTCGCTGTTCTTCCACCGCGACTCTTCGTCCGGGCGCCCGCCGATCGTACGGGCCGCCAGCGCCTCGCGCAGCTGGTGCGCCAGCACCGACACCGGTGAGGCCTCAACGGGAACCTGCGGCTGGCGCGACGCCAGCTTCTCCACGCGCTCGCAGAGCGACTCGAGCTGCCGGCGGTTGGTCTCGACGTCCAGTTCCGTGTGGCGGAACGCGTCGGGCGCCGCCTGGATGATGCCGGCGAGCGCGGCGTCGAAGCGGGCCAGCAGCGGGCGGAGCAGGTCGCGCGGCATCTGGCCGGCCTGCTGCCAGCCGCTGCGCAGGCTCCGCACCCGCTCCAGCAGGGTGTCGACCGGCCCGTTGGCGACCTCCGCGGCCAGCGTCTCGGCGTCGGCGATCAGCGCCTCGCGCCGGGCCACGCGGTCGGCGAACGCCTCCGCGTCGCGGGTGCGATAGCGCTCCATGAACGCGTCGCACGCGGCGCGGAACCGCTGCCACACCGCTTCCGACTTCGTCTTCTTCACCGGGCCGATGGCCTTCCACTCGGCCTGGAGCGTCTTCAGCTCGGCGAAGCCGGCCTCCCAGTCGGTGGTCGAGGCCAGCGCCTCGGCGCGCGCGATGAGCGCCTCCTTCTTCTCCAGGTTCGACGCCCAGAGCGTGCGGCGCTGCTTCAGATCGTCCTGCCGGCGGGTGAAGAAGCGGTTGCACGCGGTGCGGAAGCGCTCCCAGACGGCCTGCTCGTCGCGGCGCGGCGCCGGGCCGATCGTCTTCCACTCGGCCTGCAGCGCCTTCAACGCGTCGGCGGTGGCAATCCAGTCGGTCGAATCGGCCAGCGCCTCGGCCTGCTCGCACAGCGCGATCTTGCGCGCGAGATTGCCGGCCTGCTGCGACGCCATCTCGGCGCGCACCGGCTCCAGCCGCTCGCGCACCGCCTGCATCGCCGTGCGGAACCGGTTCCAGAGCGCCTCGGCGCGATCGCGCGGCGCGGCCGCCACGGTCTTCCACTCGGCCTGCAGCTCGCGCACGCGGCGCAGCGCGACGTGCGCGTCCGGCTCGCTGGCGAGCGCCTCCATCTGCGCGATGAGCTGCTCCTGCACGCCGGCGTTCGCCCAGCGGCGCCAGTCGTCGGCTTCGCGCAGCTCGTCGGCGCGCGGCTGCAGCGCCGCGCGCGCCGCGGCCAGCTGCTCGCGGAGCTCCTGCCGCTCGGGGTCGCTGCCGGGCTCCTGATCCAGCTCCGTCTCCGACGCGATCGCTTCCGTCAGCGCGCGATCGAGCGCCTTCAGCGTCGGGGTCTCGAGCTTCTGCAGATCGGTGAGCCGCTGGAGCGCCTGCTGCGCCCGCCGCTTCCGCTTCTCGGACTCGGCGTTCTGCAGCTCGCGCCACGCCGCCTCGCGTGCTTCGAGCGCCTCGTCGGCCGCCTTGACGCGGGCGACGACCTCCTGCCCGGCGGGATCCTGCTCCAGCGTCGCGATGGTCGCGCGGGCTTCCTGGCGGATGCGCCGCGCGCGCTGCCGCAGCTCGCGCGCCCGCGGGAACTGCTCGTCGGCGGCCACCGTCTCCAGCGCCGCCGCCAGCTCGCCGGCGCGGCCGATGCGGTCCCCCAGCGCGCTGATCTCGCGCCGGCGCCGCTCGAGCCCCCGCAGCGCCGCCTCGAAGTCGGCCTGCAGCTGCCGCATCTCCGGATGGTCGACGATGGGCAGCGCGTCCCACTCTGCCTGGATGGCGGCTTCGGCGTCGGCGGGCGCCTCGCCCGGCAGCGCGCGCACGCGGTTGACCACCGCGCGCCGCTCCGCCAGCTGCGTCTCCGTCTCGCGCGCCTGCCGTTCGCGCTCGGCGCGCTCCTGGTTCGACCGCTCGAGCGCGTCGCGCGCGGCCTGGAACGCCGCCTCGAACTGCGCGAGCGTGTCCGCGTCCGCGTCGACGCCGTCTTCGCGCCACCGCGCTTCGAGCGTCGCCAGCCGCTCCCCCGCCCCGGCCTCGCCGGCTGCCGCCGCGAGCGCCTCGATCTCGCGGATGATGTCGCGCTGTGCCCTGCGCCGGGATTCGATCGCCGCCATCCGGGCCGCCTCCGCGGCTGCCGCCGCCGCTTCCTGTTCCTCGATCGCGCGCAGCATCGCCCGCGCGCGCCGCGCCGCTGCCTGATTCACGCCCCGCGTCGCCACCGACCGCAACGCCGCCGGATCGGTCACCCGCTCCAGCGCGCCGAGGGCCGTCTCGCGGAAACTGCTCTTGAGCGCCGTCGCGGCCAGCTCGCCGGGGTCGACGAGCGCCGCCAGCGCCGCTTCGCGGATCGCCGCGTGCTCCGACCGCCGGGCGACCGATCCGAGCGCCCGCTGATCGCCGCCGAGGCGCTCGAGCGCCGCGCGGCTGACCGTCTCCCGCCGTGCCGCCTTGGCGACCAGCACGAACTGCTTCTGCGCAGCCGCCTGCGGGAGCGTGCCGAGCGCGTCGAGCGCGGCCAGGCTGGCCGGCTCGTCGGCCTCGTACGCCCCCAGCGCGATGTCCACCAGCACGCCGGCTGCCTCATCGCGCACTTCGGCGTCCGCATCGTCGCGCATGACGTCGCCCAGCACGGCGACGACCCCCAGCTTGCTGACGGCCGCCCGCCGCACGCGCGCGTCCTCATCGGTCCGCGCGACCTCGGCGAGCACGTCCTGCTCGTCTTCCGGAAGCTCCTGCACCCCGGCCAGCCGTGTGGCCGGATCCGGGTGCTTCCATTTCGGCTGCGTCTTGAAACGATCGAGAATGCCCATGCGGGACCGTTTAGTGTACATCGGGCTGCCGGATTCGACGTACGGAACCTGACGCAGCAGCCGACGCCTGTTGCTGCCAGCGGTGACGAGTGTAGCGGGCGGCTGGCAGCTCGCAGCTGGCAGTGGCCTGCCGGCGGCAGTGACCTGCGGCGGGCAGCAGGGCAAAGATGGCCACCAGCCAGCCCACTGCTACACACTGACAGGCTCCCGGGACTGCCTGCCGCCAGCCGCCAGCCGCCCGCTGCACGGCTCACCTGCCCGGCAGTCCGCTTGCATAATGCCTGAGCTCGTATGCGCCGACTGCTGATTCTCGCCGCCTGCTGCGCCCTCCTGCTGCCCGCCTGCTCGGATTCCGACTCCGGCGATGGCGGGAATCCGGCTGGGCCGTCAGCGCCCACCCAGGTCTTCTACACCGCCATCGGGGCGAGCGATGCAATCGGGATCGGCGCCAGCGTGCCCTGCCTGCCGTTCGCGCAGTGCCCCACCGGCACCGGCTACGTCCCGCGCATCGCCCGCGAGCTGAACAGCGGCGGCGGGACCGCCGGCTTCATGAACCTCGGCCTGCCCGGCGCCGTGCTGACCCCTGAGGTGCAGGCGATCGGCAACCAGGTCGGCATCGGGATCAACCACAACTTCGTGGAGAACGAGGGGCCGTTCGTCCCGCGCGAGACGACGCTCGTCACGATCTTCGCGGGGGGCAACGACGTCAACACGCTGGCCACCGCGCTCGACCGCGGCGCCGCCGGCTCGCAGAGCCCGGAGGCCTACATCGACGGGCAGGTCGCCGCCCTCGCCGCCGGTTATCGCGAGCTCCTGGACATCGTCCGCGGCCGCGCCCCGTCGGCGCGCATCTACGTGCTGAACCTGCCGAACTTCGCCGGCCTCCCCTTCGCGCGCAACCGCTCGCTGCGCGACCGGCGCTGGCTGCAGCGCCTCTCCGTCGGCTTCACGACCCGGGGGGCCAACGCCCTCCTCGGCGGCAACGTCACCGTCGTCGATCTGATGTGCGACCCGCGCTCGTACCAGGCGGGCACCTACTCGGGCGACGGCTTCCACCCGAACGACACCGGCTACGCCTTCATGGCGCAGGCGGCGCTGGACGCCATCCGCACCGGCGCCCCGCCGCCGAACCCGTCGTGCGCCGAGATGCGGCTGGTGAACTGAGGAGCGCGGAACGTCGAGCCGGACGCAGGGCCGAACTTCAGTTCGGCCGGCGTCGTACGGCCGAACTTCAGTTCGGCCATCACGGCCATCACCCGGCACGCACCGTGCTTTGCACGCCGGCGCCGTGGCACGCCCGCAACGCCTCGCTGCTTTCGACTACGTCGGGTTCTTCGTCTATTTCCTGACGTTCTGCACGTTCCGCCGGCGGCGGTTGTTCGAACGGAGCGGGTCCGTCGACCTCGTTCTGCATCAGATCCTGCAAACGAGCGACGAGCGTCAGTTCGCAGTACTTGCGTACTGCTTCATGCCGGACCACCTGCACCTGCTCGTGCAGGGTACGGAGGAAGATGCGCACCTGCCCTCGTTTGTGAAGCTCGCACGACAGCGGGCCGCTGTCGCGTTCCGCGGCCGGTTCGGATCGGCGCTGTGGCAGCCGGGATATTACGAACACACCCTGCGCAGCTGCGAGGACATGCTCCAGACCGCGCAGTACATCGCGAACAATCCGGTCCGGGCCGGACTGGCGCCGACACCGGCGGCATGGCCCTTCACGGGAGGGAAGCTCCTGTCGCGCGCGACGTTGGAGGGGTTTCCGGCG
>CAYUPN010000144.1:0-1929 GCA_964446605.1 uncultured Bifidobacteriaceae bacterium | reverse complement strand
CCCGTGACTAGAGCTGCGGCACGTCCGGCATTGTCGGAATCACGCGCACGAACTGCCCGCGCTGCAGGAGCTCCCTCCCCTTCCCGCCGCGCCCGGTGACCTCGTACTTCGCGGTGCTGATGGTCTGCTCGGCGCCGCGGCTGGTCTCCACGGTCAGCAGGTCGCGGTCGCCGGTGGACGCGACGAAGCCGAGCACGCGATCGGTCTTGTCCTGCAGCTTGATCAGGATCACGCCGCGGCCGGGACCCGACAGGTAGTTGATCTCGCTCGCGCGGCACAGCATCGCGCGGGCGGAGCGGGTCGCGGCGATCACGACCTCGCTGCCCGTCACGCGCGCGACGCCGACGACCTCGATGCCGTTGCCCGCCTTCGCGTACCGCCGGCCGGCGCGGGTGCTCGGCTCGACGAAGCCGTCGAGGCCGAAGCGCAGCGCGTAGCCGTCGCTCGTCACCGCCAGCGCGTGGACGCGCGGGATGTCCCCCTCCTTCTTCGGCACGATGTCCCCCGCCACACGGGGATCCAGGCTGAACGCCGCGACGACGCGCTCGCCGTCGCGGAAGCGGAAGAGCTTCTGGATCGGCTCGCCGTAGCCGGTCGACGCGGGCACGTCGACGAAGCGGCACGTGTAGGCGGCGCCGAAGTTCGAGAAGAACACCGCGGTCGCGCGCGTGCTGCCGGCCAGCGCCGCCAGCACCGCGTCCCCCTCGCGCAGCCGCGTCGAGCCGAGGTCGCGCACTTCCTTCTGCCGCTTCACCCACCCGTCGCGCGACACGATCACGATCGTGTCCTCGTCGACGATGAAGTCGTCGGCGGAGTACTCGACGTCGCCATCCTCCGTGGCGAACTGCGTGCGGCGCTTGTCCTTCGCCGCGTACGTCTTCTGGATCGCCTCGATCTCCTCGCGCACGACCGCCCACCGGTCGGGCTCGCTGCGCAGCAGCCCGGTGATCTGCCGCGCCCGCTTCCGCTTCTCGGCCAGCTCGTTGGTGATGAGCAGGATCTCCAGCCGCGCCAGGCGGTAGATCTTCAGCTCGAGGATCGCATCGGTCTGCTCGGCGTCGAGACCGAAGCGCGCCATGATCTTCGACGCCGCGTCCGCCTTGCCGTCCGACTTCCGGATGATGCGCAGGATCTCGTCGAGCGCGTCGAAGACCTTCTCGAAGCCCTCGAGGATGTGGATGCGCCGCTTCAGCGCCTCCAGCTCGTGCTCCAGCCGCGCGGTGACGACGTCGAGCCGGAACTTCAGGAAGTACCAGAGGATCTCGTGCAGCTCGAGCCGCTCGGGGCGGCCGACCTCGGGGTTCTCCGTCGGCACCAGGCAGGTCAGGTTCACCGGCACGCTGGTCTGCAGCGGCGTGTGCCGGAACAGGTACGCCATCACCAGCTTCGGGTCGACGTCCTTCCGGATCGTCAGCTCGATCCGCACATCGTCGGTCGAGACGTCCTTCACGTCGACGAGCGCCGGGAGCTTGCGCGAGAGGACGACGTCGGCGATGCGCTCGACGAGCGCGGACTTGTTGACCATGTAGGGCACGCTGGTGATGTAGAGCACCTGCCCCGCGCGGGTGGCCGCTCCCATCTCCCAGGTGCCGCGCAGCCGGATGGCGCCGCTGCCGGTCTTGTAGATCTCCTTGATCTCGTCCGGCGTGTTCAGGATCTCGCCGCCCGTCGGGAAGTCCGGCCCCTTCACCCAGCGGCACAGCTGCGCCGTACTGAGCTCGCGGTTGTCGAGCAGCTTCAGCAGCGCCGTGCAGACCTCGCCGAGGTTGTGCGGCGGGATGCTGGTCGCCATGCCGACCGCGATGCCCGTGGCGCCGTTGACCAGCAGGTTCGGAATGCGCGCCGGCAGGACCACCGGCTCCGTGCGCGTGCCGTCGTAGTTCGGGCGGAACGGCACCGTGTCCTGATCGATCTCCGTCAGCAGCTCGT
>CAYUPN010000143.1:0-8097 GCA_964446605.1 uncultured Bifidobacteriaceae bacterium | reverse complement strand
CGCGGCGCCTCCAGCGCACGACGGAGCGCGTCCGGCTCGTCGGCGAAGAACACGCCGGTGTCGGCGCCGTGTTGCGCCATTTCGCCGAAGCGCGTGCTCAGCACCGGGACGCCGAGCGCCCGGTACTCGTAGTACTTGATCGGATCGACGCTGGCCGTGAGCGTGTTCCGCACGAACGGGATCAGCCCCACCGAGAACCGGGCCATGCGTTCCATCGCGTCCGGATGACCGCACACGCCGCGCAGCACGACGTTGGAGGGCAGGCGCGCCGGCCTGACGTAGCACGGCCCTGTCAGCTCGAAGCGGAGGTCGGGATGCGCGCGCGCCAGCTGGATGACGAGCGGCCAGTCGAACCACGCGCCGATACAGCCGACGTAGCCCACGACCGGAGGCGCGGCTGGCGCCAGTGGCCCCCTCGGGAGTGAGCGCGGATCGCACGCATTGGGTACCCGCAGCCGCCGGCTCCCCGCCGCGGACAGCTTGTCCCACAGCGCCGTCGACGGAACCAGCACCGCGTCGGCCATCCCGGCAATTCCGGCTTCGATCCGGGCGACGGCCGTGCGGGCCAGGCCCCGGTAGAACTGGGGGAAGTCATCGAGCGCGTCGAAGAAGCTCCACGCCGGGTCGAGCGCCTCGAGCGCGCGGCTCGCGAGACTGCTCGGCCGGGCGACACCGACGACCAGCCTTCCCTGCCGCCCGCGTGCGAGTGAGCGGAGGAGGGTGCGTCCGAACAGCGCGTGGTTGACGCGCTGTCCGGCGGCGAACGGCTCGATCGGCAGTGCCCGCGGCGTGACGACGGTCAGCGCCGCAGGACGCGGCACGGCGACCGCGTCGCGCCGCCTGCCGCGCAGATCGCGCAGCGCCGGAAAGCGCGTCGGATAGGGATCGACCCAGACGACGTGCGCGCCGCGGTGCAGGAAGGCGTGTACCAGGTGATGCGGACGCTGCGCGTAGCTGTTCCAGGCAACCGGCGCGAAGTAGACGAGCGTCGTCACGAGGCGCCGTGGCGCTCGAACAGCACCGCAGCGATCCGCGCGGAGGCGCGTCCGTCGCCGAAGGGATTGTGTGGCGCGCGCATGGCCTGGCGCCGGCGCTCGTCGGTGAGCAGGAGACGTGCGGTGTTGACGATGGCGTCCGGGCAGGTGCCCACGAGGCGCGCGGCGCCGATCTCGACGGCCTCCTGGCGTTCGGTTCGCGTGCGCATGACGAGCACCGGGACGCCCAGGCTCGGGGCCTCCTCCTGAATCCCGCCCGAATCGGTCAGGATGAGCACGGCGCGCTTCATCAGGCCGACGAAGTCCTCGTAGTCGAGCGGAGGCGTCAGCGTGAAGGCCGGCTCGCTGCCGAGCCGCCGGTTGATCACGCGCGCCACGTTCGGATTGGGGTGCACGGGCAGCACGAAATGCGCGTCTGGCACCTCGCGGGCCAGCGAGCGCAGCGCGTGACAGATGTGTTCGAGCGGCTGGCCGAAGCTCTCCCGGCGGTGCACCGTGACCAGCACGAGCCGCGTGCCCGGACGGGCCGCCAGCAGCGCGCGGACGCGCTCGCTGTCCGGCCGTGACGCGATCTGCAGCAGCGCGTCGACGCCGGTGTTGCCGGTCACGACGATCCGATCGGCGTCGAAGCCCTCGGCGCGAAGATTGGCTGCCGCGCGTGCCGTCGGCGCGCAGAGCAGTGCCGACGCCGCATCCGCGGCTCTCCGGTTCCACTCCTCCGGATGGGGATTGAACCGGTCTCCCGTGCGAATGCCCGCTTCGACGTGCGCCACCGGCAGCCGCAGGTAGAAGGCGGCCAGCGCGGTCGCCATGGCGGTGGTGGTGTCTCCCTGCACCACCACCCAGTCGGGAGCCTGGCGGCGGAGAACGGCCGTCATCTCCTGGAGAATGACGGCCGTGAGATCGCCGAGCTGCTGGTTGGGCGTCATCAGCGCGAGATCGATGTCGGCTCGCATCGCGAAGGGACGCCACGCCTGATCGAGGAGCTCGCGATGCTGGCCCGTCGCACAGAGGACGACGTCGGTGGCGTGGGGCGATCGCCGGAGCTCGCTGACGAGCGGAGCCAGCTTGATGGCTTCGGGCCGCGTGCCCGCGGCAATCAGCACCTTCATCGCGCGTCATGATAGCCGACGCGCTCTGATATCATGCCCGTTCCCACGTGATGACGACAGCGGATGGACGCACGTCTGGTCATGAACGGCGCGGGATCGCGATTCTGATCGTCAACTTCCGGACCTACGCCGCCCTCGAGCGCTGCCTGACGTCGATCGCGCCGCTCCTCCAAGACGATGACGAGATCGTGCTCGTCGATCAGGAGAGCGATGCGGTCAGGCTCCGGATGGCCATCGGTGCACACCCGCGGGTGCGTGCGATCCCTCTCGAGCGCAATCTGGGCTTCGCGGCGGGCGCCAACATTGCCGCACGTCACAGCCGCGCCCCGCTCCTGCTGTTCCTCAATCCGGATGCCCGGGTGACGGCTGGCGCGCTCGACACGTTGCAGCGGACGTTGACCGCCACTCCGCAGGCCGGCGTCGTCGGACCTCGCGTGCTGGATGACGACGGTGCGGTGCAGGAGTCCGCGCGGAGGTTCCCCGATGTCACGACCGCCTTCGGCGGGCGCACGGCGTGGCTCACCCGCGCGTTCCCGCGCAACCCGCTGACGAGGCGCAACCTCAAGGCGGGAGATGCCACGGCGGCGCGCCATGTCGATTGGGTATCCGGCGCGTGTCTGATGACCTCGCGCGATCTGTTCGAGCGGCTCGGCGGCTTCGACGAAGGGTTCTATCTGTACTGGGAGGACGCCGACTTCTGCCGGCGCGCGCAGACGCTGGGCCATTCGACGATCTACGTGCCCGAGGCCGTCGTCTGGCACACGGCCGGAGCGGGCTCGGCGCACGTGCCCGCAATGGCCATTCGTGCCTTCCATCGCAGCGCGTTCCGGATGTACCGGAAGCATGCGGGCCGGCTCGGCGCGCTGTGGATGCCGCTCGTGGGCATGGCGCTGCTGGTACGGCGGCAGGTGCGGCTGGCGCGGGTCCCACGTCAGGGTGTGCGCGCGCTCCGGCGCGCTCCGGACACGGCGACACGCCGTCGCGCGCTCGGGATCCCGGCGGGCGGGTACGAGGCGGACGGTGCTCGTTGACCGCGCGGCGGAGCGGCCGTCGATCGCCGGCACGGCGGCAGCGCTCGTCGCGTATCGCGCGCTGATCAGGAACCTGGTCGAGAAGGACCTGAAGCTGAAATACCGGGGTTCGGTGCTCGGGTTCGCCTGGTCGCTCGCCAACCCGCTCGCGCTGGTCGCCGTCTACACCCTGGCATTCCGGCACATCCTCGGCGTGCAGCAGCCGGGGTTCCCGTTCTTCGTGCTCGTCGGCATCGTGACCTGGACCTTCTTCGCGAACTCGGCGCTGATGGCCACGGGGTCGCTCATCGAGAACGGCGGCCTGCTCAGGGCGGTCCGGTTCCCGCGCGCCGTCCTCCCGGTCTCGACGGTGCTGTTCAACCTGGCGCAGTACCTGCTGATGCTGGCGGTCTTCCTGCCGGTGCTCTTCGCCGGCTACCGTGCGCCCTCGGCGTCGCTGGCGCTGCTTCCCGCGCTGGTGGCACTGCAGGTGGCGTTCACGATTGGCGTCGCGTTGCTGCTGGCGGCGGCGACGACGTTCTTCCGCGACGTGCGGCACTTCGTCGAGCTCGGGCTTCTGCTGCTCTTCTGGACGACGCCGATCGTGTATCCGTTCAGCCAGGTGCCGGAGTGGCTGCGGCTGCCGATTCTGCTCAGCCCGATGACCCCCTTCGTTGTCGGCTATCACGCCATCCTGCTCGAGGGCGCCGGGCCTTCACCGGCCGTCTGGGCGGCTGCGCTCGCGTACGGCCTCGGCGGGCTGCTGCTGGGATCGGCCTGGTTCGTGTCGCAGGAGCGGGAATTGATCGAGCACCTCTGATGGACGTCGCGATCGATGTGCAGTCGGTCTCGAAGCGCTTCTGGCTGCGGCACAACCGCAACCGCGACCTGAAGGTCCGCGTGCTCGCGCGCTTCCACGCCGCGCAGCGCGAGCGGGTGGAGGCGTTTCACGCGCTGACCGACGTGTCGCTGACGATCAGGCGCGGCGAAGCGGTGGCGCTGGTCGGGCGCAACGGCTCCGGGAAGAGCACGCTGCTCAAGGTCATCGCCGGGCTGTACCCGCCGACGTCGGGGCGGGTGCTGGTGGCGGCGGGCGCCCGCATCGGAACGATGATCGAGCTGGGTGTCGGCTTCCATCCCGAGCTGAGTGGGCGCGAGAACGTGTTCCTGAACGCCTCGGTGTACGGCCTGGGCCGGCGCGAGATCGCCGGCCTCTTCCCGCGGATCGTCGAGTTCTCCGGGCTGCGCGACTTCATCGACCAGCCGCTGAAGAACTACTCGGTGGGCATGCAGGCACGGCTCGGGTTCGCGGTGGCCGCGCATCTGAGCCCGGACGTACTCCTGATGGACGAGGTCTTCACCGTGGGGGACGCCGAGTTCCAGGCGCAGTGCCTGGCGTCGCTCCGCCGTCTGCGCGAGCAGGGGCGGACGCTGCTGTTCGTCTCCCATGTGCCACAGGCGGTTCGCGACCTGTGCGACCGCGCGTGCGTGCTGGATCGTGGCCGCCTGGTCTTCGACGGCCCGGTCGACGAGGGACTGGCGGCGTACGAGCGCCTGATGGGGGCCGTGCCGCCGTCGCTCGGATCGGAGCCTGCCGCTGGGGTGTGGGGCGAGGCGTCAGCGCCACACGGAGAGGCCGTGAGGTCGGGAACGGGCGGATGACCGGCGGCGAATCTCGCCGCCGCGCACCTTGCGGTACCGCGTGCTCAGGTCCGGACGAGCGGTTCGCCCTCGCGGCGTCCGGCTTGGCCGAAGTCCTCTGACCCGTCCGGATTCTGCTCGCCATGCGGCAGGAATGCGAGCGGCGCGTGACGGTGTGGCGTCCAGACGGTCGACCACTTCCGCTCGTAGGCCTGCCGGTTCGTCTCGAACAGGTCGTCGTAGGTGCCGCGGCGGATCAGTTCCCGGAACGCCGCCTGGCCTGCGTGGTGCACGAACACGTCCCCGGCGCACACGACGCGATAGCCAGCCTCGCGCACCCGCCTCGAGTAGTCGTCGTCTTCGAACATCCCGATGCCGAACTGCTCGTCGAGCGGCCCGATCGCCTCGAAGACGGCGCGCCGCATCGCCACGCAGAACATCGCGAGCATTGGAATCTCGGCGACACGTCCCTCCCAGCCGAACGCCCGCTCCCGCGCGAAGCCTTCCATCTCGCCCCAGGTGCGGTAGGTGGGCTCCACTTTCGCTTCGTTGCCAACGGCGTTCGTGACCGGCCCGACCAGTCCGACAGCGGGATCGCGAAGATGGGCCAGCAGCCGGGTCAGCCAGCCGCGGGGCACGACGGTGTCGTTGTTCAGCAGCACCACGACGTCGCCGCGGCTGATCGCGAGCCCCTGATTGTTCGCGCGAGCGAAGCCCGCGTTGGACGCGTTCAGAATGACCCGCACCTCCGGATGCCGCACCTGCAGGGCCTCCAGGTACGCAGGCGTGCCGTCCGTGGACGCGTTGTCCACGACGATCACCTCGAAGGCCGGATAGTCCGTGTTGCGCAGGACGCTCTCGATACAGAGCGTCGTCAGCGCCAGGTTGCCGTGAGTGACGATGACGATGCTGGCCGGCGGCATGGCGGCGGCGAGGCCGTCGCGAATGCGCGCGTAGCGGTCCGCCCAGTCGTTCTCCGCCGCGAATCGCCGGCGCCGCGCGGTCAGCTCCGGATCGCGCTCGGCGACGGCCCGATCGAGCTGCTCGACGAACTCGTCCGGGCTCCCGGCGAGGTAGACCAGATCCCGGTAGGGCAGCAGCTCGTCGAGCGCAACGGAGACGACCGGCTTCCCGGCGCAGAGATACTCGTACAGCTTCACCGGGTCCGTGGCGCGGGTGATTGCGTTGACCTTGAACGGGATGATCGCCGCGTCGAAGTGATACGCGTACTCCGGCATGGTCGCGTACGGCTGCTGGCCGGCGAGCAGGACGTTCGGCAGGGCCGCAAGCGCGGTCGTATCGACGCCGAACACGCCGCCGAGCAGCACGAACTGATACTGCGGCCGTTCCCGCGCGACGTGCGTCATCAGCTCGACGTCGAACCAGTCCGCGATGGCGCCGTAGTAGCCGACGATCGGGTGTGGCACGTGCTCGAGCCGCGGGTTCGGCCGGCATCGTGCGCCGTAGAACGCGGTGTCCACGCCGTTGCGCGCCAGCAGGGCCGGCCGCCCCGCCCGTTCCCACTTCTCCGCGAGGCGGGCGGCGCTGACCACGAGGAGGTCGCAGGCGTCGACGAGCGCGCGCTCGGCCGTGAGGACGGCGGGCCGGATGCCGGGAAAGCTCTCCCACTCGTCCATGCAGTCGTAGACGACGGGCCAGTGCCAGGCGTCGCGAGCGGCCAGCGCCATGGGTGCCCACGATGCGACCATGACGTACGAGACGGCCCAGGAGATGTCGCACTTGCGGCGCAGGGTGTCGAGCGACGCGAGCACGGACGCCTGCAGCGCCTCACCGTGCGGGCCGCCATAGACGTCCACCGCCTGGGTCGTCGCGAGCTGGACCTCCCAGACGTTCTCCCGGATCAGTCGAACCTGCGGCTCGGCTCCCCGGCCCGCCGGATGGAACCGCGAAATGCTGATATAGAAGACGCGGTGCCCGTGTGCCGCGAACTGCGACATCAGCTGCTGCGGGCGCTGGAACCGGAACTCCCAGTCGATGATCGAGAAGCAGATGACGTCGTGGCGCCGCCGCGCGCGGTCGGCGGGATGCCGGCGCAGCACCCGTTCGACCTCGCCCGGATCGGCCGCCGGCAGCAGGGTCAGCGGCCCGCACCCGTCCAGTGACGGCTCGATCGCCGGAAAGGCCGGTTCGCCGGATGAAGGGTTCGGGAGCGGGGCGGCTGGCGTGGGCCGGCTGGATCGCGTGGGGAAGCGCAGCCCCCTGAGCAGCCGTTCGCGCAACCGCCGGTAGCGCATGACGGCACGCCACGCGCGCGAACCGAGAATCGTGTCGAGCTGGAGCGTCAGCGACGCGTTCGCCGCGTCCAGCGCCTGGCGGCGCGACTGCTGCTCGGCGAGTGCGGCTTCCAGTTCCTCGGTGCGGGATTCGAGCTCGTCGATGCGCGCTGCGAGCGCGTCGCGATCCGCCGTCAAGGCTTCCGTGTCCCGACCAGCAGCATGAAGTCGCTGCCGAGGATCCCCTGCTCGATCAGCGCCGTCTCGATCTCGTCCACCGCGTCGATCATGCCGGAGACCGCGGCATCGTCATCGGGCAGGTTCTGGACGATGCCCGCGTACAGCAGGTGCTGGATCGTGCCGCCGAGCGACTGCATCGCGAGCGGGCGGAAGTACGATGCGAAGATCGTGGGGATTTCGGGCGACCGGATCGCTTCACTGGGACAGACGCGGATGACCTCCTCGACCGTGCTGCGCCCTTCGTGCGTCTTCAGCATGCCGCTCTGATAGAATCGCAGCCCGGGCGGCATAAGTCCGAGCAGCCGGCGTATCCACGCGAGCTGCATGTCCGTCCACTGGAAGCGCGCCGGCCCGACGAACTCGTCGAGCACGAAGACGCCCCCCGGCGCGAGCGCCCGGTGCACCTGCGCCATCACGTGCTCGAGCGCGTCGAAATGATGGAAGGCCTGAACCGCGTAGACGAGATCGTACGCGCCCTCCTCGAGCGTGGTCGTGTTCACGTCGTCGGCAATGAAGCGCATCGCGGGGTGACGTGCGCGGAGGCGCGCGGCGTCCAGGTCGAGGCCGTCGCCGCTCCTGATCACGCCGCGCGCGAGCAGATCGGCCAGCACCTCGCCGGTGCCGCACCCGAGCTCGAGGGCGCGCCGGAGCGGCCCGCCGTTCCGGCGCACGATCCAGTCCTGCCAGTGAAGGCCGTCGATGAGCGCCTTGCGGTGATAGTGGTGAGCGATACGCGGATGACTGAGCCAGAACTGGCGTTCTCCCGCGGCGCTGCGGCGCTCGACCTCCGCCCAGTGGGCGACCTCCGCCCGGTGGGCATCGGGAATCCGGCTCATCGGGAGGTCATTCTATACGGGACACCGCG
>CAYUPN010000142.1:0-8502 GCA_964446605.1 uncultured Bifidobacteriaceae bacterium | reverse complement strand
CACGCCCTTGCCGCGGCTGATGTAGCCGACGATCTTCTCGCCGCGGATCGGGTTGCAGCAGCGCGCACGGTAGATGAGCAGGTCGTCGACGCCGCTCACCTTGATGCCTTCCGGGCTCGACCGCAGCACCCGCTTCACGGCCGAGACGACGCGCCCGTCCGGCGGACGCTCCTGGAGCTGGTCGACCGGGACCACGCGCCCGAGCACCGTGCGCGGCGCCAGGCGCCCGTACCCGATCTGCGCCAGCACCTCGTCGGCCTTGCCGCCGCCGTTCTCGTCGGCGAACGCGCGGAACGCCTCGCTCTCGAGCAGCGTCCGCGGGTTGAGGTTGAAGCGCCGCGCCTCCTTCTCGAACAGCTTCCGTCCCAGCTCGATGCTCCGCGCCTTCTCCTCCTGCTGGACGAAATGGCGGATCTTCTGCCGCGCGCGCGACGTCTGGACGATGGTGAGCCAGTCGCGGCTGGGAGTGTGGCCGGCCTGCGTGATGATTTCGACGATGTCGCCGTTCTTCAGGCGCGTGCGCAGCGGCGCCATCTTCCCGTTCACGCGCGCGCCGACGCAGCGGTGGCCGACGTCGGTGTGGATCGCGTACGCGAAATCGAGCGGCGTGGCCCCGCGCGGCAGCGCCTTGACCTCGCCCTTCGGCGTGAAGATGTAGACCTCCTCGGGATAGAGGTCGATTTTCAGGCTCCGGATGAACTCGCCCGGGTCGCGCACCTCCTGCTGCCACTCGAGCAGCTGGCGCATCCACTGGAAGTACCGTTCGTCGCGCGCGTCGCCGACGCGCCCCTCCTTGTACTTCCAGTGCGCGGCGATGCCGTCCTCGGCCTGGGCGTGCATCTCCCCGGTGCGGATCTGCACCTCGAACGGCGTGCCGCGCTCGCTGACCACGGACGTGTGCAGCGCCTGATAGCCGTTCGGGCGCGGCATCGCGATGAAGTCCTTGATCCGCCCGGGCACCGGCGACCACGTGTTGTGGATGATGCCGAGCGCCGCATAGCAGTCGCGGACCGTCCTGGTGATGATCCGCAGCGCGACGAAGTCGTACACCTGATCGAGGTCGATCTTCTGGCGCTTCAGCTTCAGCCAGATGCTGAACAGACGCTTGATGCGGCCGTCGATCCGGACGTACGGGACCTGCGCCTCGTCCAGCTTCGCGGTGATGGTCGCCTTCAGCTCGTCGATGTGGCTCTCGGCGGCGCGGCGCCTGGCCTCGACCCGCGCGCGCAGCGACTCGTACTGCTTCGGCTCCAGGTACTTGAAACAGAGCTCCTCGAGCTCGTTCTTGACCTTGCTCATGCCGAGCCGGTTGGCGATCGGCGCGTAGATGTCGAGCGTCTCCTGCGCTATCCGCAGCCGCCGCTCCTCCGGCAGATGGTGGAGCGTCCGCATGTTGTGCAGACGGTCGGCGAGCTTGACCAGGATGACCCGGATGTCGTCGACCATCGCGAGCAGCATCTTGCGGAAGTTCTCCGCCTGCCGCTCCTCGCTCGACGAGAACGGGATCGTGCTGATCTTCGTCACGCCGGCGACGACGTGCGCGACCTCGGCCCCGAACAGCTCCTCGATCCGCTCGATCGTCGTCAGGGTATCCTCCACCACGTCGTGGAGCAGGCCCGCGGCGATGGTGACGACGTCCATGCGCATGTCGGCGAGGGTATCGGCGACCTCCAGCGGATGGACGAGATAGGGTTCGCCGGAGTGGCGGACCTGCCCCTTGTGCTCGAAGGCCGAGAACACGTACGCCCGGCGGAGCAGTTCGAGGTCGGCGTCGGGGTTGTAGCCCCGCACCTTCTCGAGCAGGTCCTCGAATCGGATCATGCGTTGCGGTGTCTAACCAGACAGGATGGGTGTCTCAACGTCATCATAGCAGGAGGGCGAAAGCCGGCCGGCAGCGCCGGACCCGGCTTGACCTTGCTTTTTGGGAGTCCTTATACTGACGCGGTTTCGCCAGTCGGGATGGCCCGCCGAGGGGCCGTCGCCGGGTGCGTGATCGCGCGGCTGGGCGTCAGCCGCCGCGCCAGGACCACCGGCCTTCCGCACCACGTCGAGGAACACCCGGCTTTCTCGGTAAGCTACGTCAGGGGGGAAAGATTCATGCGGACCCGTATCAGGGCAGCGGTGCTCGCTGCCGCGCTCGGAATGGCCGGGGTCGGCGCGGCGGCCTGCAACCAGGTCGCTTCGCTGAAGGCCCAGATGGCGTTCAAGGACGCCAATACGGCCTACCAGAGCCAGAACTATCAGGAAGCCATCACGAAGTACAAGGAGGCCCTCCAGCTCAATCCGGAGCTGGATGTCGCGTACTTCTATCTGGCCAACAGCTACGACAACCTCTACAAGCCGGCCCGGAAGGGGGAGGAGCAGAACGACCACTACCTCCAGGAGGCGGTGAACTACTACCGCAAGGCCACGGAGGTCATCGAGGAGCCGAAGCTGCGCAAGCTGTCGTACGAGTATCTGCTCGCCAGCTACGGCCAGGACAAGCTGAACGATCCGTCGCAGGCCGAGCCCATCGTGAAGAAGATGATCGAGCTGGAGCCGGACGAGCCGTCCAACTACTTCGCGCTCTCGAAGATCTACGAGGACGCGGGGAACTACGAGGAGGCCGAGGCGACGCTGCTGAAGGCGCAGGAGGTCCGCCCGAAGGATTCGAGCGTCTATCTGCAGATCGCCGGCTACTACAACCGGCAGGGGCAGTTCGACAAGACGATCGAGGCGCTGGAGCAGCGCGCGGCGATCGAGCCCGACAACCCGGAGGCCTACTACACGATCGCGACGTTCCTCTGGGACAAGACCTTCCGCGATTTCCGCCTGCGTGACGCGGAGAAGCGCGCCTACCTCGAGAAGGGGGTCGCGGCGACCGACAAGGCGCTGGAGATCAAGCCCGACTACCTCGAGGCGATGGTGTACAAGGGCCTGCTGCTCCGCCTGCAGGCGAACCTAGAGAAGAACCGTACCCGGCAGCAGGAGCTGCTGAAGCAGGCTGACGCCCTGCGCGACAAAGCGAAGGAGCTCCAGAAGGCCAAGCAGGTCGGCGCCGGCGCCTAGGGCCGGTTCCCCTCGGACGTTCAGAAGCGGCGCTCCCGATGGCGGGAGCGCCGCTTTTCTTTTTCCTCGAGGGTTCGTCTTTCTTTCCTCGAAGGTAGCATCCCGCGCGCGTCCGCTCGCGTGAACGCTGGCTCGCTGCCGCGCATGCACGCGGGGCTGAAGCGCCGCTACAGAGTCCCAGAAAAGGCGACGCCTGCAACGCTGCGCCACACCGTCCTGGCGGGGCTGTGAAGCCCCGCGGCTGCGAGCTGCAAAGGGAAAAGGCTGCACCCACCCGCACGCCGCGCCAACGCCGTTCTGGCGGGCTGTGAAGCCTCACAGCTAACGAGCTCACAGGGAATGGCGGCACTAAGCCCGCCAACGCGTCCTGACGGGGCTGTGAAGCCCCGCGGCTGCGAACTGCAAGAGGGAAGGCTGCGCCCACCCGCACGCTGCGCCAACACCGTTCTGGCGGGCGGTGAAGCCACCCGGACCAGGCGGCGCGCACGAGTCACCGCCCCCTGGTCCCGTTTCCCGTTTCCCGCGGACCGCTTCCCGTTGGTCGGGGACGGCCCGCTCGCCCCAACGAAAAAAGGGCCACCCCGCCAGGTGGCGGAGTGGCCCTTTGGTGATCCCGGAGTCCCGCCGGTGGCGGCTAGTCGGTCGCGGGCGCCTGGCCGCCGGTGGCCTCCTGGCGCATGCCCTCGGTGACGATGCCGACCTTCTCGACGCCCGCGCCCTTGGCGGCGTCGATGACCGCGACGATCTCGCCGTAGCGCAGCGTCGGCGCGCCGGCGATGAACATCGTCTTGTCCTTGCGCTGCTCGAAGATCGTCCGCAGCCGTCCCTCGAGCTCCTGCAGCGTGACGTCCTGCTTGTTGACCGAGATCCGCCGGTCCGCGGTGTACTCGAGCACGATCTGCGCGAGCGTCACCTGCTCGGGGGCGGCGCTGGCCTCGGCCGGGAGGTTGATGTCCATGCCCTTCTGCGTGAGCGGCAGGGCGGCCATGAAGATCACCAGCAGCACCAGCAGCACGTCGATGAGCGGCGTGACGTTCATGTCCGCGCTCACCTTCATCGCGGCGCCGGTGACGACCTTGTCGGCCCCGTGGTGTTTCCTGTGTCCCTGGGCCATCTCAGTTGCCTCCCGCCTCTTCCTCACCCGGGCGGACGCGCCGCTCGGTGATGAGGCCCATGTCCTCGACCTGCGCCTTCCGGAGCGCGTCCATCGCGGCCATGATGCGGCCGTACTGCGCGTCCTCGTCCGCCTTGATCAGGACGATGCGCTCGCGCTTGGCCTCCAGTGCCTCGGTGACCCGGCGCGGCAGGTCGACTTCGGAGACCTCGATCGAGTTCAGGTGCAGCCGGCCATCGGCGGTCACCGCGACGACGGTCTGCTCCTGGGTCTCGGGCTTGTCGACGGTGTTGCTCGCCGTCGGCAGCTTGACGTCGACGCCCTTCTGCAGCAGCGGCGCCACGATCATCATGATGATGAGCAGCACCAGCATGATGTCGACGAGCGGCGTGACGTTGATGTCGGATTTGACGCCGTTCTTGCCGCTGCCAAGATCCATTGCCATGGCCGATACTCCCTCTTCCCACGGCGCGCCGCCGGTGGCACCGGCTGCGCCCCTTCTTCTTCTACTCTACCCGCTCGGGCGCGCCGCCCGGCCGGACCGTGCCGGCCGGGCTCACGGCAGGGCCTAGGCCGTCTTCTTGATGAAGTAGTCGACGAGCTCGGACGACGAGTTGTCCATCTCGACGTTGAAGTAGTCGAGGCGGCCCGTCAGGTAGTTGTAGAACCACACCGCCGGGATCGCGACGACGAGGCCGAGCGCCGTCTCGACGAGCGCCTCGGCGATACCGGCCGACACCGCGCCGATGCCGCCCGAGCCGGTCGCGGCGATGCCGACGAACGCGTTGATGACGCCGACGACCGTGCCGAGCAGTCCGACGAACGGCGCCGTCGTGCCGATGGTCGCGAGCGAGTTGACCCCCTTCTTCAGGTCCGACTGCGTCAGCGCGGTGGCGCGCTGGATCGAGCGGCGGACGCTGTCGACAAGGTCCTCACGGCTCAGACCGCCGCCGGCCTCCTGCTGGAACTGGTACTCCTGCAGCCCCGCGAGCACGACCTTCGCGAGATGGCTGTAGCGGAAGTTCTTGGAGGAGGAGAGCGCGATGGCGTCCTTCAGCCGGCCGTCCTTCAGGTGCTTGGCCACCTGCGGCGCGTACGCCTTCGACTGGTTGCGCGCCTGGGTGAAGGTGTAGATGCGCTCGATGGCCACACCGAAGGACCACATGGACATGAAGAACAACACGAAGGCGACCGCCTTGGCCACCCAGCCCATCTGTTCCCACATCTCGATAAGATTCAGACCGCCTTCCATCGCTTGCTCCTCCGGTATCCGGTAGTTGACGTCCCTGACTGGGTGGAAAACTCCAGGCCCCTACTGCAGCGTGAACTGGACCGTGACGGTCATGATGACCGGGACGGGCACCCCGTTCAGCAGCGTGGGCGTGAACTCCCACTGCTTGACCGCGTCGAGCGCCGCCGAATCGAGCAGCGGAATCGAGCGGAGCACCTTCGCATCGGTCACCTTCCCGTTCGGACCGATCGTCGCTTCGATGATGACGATGCCCTGCACGCGCGCCGACTGCGCGATGGGCGGGTACTGCGGCCGCACGTCCTTGACCTTCGTCGGCGGCCGGATGTTGCCGCCCACCCGCACCGGCGCGGCCGGCGGGGGCGGAGGCGGCGGGGCCTCCGGCAGGCCACCGACGACGCCGCCGACGACACCGCCCGGCACGCCGCCCTCGACGCCGCCGACCACCCCGCTCTCGAAGCCGGCGTCGAGACTCGGCTCGGCCTTGATCTCCTTCGGGGCCTCGATCGGCGCGGCGTTCGGATTGACGTTCGTCGGCTGCACCGGCTGGGGCGTGGCAGCAGCCGGCGGCGGCGGCGGCGGCGGTGGCGGCGGTGGCGGCGGTGGCGCAGCCACGAACGCCATCATCGACGGCACCTCGGGCAGCGCATCAGCCGCCATCAGCGGAATGATGACGACTGCGGCGATGAGCACCGTGTGCACGAGGATGGACAGCGGGACCGTGTACCACTTCTGCCCGCCGACCTTGATCGTCGGGTCGACAACGTCGCCGAACATTTCACGTGCCACGAACGTCTCCTCCTGTAGCCGCCTCGGACGCTTCGGGCCCGCGCGGGAACTCAATCAGCCCCGGCGGACGGCCGGGCATCCCACTCTGACGCATCCGACTCTGACGCATCCGACTCTGACACTGCGCGCCGCACGCCCGGCGCGGCGCGCACGTGTCGCAATTACCCGTTTAGACACCAGCCGCGAAAAATCGGCTCGCCCGACTCCGCCGTTGGGTAGCGGTGTCCCGGACGGCCTCGCGAATCCCTCTTTCGGTAGCCCCTCGGCGATGTGTGCCGACGTCCGCCGCGGATGCCGCGCGGCAGCCGCCGGATTGGCCTGACTCCAGACTCATCCCGCCCCGCACGAGCGCCCGGCCGGACCTGCTCGCCACTGGCGCCGCGGACGCTGGGAAACCGCCCGGGAGCGCGTGACATCCTGACGCCGGCATGTGCGGAGGCGCAAAAACCCCGGCATTCTAGCGGCGTGAATCGCGCCAAGTCAACAACACCTGTGCGCGTCGCAACAGCCCCGGAAGGGCCAGAACCCGCGGCGTCCCGCCGATCTCATCCCTGCTGGATCCGCATCGCGTAGAACGAGCGCCAGACATAGACCAGCGCCAGCACGAAGAACGCGACGCTGAAGGCGAGCGTCAGCCCGGTGCCCTGCTGGGCCGACAGGCTCACGGCCAGCTCCACCGCCAGCAGGCCGAAGAGCGTCGTGAACTTGATCACCGGGTTCATCGCCACCGACGAGGTGTCCTTGAAGGGATCCCCGACGGTGTCGCCGACCACGGTCGCCGCGTGCAGGTCGGTGCCCTTGGCCTTCAGCTCGGTCTCGACGATCTTCTTCGCGTTGTCCCAGGCGCCGCCCGCGTTGGCCATGAAGATGGCCTGGTAGAGCCCGAACAGCGCAATCGAGATCAGGTAGCCGATGAAGAAGAACGGCTCGTAGAACGCGAACGCCAGCGTCGCGAAGAACACGCCGAGGAAGATGTTCAGCATGCCCTTCTGGGCGTACTGCGTGCAGATCTCCACGACCTTCCGGCTGTCCTCGACGCTCGCCTTGGTGACCCCCTCCAGCCGGATGTTCTGCTTGATGAACTCCACGGCACGGTAGGCGCCCGTCGTCACCGCCTGCGTCGAGGCGCCGGTGAACCAGTAGATCACCGCGCCGCCGGTGATGAGCCCGAGCAGGAAGGGCGGGTGCAGCACCGACAGCCGGTCCACCTGCTCGGTCAGCCCCGACGTCAGCGCGACGATGATCGCGAAGATCATCGTCGTCGCGCCGACGACGGCCGTGCCGATGAGCACGGGCTTCGCCGTGGCCTTGAAGGTGTTGCCCGCGCCGTCGTTCTCCTCGAGGAACGCCTTGCCCGTCTCGAAATCCGGGTCGAATCCGAACTCGCTCCGGATCTCCTCGCGGACGCCCGGCAGGGTCTCGATCGTCGAGAGCTCGTACACGGACTGCGCATTGTCGGTGACGGGCCCGTAGCTGTCCACCGCGATGGTGACGGGGCCCATGCCGAGGAACCCGAAGGCGATCAGGCCGAACGCGAAGACCGCCGGGGCCATCATCAGCAGCGACTCGCCCGCCGCGTCGTGCGGGAACGTGCCACTGACGTAGTAGCCGATGCCCATCAGCAGGACGATCACGATGCCGAGCCAGAAGGACGAGAAGTTGCCGGCCACGAGCCCGGACAGGATGTTGAGCGACGCCCCGCCCTGTTCGGAGCTCGTCACGACCTCACGCGTGTGCCGGGAGCTCGTGGAGGTGAAGATCTTGACCAGCTCGGGGATGATCGCGCCGGCGAGGGTGCCGCACGTGATGATCGTCGCCAGCTTCCACCACATCGTCGTGTCGCCGCCCAGATCGGGAATGAGGACGCGGCTGGTGAGGTAGGTCAGGGCGACCGAGACGAGCGAGGTCAGCCACACCAGGCTGGTGAGCGGCTGCTCGAAGTCCATCTGGTCCGCCGTCCGGTAGCGGGCGGACGCGATGGCCTCGTTGACGAAGTACGACAGGCCCGACGCGAGGACCATGATGATGCGCATCGCGAAGATCCAGACGAGCAGCTGGACCTGCAGCGTCGGGTTGGGCACCGCCAGCATGATGAAGACGATGAGCGCGACGCCGGTGACGCCGTAGGTCTCGAAGCCGTCGGCGGACGGGCCCACCGAGTCGCCGGCGTTGTCGCCGACGCAGTCCGCGATGACCCCCGGGTTGCGCGCGTCGTCTTCCTTGATGCGGAAGACGATCTTCATCAGGTCCGAGCCGATGTCGGCGATCTTCGTGAAGATGCCGCCGGCGATGCGCAGCGCCG
>CAYUPN010000141.1:4288-8538 GCA_964446605.1 uncultured Bifidobacteriaceae bacterium | reverse complement strand
CGGGCGCGCCGTCGCCGCGCGCTGGTTCGGGCGCGGCGAAGGCGGACCTGATCAGACCTGATCAGACCTGATCCGACCTGATCCGACCTGATCCGACCTGATCCGACCCATGCGACCATGAACGCATGCTCAGCCTCGAAATCTCCCGCCGCGACCTCCTCACCGCCATCGCCGGCCTGTGCATAACCCCCGCGTTCGCGCACGCGCGCGACGCCGATGCCGCCGTGGCGCTGCAGGCGCTCGAGGCTCGCGCCGGAGGCCGGCTCGGTGTCGGCATCCTCCACACCGTCAGCGGCCGCATGGTCGGGCACCGGCTGGACGAGCGCTTCGCGATGTGCTCCACCTTCAAGCTCCCGCTCGCGGGAGTGATCCTGCACGAGGCCGATGCCGGGCGGCTCGACCTGGAGGAAGTCCTCCGCTTCACGGAGAAGGACCTCATCTCGCACGCGCCGGTGACGACGACGCACCTGCGCGAGGGCGGGATGACGGTCGCGGCGCTCGCGGAGGCGGCGCAGGTGACGAGCGACAACGTCGCGGCCAACCTGCTCCTGAAGCGGCTCGGCGGCCCCGCCGGGTTCACCGCGAAGCTGCGTGCGCTCGGCGACGAGACGACGCGCCTGGATCGATACGAGCTGGCGCTGAACGTCGTGCGCGCGGGCGACGTGCGCGACACGACGACGCCGCGGGCGATGGCGGAGACCGTGGCGCGGTTCGTTGCGGGAGACGTGCTGACGCCGGCGTCGCGCGACCGCCTGATCGCGTGGACCGTCGCGACGACGACCGGCCTGCAGCGCATCCGGGCGGGCCTGCCGGCCGGCTGGCGCGCCGGCGACAAGACCGGCACGGCGATGGCAGGCGTCATGACGGACAAGTACAACGACGTCGCCGTCTGCTGGCCGCCGGACAGGCCGGCGATCGTCGTGTCGGCCTATTACGACACGGCCGTGCAGTCAAAGGAGATCCGCGACGACCTGCAGGCGGTGCTTGCGGACGTGGGCCGCATCGCCGCGTCGACGGTCACTCCGGGCTGATCGCCCCCGCATCGTGCACCACGACGCCATCCACCATCGTCAGGACGCTGACCGTCGCCGGCAGCGCCGGAGGTGGAACCGCCGTGATGTCCTGTGACAGCACCGCGAGGTCGGCGCGCTGTCCCGGCGCCAGCGTGCCCTTGATCCCTTCCTGGAACTCGGCGAAGGCTCCGCCGGCGGTATAGGCGACGAGAGCGTCCTCGAGGCTGATGCCTTCGGACGGACGAACCGGGTGCGCGCTCGCCAGGAGAAGATCCAGGCCCGGGAGGCCGACGCTGCCGACCGCGTCGGATCCGATCGCATACGGGATCCCGGCCTCGAGCAGCGACCGCTGCGGGTGCGCCTGCGCGGCGAGGTCCGGGCGCCACCGGCCATGGATGACCTCGGCCAGCCCGAAGTGCGTCGGGTTCTGCACGACCACTACCCCGTGCCTGCGGACACGGTCGAAATCCTCCGGCAGGATCAGATCGCCGTGCTCCAGGCGCGGGCGCCGCGCTCTCCAGGCCGCCTCCGGCGCGGCGTGCTCGATCGCGTCGAGCGTCAGGTCGACGGCGCGATCGCCGACGGCGTGCACCATGAGCTGGCGCTCCGGTCCGGCGCCCCTGCGGCTCCGGTCGACGATCGCGGCGAGCGCCGCGGCGCCGAAGTTGTAGTGGCCGCGGTTCCCCGGATCGTCCAGGTAGTCGTCGTGCAGCGCGGCCAGCCGCTCGATCGGCGTGCCGTCGCCGATCCATTTGAGACCGCCGGACGTGACGAGCGGGCTGGCGGCCCGCCCGCCGCACGCCTCGTCGAGCTCGAACGGCACACAGCCGACGCGCCAGCGGATCCGCACCTGCGCGAGATCCAGGACGCGCATGAGCCGGGCCTGCTGCAGGCCGACCGGGATCTCCTGGACGCTCGTGTAACCCATCGCAGCCGCGGCGGCCGCGGCCTGCCGGTACGCGGCGGCGAGCTCGGCGTCGGTCATCCGATCGAAGAAGTGCCGGTACACCCGCCACGCCGCGTACTCGTGGACGATGCCGTTTACGGTGTCCGTGCCGGGCACGCGCCCGTAGGATCCTCCGAACGGGTCCGGCTCCTCGTCCCCGATGCCGAGCGCGCGCAGCGCCGCCGAGTTGAGGATCATGCCGTGCCCGCTCCATCCGTGCAGCAGCACGGGGTGAGCGTCGACCCGCGTGTCGATGAGGAAGCGGTCGACCGCAGGATTCTCGAGGACGGCCGAGCCGATCGCGCCGAAGATCCACGTGCCCGGTGGGCTGGCACCGGCGGCCGCCTCGATCAGGTCCAGCATCTCCGCGTCCGACGGCCCCGGGCCGGGGATGAAGTCGCGCGCGTCGTTCACGCGCACGGCATGGGGATAGGCCGTCATCGGGACGACCGGATGCACGTGCGCGTCGTTGAATCCGGGCACGAGCACGCGGCCACCGAGGTCGTAGACGATCGACCGCGCGTCGCTGTACGCGAGCACCTCGGCGCTCGTGCCGACGGCCCGGATCCGTCCGCCGCGGACGACCACGCCCTCGGCCCACGGCGCGTCGGGCGTGGCGGTGAAGACCTTGCCGCCATGGAAGATGATCTGGGAGTCCTGGCCGTCCGCGCGCGAGGCGCGCGTGGCCGTCAGGCATCCGAGACCGACGAACGCGGCCAGCAGCAGCAGCGCGCGCCCGTGGCCGTGCCGGAACCAGGGTGTCCGTGCGTGCCCTTCAATCGCCATGCGGCGCACGGTAACATCGCGCTGCCGGATGGCGGGGCGCCATGACGCGCCGTCGAACGCCGCGTTGCGCCACCCGCATCCCGCGCGAGGGCTCGTCATGACCAGCCACGACCGCCTGGACTCATGGAAGGAGATCGCCGCGTACCTCAGGCGCGGCGTCAGGACCGTCCAGCGGTGGGAACGCGTCGCGGGACTGCCCGTCCGGCGCATCGGGCCGGCGCGCGGCGCCGTCTACGCGTTCCGCTCGGAACTCGACGCCTGGTGGCTGACCCGGACGGCGGACACTCGCCCGGAGCCCGCCGCGTCGGCCGTGCAGCGCGCGGTGGCGGCGAGCGTCGCCCACCAGCTTCGGGGTGACCCGGCCACGTCGATCGGCGCGTCCGGAGATGCGGACCGGTCGATGCGCGTGCGCGAGTTCCTCTCGCCGGGCATCGCGATCGATCCGGAGTCCCCTCGCGCCCACGCCCACCTCGCCGTCTACTTCTTCACGCTGGTCGCCGTCGGGCTGCTGCGTCCCTCCGAGGGGATGCCGGCGGCGCGGGCGTCGGCGCAGCGCGCGGCCGATCTCGACCCGTCGATGAGGGATGCGCAGGCGGTGTCCGCGATCGTCGCCGGCCTGTACGACCACGACTGGCACGAAGCGGAGCGGCGGTTCGGCGCGGCCCTGGAGGAGCCGGTGCCGCCATCGGTCCGGTTCCATCACGCGATCTGGCACCTGTCGCCGCTCGGGCGGCACGCCGAGGCGCTCGCGCAGCTGCGGCGGGGGCTCGCGGACGACCCGCTCTATCTGCTCGGCCGCGTGCAGGCCGGGATGGAGCTGTGCAGTCTGGGACGGCAGGCGGAGGGGCTCGGCGAGATCGAACGCGTGCTGGACATCGATCCGGGCTTCGGCCCGGCGCTGGGCCTGCTCGGCCGCGAGCGCGCGATGGCGGGACGCCTGGACGAGGCGATGGCGCTGGCGGAGCGCACCGGCGCGGCGATTCCGCGGCACCCGAACGCCGTCGGGTTCCTGGCGGGCATGCTGCACCGGACGGGCCGCGCCGAGCAGGCGCGACGCGTTCTGGAATCGCTCGCGGGCGAGCGCGCCTGGGCGCGTCCGCGCGCACGCGCCGAGTCGGCGCTCGTGTGCGGCGACCTCGAGGCGGCGGCCGGGTTCCTGAAGGACGCCGCCGGCGAGCGGGACCCGGGGCTGTGGATTCTCGTCACCGGCACCGCCGGCAACCGGCTGCGCGCCGCCCGCACCTGGCCGGCCCTGCGCGCGGCGCTCAACCTGCCGCCCCCCTGATCGCGGCCCCTCGTCCCGGCCGCGGCGCCCACGCATCCGCGCGTCCCGCTCCCTGTTCCCCTTGACGCTCGAAAGGAGTGCTGCTACCGTTCCTTTCGCGCGTCGAAAGGAAGACCATGGCCAGGGACCGGGGCGACATCCTCCAGGGCACGCTCGACATGCTCGTGCTCAAGGCGCTGCAGCTGGAGCCGATGCACGGCTGGGGCATCACGGAACGGAT
>CAYUPN010000141.1:0-4188 GCA_964446605.1 uncultured Bifidobacteriaceae bacterium | reverse complement strand
CTGCGCGCCGGCCTGTCGCCCGACGAGGCGCGCCGGCAGGCGCTGATCAGGTTCGGCGGCGTGGACCGCGCCGTGGAGAGCACGCGCGACCAGTTCCGCGCGGTCTCCCTCGAAGACCTCCTGCGCGATCTCCGGCACGGCGCACGTGCCCTCCTCCGCGCTCCGGGCTTCACGATCGTCGCGACGCTGACGCTCGCCCTGGGCATCGGCGCGACCACGGCGATGTTCAGTGTCGTGAACGGCGTGCTGCTCCGTCCGCTGCCCTATCCGGAACAGGAACGGCTCGTCGAGCTGGTGCACCGTTTCGAGCACGGCCGGCTCCTCGGCTCGCCCGCCGCGTATTTCGGCTATCGCGATCACAGCCGGACGTTCGACGCGGTCGGGTTGTGGGACTGGGATTCCTCGCCCGTGACCGTGACGGGCGGCGGCGAGCCGGAATCGGTCCGCAGCGTCGAGGTCACCCACGAGGTGCTCGGCATGCTCGGGGCAACCCCCGTGCTCGGACGCAGCTTCAGGCAGGACGACGACGTGCCGGGAGCCGCGCCGACGGCGGTGATCTCCCATGCGTACTGGCAGCGCCGCTTCGCCGGCGCCACGCCGGTCGGGCAGACGCTCGTCGTCGACGGGATCGCGCGCGAGATCGTCGGCGTGCTGCCCGAGTCGTTCGCGTTCTTCGATTACCCGGCCGACATCTTCCTGCCGATGCAGCTGGACCGCGCGGAGGCCCGGTTCCCGCAGGGCGACGGGCGCGGCCTCGCGCGCCTGAAGCCGGGTGTCGCGCTCGGGCAGGCGAATGCCGACGTGCAGCGCATGCTGCCGCTCCTCAACGCGGAGTTCGGCAGTCCCGGGCCGGCGTTCGAGCGAATGCGCATCGGCCCGGATCTGCGGCCGCTGAAGGCGATGGTCGTCGGCGATCTCGGCCGGACGCTGTGGCTGCTGATGGGCACCATCGGGCTGCTGCTGCTGATCGCCTGCGCGAACGTCGCGAACCTCGTCCTGGTGCGCGCACAGTCGCGCCGGCTGGAGCTCTCGGTGCGGTCGGCCCTCGGCGCGCGATGGTCCGACATCGTCCGCGTGGTGCTCGCGGAGAACGCCATCCTCGGCCTCGCCGGCGGCGCCGCCGGCATCGCCGTGGCCTATGTGAGCCTGCCGTACCTGCTCGCGCTGGCCGGCGACGATCTGCCGTACATCATGACCGTCCGGATCGACCGGACCGTGCTGCTGGCCGCGCTCGCGATCTCGGCGTGCGCGACGGTGCTCTTCGCGTGCCTCCCCGTGCTGCGGTTTGCGCGGACGCGGACGCGGCTGGCCGCGCCCCTGCAGGGCGCGCGTGGCATCGACGAGGGGCACGAGAGCCATCGCGCGCGGCAGCTGCTGCTGGTGGCGCAGGTGGCGCTCGCGCTGGTGCTGCTCGTCGGGTGCGGGCTGATGATTCGCACGGTGGTGACGTTGCGACAGGTCGATCCAGGCTTCAGGGACGCGTCGAGCGTGCAGACCTTCCATCTCACGCTGCCGTCCAGCGCTGCGGAGTCGGAAACGGGCCCTGCTCCAGGCCCCGTCGTCCGCGCGCAGCACGCGATCGCGGATCGGCTCGCGGCGGTTCCAGGGGTCCGGTCCGCGGCGTTCACCAGCGCGAGCGACGGCCTCCCGCTGGATGGCGACGGGCGGTCGGGTCCGGTCTTCATCGAAGGCACGGACACCGGGAACACCGAGCCGCCTCTGGTCGAGGTGCAGTTCGCCTCGCCGGGATTCTTCGCGACGATGGGAACGCCGCTCGTGGCCGGGCGCGAGTTCGAGTGGCGCGACGTCTACCAGCAGAGCCCGGTCGCGCTCGTGTCGGAGAACTTCGCGCGGGCGAGGTGGGGCTCGGCGGCCGGCGCGATCGGCCGCCGAATCAGCCAGAACTCCGGCGGGCCCTGGCTCGACGTCGTCGGCGTCGTCGCGGACGTGCACCATAACGGCCTGCACGAGCCCGCGCCGGAGACCCTCATCCTGCCGCCGATCGCCAGGGAGACGGCCACGTTCGTGGTCCGCAGCGCGCGCGCCGGGACGTCCGGATTCCTGGAGGAGCTGCGCCGGGCGGTGTGGTCGGTGAACGGCAACCTGTCACCGGCCAGCCCCCGGACGCTCGGGGAGATGTACGATCGATCCATGGCGCGCACGTCGATGACGCTCCGGCTGCTCGCGATCGCGGGCGGGCTGGCGCTGTTCCTCGAGCTGGTCGGCATCTACGGCCTGGTCAGCTACGCGGTCGCGCAACGCCGGCGGGAGATCGGCATCCGCCTCGCGCTCGGCGCCGGCCACGGCGCGGTGCGCCGTCTGTTCGTGCGGAACGCGCTGGTGCTCGTCGCCGCGGGCGTGGGCCTCGGACTGGCGGCCGCGGCCGTGCTGACGCGCCTCATGGCGTCGCAGCTGTTCGGCGTCAGCCCGCTCGATCCGGCCACGCATCTCATCGTCGTGCTGCTCCTCGGCGCCGCCGCCGCGCTGGCCAGCTACATCGCCGCGCGCCGCGCATCGGCGCTCGATCCCGTTGACGTGCTGAAGAGCGTGTAGACATGACACAACGAGCCGACACCCCATCGAATCTGGCCGAAGCCGTGCGCGCCGCCTGCGTGAAGGCGGCGCTCGAGGCGTACGAGGACGCCGGCATCCAGGGACTCTGTGCCGAGGGCCGATGGGAAGCGGCGGTATCCGCGATACGGGATCTGGATCTCTCCGGCGTGCTCGAGCGGCCGGCCGGCGCTGTCCGGGACGCGTAGAGCGGCGCAGCGAGTCTGCCGTCGCCGAGTTCGATGGCCTCCAGGGAGACGACTTGCTACGGCTCTTTCGGATAGTTGAAGTACAGCTGGTTGCCGTCGGGATCCTCGACCACGAGCAACCGGTAGCCCCAGTGGCCGTCCTTCACCGTCGCGCCGCGGGCCTCGAGCTCGGCGCGCAGCTTGTCGAGCGCCGCGACATGAGCCTCCTTCGTTTCCGGCTCGACGTTCAACGAAATGAACATCAGCCCCTTGCCCACCTTCTCGGGCCAATGCTCGGAGAGGATGAGGGCGCAGCCATCGCGGTCGACCTGGGCGACGCCCTCGCACTGCCAGGGGATCGTGAAGCCGAGGCGGTCCACATAGAAGCGGAGCGAGGCCTCGACGTTCGAGACGTGCAGCACGGGGCGAGCGAACCAGTCGGTCACGGCGTCGATGCTACTGGCATTCGCGACTTTCCGGACAGTCTGTGCGCGCTCGTGCCGATTCCGAGCGGGCCGCCGCTGGAGAATCCGGCCGTCCTGGCGCGCGTTGAGGTACTGCCGTATGGCGACGTCTCGCTGGAGCCCTCGCCGAACGTCTACGCGTACTTGCGCGTGACGACGAGGAACCTGTACCGGATTCCGATCGAGCAGGAACGCCGGACGAGAGTTTCCCTCATCGGCGGGGTTGAGACGTCATCCATGCCGTCGGGTGCAGCGTCCTGATTGATTGGTCGGACTCATGCCGCCGCCGCCGTGGCACGCACGCCCTCCAGCGTTCGGAGAAGCTCTTCCACCTCCGCTGCCTGGAAGAGCGCATCGGGCCCATGCGGCGTGAGGTCCGTGAACGGCGACTCATAGAGCCTGGCCGCTTCCACTACTCCGTGCTCGGTCAGATGGTCCACGATGAGGTTGACGAATTCGAGCTGGTTCGCGGTAAGCGTCCTTCCGTTCGTGAACGTCGACACGGCTTCCTTGGCTGCGGCTCTGTCCATCCCGACAAGTGAACGGACGAGAAGCCCGAGGCCGTGGGCGTTCTCGGCGGCCCGGCGGATGTCCTCGGGCCCGCCTACTCCGCTCTCGCCGAGCAGCCGCTCCAGCTCGGCGAGATCGCCCGATGTGAGCGCCCGATTCGTTCTCAGCTTGGCGACGGCGACGTGATCGAGGTGCTGGCGCAGAAACGCCCGCGCCTTGGCGAGGAACTTCGCCTGATCGGTGCCGACGGCGAAGCCGGGAATCGTGATCTCCGTCTCGCTGCCGAGCACGTCTTCGAAGTCGGTGTACACCGGTCTCCGCTGGCGCTTCTCGATGAAGTGCACGAGCCCGCGCAGGCGCCGCCGCATGACCTCGAGCATCGGCACGGTGACATCCTGCCACCACTCGTCGGTCTGCACGTCCTGGATGAGCGCCATCTGCTCGCGGACCATCGGTATCGCATCCTTCTCCGCTAG
>CAYUPN010000140.1:6121-8673 GCA_964446605.1 uncultured Bifidobacteriaceae bacterium | reverse complement strand
CATCGGCGGACGCGAGCACGTCGTAGTAATCGCCGCCGCACTGCCGGGCGGGACGGTTGCGTGCCGCCAGCTCGTAGCCGGGCACCGCGGGAAGCTCCGCCGGGAAGAGCTGCGACTGAATCCGCGCTGCGAGCTCCAGCTCGTTCTCGAGCCGGGCCCGTGCGAGCTCGGCCGCCTGATGCAGCGCGAGCAGGCGTTCGCGTTCCCGCGCCGCTTCGACGGTCCGTTCGAACAGCCGCGCGTTCTCGATCGCGGTAGCGGCCTGCAGCGCCAGCGTGTTCAGGAGCTTCAGGTCGGCGGCGGCATAGGCCCCGGGCGCCTCGCGGCCGATCGCGATGACGCCAATCGTGTGCTCGCCGACCTGCAGCGGCGCGCAGACCAGCGCCTGGAGCGTGGTCCGCACCGAGCGGCGCGGATCCGCCTCGACGTCGTTCACGATCTCCCCGCGCCCCGTCGCGGCCACCGTGCCGACGATGCCCTCGCCGCGCCGGAAGGATGCGCCGGCGGGCACCGCGTCGCCGAATGCGGCGATGCGCACGAGCGCCCCCTCCTCGTCCAGCAGCAGCACCAGACCGTCGGTTGCCGAAATCAGGCGGCGCGCCTCTTCGAGCGTGAGCTCCGCGACGCGCTCGGTCTCGAGCTGCGCGGCCAGCTTCTCGGAGAAGCTGTAGATCAGGTTCAGCTCGCGATAGAGATGCAGGACCTCGGCGCCGAGCGCCTTGTGCTCCGATTGCCGCCCCGCCAGATAAGCGAGCAGCGACGCGACGGCGCCGGCGTGCCGCGGCGCGGCCACCCACGCCAGCTCGTCGCCGTCGACGGCCACCGGCACGCGCTCCACACCCGGGGCCGGCGTCTCGCCGTAGAGCACGCCGCCGTCCGGATCGAGGATCGCGACGGGTCCGCCGAGCGCCTCGACGACGGCCCGTACCAGCGCCTGCGTCTCGGGCTGCCGGCGCAGGAGTCGCGCGAGCGGGCTCGGGGTGGCAACGGCTCTCACAGACCCAGGACCTCGCGCGCCTTCTCGAGCAGCGCATCCGGATCGAACGGCTTCGTCATGTAGAGGTCCGCGCCGACTTCCTGCCCGCGCTGTCGATCGAACTCCTGTCCCTTGGCCGTCAGCAGGACGATGTACACGTCCGACAGCCCGAGCGCATGCTTCGCGCGGCTGCAGACGTCGAAGCCGCTCATTTTCGGCATCATGACGTCGAGGAAGACGAGATTCGGCCGGCTCGTCTCGATCGCCGCGATGGCCTCCTCGCCGTTGGCCGCCGTCAGCAGCTCGACGCCCTCGTCTTCGAGCTCCTCGAGCGTCTGGCAGATGAGGCTGCGGAGATGCGACTCGTCGTCGGCGATCAGAATCGTGCGTGTCACGTCGGCTCCTTACTGGTAGACGAAGAAGAGCACGTTCTCCAGGCCCTTCTCGAAGCGCAGCAGGCGCACCGCGTCGGTGCGCGCCGGCGTCAGCGAGTTGAGCAGGATGATGTCGGGCTTCACGGCCGCCGCGCGGGCGACCAGGTCGCTGGTGCCGGCCTCGGCGACGCTGAACCCGCGCGCAGCCAGCACGTCGGTCAGCGTGCGGACGGTCGACGCGTCGTCGTCGACCACGAGCACGCGCTTGTGCGACTTGCGCTGCTCCAGCAGCGTGCCGACCTCGCGGAAGAGCAGGTCGGTGTCGATCGGCTTCGTCAGGTAGCGGTCGACGCCCAGCCGGTACCCGCGATCCCGGTCCTGCACGATCGACAGGATGATGATCGGGATCTCCATCGTCGCCGGATCGTTCTTGAGCACGGCGGCGACGTCGAAGCCGTTCATCTCCGGCATCATCACGTCGAGCACGATCAGGTCGGGCCGATCGCGCCGGACCGCCGCCACCGCTTCGCGGCCGTTCGCCACCAGGTCGACGAGATACCCGGCTTCGGTCAGCTCCTGCCGCAGCAGCTCGCGGATGCTCGGGTCGTCGTCGACGACGAGAATGCGCGGGTGCTGGCCGTCGCGGGACGGCGTCGTGACCGCGACGTGATCGCGCAGCTGGCGGAGCAGCGCGGCCAGCTCGATCGGCCGTTCGAGCTCCGGCACGGCGGTCGCCCCGGGGGCGGGCAGGGTGAAGGAGAACGTGCTGCCGCGGCCCGGCTCGCTCTCGACCCAGATGTGGCCGCCGTGGTGTTCGACGATCTCCCGGCAGATCGACAGCCCGAGCCCGGTGCCCTTCGGCTTGTCGGTCAGCGTGTCGCCAACCTGCTTGAACCGCTCGAAGACCTTCGGCTGGTCCGCCGGCGCGATGCCCAGTCCGGTGTCGATGACGCTGATCACGACGTCGCCGCCCCGCTGTGCGGCGCGGCAGGTGATCGTGCCGGCGTCGGTGAACTTGACGGCGTTGGAGATCAGGTTGATCACGACCTGGATGAGGCGGTCGCGATCGCCGTGGACGACGGGCAGGGTCTCCGCGATCGCCTTCTCCAGACGGAGCGCCTTCTGCTCGAACAGCGACGCCGTGGCCGCGGTGGCGTGGTCGATGACGTCGCCGATCTCCACCGGGCCCATGTGCCACTCGA
>CAYUPN010000140.1:1456-6021 GCA_964446605.1 uncultured Bifidobacteriaceae bacterium | reverse complement strand
GCGGTGGCGTGGTCGATGACGTCGCCGATCTCCACCGGGCCCATGTGCCACTCGAGCTTGCCGGACTCGATCTTCGCGAGATCCAGCACGTCGTCGATGAGCTTCGTGAGCCGTTCCCCTTCGCTCACGACGACCGCGAGGTTCTCCTCGACCTGGCGGACCGTCTGGCGGATGCGCGGGTCGTCCGTGGTGATCTGGGGGAAGAGGCGGTCCTCGAGCCGCTTCTTGATGATCTTCGCGAAGCCGAGCACCGAGGTGAGCGGCGTACGCAGTTCGTGGCTGACCGTGGAGAGGAACGCGCTCTTGGCCGCGTCGGCCTCGACGGCGGCTTCACGCGCGCGTTCCGCCTCCTCGAACAGCCGCCGGATCTCGTGTTCCTGTTCGTTCAGCTGGCGATACGCGGCGGCGTTGTCGAGCGCGACCGCCGTGTACGAGGCCAGGCTGCGCAGGACGTTGAGGTGGTGCTCCGTGTAGGCGTTCGTGCGGAAGGTCTGGATCGTGATGACGCCGAGCACCCGGTCCTTCGCGAGCAGCGGCAGGTAGATGATCGACTGCGGCGTCTGTGAGAGCGTCCCGTCTTCGAGCGGGCGGCTCGCTTCCTGGTAGCGGGTGACGTACTTCCCGTGCTCGGCGCGCAGGTCGTTGATGAAGACCGGCTCGCGGTGCTCGATGCACCAGACCGGGAGCTGGTCGCGATCCCGGGCGTCCCGCGTGTACGGCGCATAGCGCTTGCCGCGCTCGATCGCGAGCCGGTACTCGATCTCCTCGCGGTCCTGATGGTACAGCCCCACGCCGAAGACGTCGGCGGGCACGAGCTGATTGACGCGTTCGTACAGCGTGCCGAAGATCGTCTCGACGTCGAGTGACGCCGTGATTTCACGGCCGATCTCGCTGAGCAGCTCGACGGTCTTCTTGCCCTCGCGCTCGGAGCGGGCCAGCGCCTCGGCGGACTCCGCCCGCAGTTGCGCGGCGCTCACTTCCGCGCGCTGGCGCTCCCGTGCCACGACGCGGTGCCGCTGCAGCCGCGCCGCGGCCGCCACGAGCCCGATCGCGAGCAGCAGGTAACCGGCGTAGGCCCACCACGTGTGATACCAGGGCGGGAGGATCGTGAACGCGTACGCGGCCTCGGGGCTCGTCTGGCCGTGCACGTCGCGGGCGCGGACGCGGAAGACGTATTCGCCGTGGCCGAGATTCGTGTAGTCGCGCCGCGGATCGGTCGTCCACTCGGACCAGTCCGTGTCGAGCCCATCGAGCCGCGACTGGTATTCCGTCGCGTTCTCCTGGGCGTAGGTCGGCGCCGCGAACTGGAACCGCAGCGCGCGCACGCCGGCGGCCATCTCGCCCGCGGGCGGCGCGTCCGACGCGCCGGCGAAGAACACCTCGCCACGCGCGGTGCCGACGCGGCGGAGGTACGTCGTGAGCGGTGGCGCCGACGAGGTGCCGGCGCGGCTGGTGTCGAACCGGACGAGCTCGTCGTTGCGCGTGATGAACCACAGCACGCCGTCGGGCTCCGCGTACAACCCGACAATCGGCACGCGGCCGAAGCGCGCGAAGAGCTGGAAGTCCGACTCCCAGGCGCCATCGGCGGTCCTGGTGAAGACCACCGTTCCCAGCCCGTTGTTGATGTAGAGCCGGCCTCCCGGACCCGATTGCAGGATGCCCCACGACTGGCGGCTGGCGCCCGCCACGTCGAAGGCATGCTCCCTGACGAACGTGCCCGACGACTCGTCGTACGTGAGGTACTCCTGCAGTCCGTCCGCGCTGCTCACCACGAAGAAGGGCGTGCCGAGCCCGTCCTGCACGTACACGCCGCCGCGCAGGCCGTGCGCAGCGCCGAAGCGCTCGACGCTCGCGGCCGGGCGGGCCGATCCCTGACGGGGCCGCTGGTCGAAGGTCACATGGATCAGCCCCGTGCTCGACGTGCCAGCCCAGACCGAGCCGTCCGGATTCTCGAACAGGCTGCGGACCTCGTCGTGGATGCCATCGATGCGCGGCTCCTGCACCCAGCGGCCGGCGGTCCACCGGAACGACATGAGGCCGTCGTAGAGACTCACCCAGAGCCGCGTGGGGTCGGTTTTCGACTGCAGCAGGAACGTCGGGCGGAACGTGGGGGCGTCCGGAGCGAAGACGGGCCGGGCGCTCGTGCCCTCGATCGCGAAGAGGCCTTCGGTACACGCGACCAGAAACCGGGAGTCCGGCTCGTCCGGCGCCCTGAACTCGCTCATCCACCAGCACTGGCCGACGACGGGCGGGATCCGCTCGAATCGCGGGCCCCCCGGCGTGTGCGCGAGGTACAGGAGTCCGGTTCCGGTGGCGGCGTACAGCCGCCCGTCGAATCGTCGCAGGTCGCTCGGAAGGCTGCCCAGGCCGTCCTGGGAATTGAGGAACGAGACCGCCTCCGGCATGTCCACGCGGGAGAGGCCGTTCTCGTGCGCGAGCCAGAGCGCTCCCTCCCGGTCCTGAAGGGCGTAATAGACGACGTCGGAGGGCAACCCGATGTCGCGGGTGAGATGGATGATGGTGCGCCCCTGCCGGTCGATGACCGCGGCCCCGGATCGGGTCGTGAGGAGGAGGAAGTTCCCGTCGGGCAGCGCCGTGCCGCGGTAGAGGAACGAGCTGCGGAATACGTCGTCCATCTCCGTCCGGAAGGGGGTCAGCGCCGTGCCGTCGTACAGGAACAGACCCGTCGTGCGCGTGCCGACGAGCAGGCGCGTGTCGTCATAGCGCAGGATGACCGGGTAGGTCTCCGTGCCGAGCGCCGCCGTGCCCGGGAGCGGGTGCAGGTCCGTCCCGTCGAGCCGGTTGAGTCCCCCTTCCGGCGTCGGCACGTAGATGTGCCCGCCCACCATCTGCGCCCGATTGAACCGGGACTGCGGCCGGATGACGGTCATCCGCTCGCCGTCCCACCGGAAGATGACGCGCTCGGTCTGAAACACCACGTCCTCGGACGTGACGAAGATGCGCCAGACGTCGGCGAACCGCCGTGCATCCTCCGGGACGTGCTCGAGCAGGGAGACGAACTGCATCGCGCCGTGCGCATCCGGCGCGAGATACCCGAGCTCGCCCACCGATCCGACATAGATCCGGCCCGCATCATCCATTTCCAGCGAGCGAACCACTCCTGCGACGGGGAGCCGGATCTCCCGCCAGGTCGTGCCGTCGAATTCGGCGATGCCCGCGGCCGTGCCGACGTACAGGAGCCCGCGCCTGTCCTGGAGGAGGGTCCAGTTCTGGTACGCGGCGTTGACGTCGAAGGGGCGGTAGTGGCGGATGAAGGGGCGTCCGACTTCGGGGTGACGGCCGGTGGCGGAGGGCTCGGGCGCGGGCGCCTGGGCGTGCCCCGGTGCGGCGAGGCACACGAGGACAGCCAGGAGCCCGAGGATTCGCGTCATGCGGATGCCTCCGGGCGGAGGACGGTCCGGTCGCGCAAATCCGGAAGGCCGCCGCCGTGCTGGGGGTCGAAGCGGACGAGCTGCTCGGCCGCGATGCTATCGCAGATTTGCGGGGATGAACAGTGACTGATGAGGGACGAAGCGACGAGAGACCGGGTCCAGAGGTGGCGGAAGGAGACTAGTCGAGTGGTCGCAGCGCCCCGTCGCGCAGACCCGTCAGCACGCTCGTCCCGTCCTCATCCACCCGGAACTCTCCGTATCGTGCGGCCGCGTACTGGTCCTTCCGGCCTTCCTGGATGAAGTACGCGTCGGTCCCGAGGCGCAGTTGCCCGCGGCGGATGCGATAGCGGAGCAGATGCTCCCCCTGTGCGAGCGGCGTGCCGTCGTCGAGGCGCACGAACTGCGCGACCTGATGCGCGTCGAGCCGCACCACCAGTCGTCCGTCGCGCGGCGTGTCCGGAGGGAGCGGGACGTCGCTGAGCGCGTAGTCCAGGCGCAGATAGTCCCCCTGCATCATCGACCGGTCGTCGTCCCACGAGAGGCGGAGCCGCATCGTCTCGCCGCGCGCGAGCAGGCGCTCCTTCTCGGCGATCTGCAGGTTCACCGCGCCGAGCACGAGCAGCAGGCCGACGAGCACGAGCCCGCGGGGTGTCATGCCGGCCTCCGGAGATGCGCGCGCAGGGCGGCCCATGCCGCGAGGCAGACGAGGCCGCTGCCGGCGAGCGCCCCCGACTTCTCCAGCAGCGTCAGCTGGAGGTCGTAATAGAAGAGCGCGCCGAAGACGACGAAGAACGCGCCCCCCAGCCCGAGAACGACCTGGTTGCGGCGATCGAAGGCGAGCACCGCGACGAGCAGCGCGACCGGGATCGCCGGCGTCTGCCACGCGACGATGGCGATGGCCGGGACCGCGGTTGCCGCCGCGAGCGGAACCGGCGCCGTCAGCTCCATGCGATGCTCGCGGACGATCGCCGCGCCCACGGCGAGCAGCGCCGCGGCGGCGCCGGCTGCCGTCACCGGACCGAACGTGAACCAGTGCGTCACGCGCGGTGCCCCGAGTCCCTCGAACGACGACATCGCCAGCAGCACCAGTAGCCCGACGACGATCGCGGGTGCCACGGCGTCCAGCAGTTCGCGATGCCGGCCGCGCCACGCGGCAGGGAGCAGCCGCCAGAG
>CAYUPN010000140.1:0-1356 GCA_964446605.1 uncultured Bifidobacteriaceae bacterium | reverse complement strand
TGAAGTCGCCCCGGATCCGCTGCAGCCCGAGAGCCGCCGCGACCATCGGCAGGCCGACGCCGATCGCCGCCATGGAGGTATCGCTGAACGCGTCACCGAGCGCCAGGAAGAAGAACCCGAGCAGGAACAGCGTGCCGAGCCACGTGCCGCCGCCGATCAGCACCCGGACGTACCACGGCATCGTCCCTCCGGCCCCCGAGAGCGCGGTGCGGAGCCGCGCTTCGTCCTCCGGGGCCATGGGACGTCCCGCGGCATGCAGCACGTCGTGCAGGGTCGGCCCGCCGGTCATGACTGCCACGCCCTCGCGGTCGATCGCAGCCACATGACCGCGAGGACCGCCTCGACGACCACGACGATCGCCATCAGGAAGAAGCCGCCCATTTCGAGATCGAGATCCTTGAAGAGCACGCGGACCAGGGCGAAGGTGACGAAGACGAGCAGCGTGCCGGCCGCCGCCGTGAGCATGAAGAGGTCGCGGCGCACGGTGCGGTACCAGGTCATGACCGCGGCCGTCAGCAGGAGGAACACGGCGAGTCCTGTCGCGGCGAACGGTCCCTGCTCGCTGAAGCCGAGCACGAGCACCACGGCCGGGACTGCGGCGGCGACCAGGCCCGACGCCAGCAGCAGCCGCGCGGCCCAGATCTCGTTGAGCCACGGCCTGGACCGGAAGCGCTGCGCCTCCCACGCCGCCACCGCGGCGACGTGCACGACGGCGATGACCAGGAACGGCAGCAGTCCGCGGTCACCGGAGAGCTCGGCCGTCTGGTAGGCAAAGAGCACGACCGCGACGTCGGCGAGCGCGATCACGAGCACCCACAGCGCGCCGAAGCGGGCGGCAATCGCCCAGGGCAGGATGAGCGCCCCCCACGCGGCGAACAGCCCCCACAGATCGGCGCCGGTCTGATAGGTCTGACCGTAGACGCCGAGCAGCGGACCCACCAGCACGCCGGCCGCGAACAGCGCAACCCGCCCGGTCCACGTGCCGAGCCAGCGCCAGCCGGCCAGCGCGCAGAGGACGATGGCCGCCTGCAGCGCGGCAAAGCGGCCGAACCGGCCGATGACGTCCCAGTTGAAAGCGAAGAAGGTGACCGTGCCGGCGAGGACGAGCGCCGCGCCGAGGAAGAGCAGGGCGGCCGACCCGAATCGTGCCCACTCCGCAGGCGCGGGCGATGCCGCCGCCGCCGCGAATGCCGCGCGCGCCTCGGCCTCGGGGACATCGAGGACCGCCAGCGCCGCCCGGAGGCGGGCCGGCGTCGCAGGCTGGTTCAGCGGATCCATGCGGCGCAGCGGCGCCCAGTTATCGCATCAGTGCCGGGGGATTCGCAATAGCAACGCTCGCCGCCGCCCGCGCTCCCG
>CAYUPN010000139.1:6161-8685 GCA_964446605.1 uncultured Bifidobacteriaceae bacterium | reverse complement strand
TGCAATGACCATTCGGGAAGAACGCCCCGCCGATGCGGAAGCCATCCGCATGGTGAACCTCGCCGCGTTCGACACGAGCACGGAAGCGGATCTCGTCGACTCCCTGCGCCGGCACGCCGCGCCGATCATTTCCCTCGTTTCCGAGGAGGGGCCCGACATCCTCGGGCACATCATGTTCTCGCCGGTGACGCTCGACGGCGCGCGCACGCCCACGCTGATGGGGCTGGCGCCGATGGCCGTCGTGCCCGCGCGGCAGCGGCAGGGAATCGGCTCGCGCCTTGTCGCCGAGGGACTCGAGCGATGCCGGCGAATGGACGCAGCGGCGGTGGTCGTGCTCGGACACCCGGAGTACTACCCGCGTTTTGGCTTCGCGCCGGCGTCGCGTTTTTCGCTGCGTTGCGAGTACGACGTGCCGGATGACGCCTTCATGGTGCGCGAGCTGCATGACGGGGCGCTGCAGGGGTTCTCGGGAACGATTCGATACCATCCGGTCTTTGCGAACGTGTAGACACGATCGCGCTTGAGCCTGCCCGGCCGGGCGTGGCGGGACAATCACACGACGAGGATTCGAATCAGGATGGAGTGCCCGTACTGCGTGCTGGAGGAGCCGGATCCGAAGATCGTCTTCGGAGACGAGCTCGTACGCTTCCTGCAGGATCGCCGCTATCAGGGTGCGCTGAAACACTCGGGGATCATCATCCCCATCGCCCATCGGGAGACGGTCTTCGATCTCACCGAGCCCGAGCTCGTCGCGACCTTCCGGATGCTGCACAAGGTCAAGGCGTGGATGGATGCGGAGTTCTCACCGGATGGCTACAACGTCGGGTGGAACGTCGGACGCGTCGGCGGCCAGGAAGTCTTCCACGCGCACCTGCACGTCATTCCGAGGTTCAGACAGGAGCCGCTCGCCGGGAAAGGCATCCGGGCGCACCTGAAGTCCGAAGCCAATTCCTGGTAGTGCGGAAGCTCGATATGGCGCTCAGGCGTGCCAACATCAGAACCCCACGCCCAGGTCGAGGGCGTGCCGGACCTGACCCGATCCGGCATGGAAGCGATACCAGACCGAGAGGTCCGTCCGCATGCCGACACGCGCCGCCACGCCGGCGCGGCCGATGACGCGATGGGCCGCAAACGGAACGCCGGTGACGGTGAACACGCCATCGGCGGCGGATCCCATCTGCAGCACCGTGTCCGTATCGCCGCGTCCAAGCTCGCGCCGGTAGCTCGCGTCGAGCTCCGGGCGGATGCGGCCGACCGTCCGCACGAAGCGGGCGCCGGCCTCTGCCTGCCTCGAGGTCGTGGTCTGCGCCGGCGCCGACAACGACAACGCACCAGCCCCGGTCTCGCTCCACGCGTCGCGACGATGGCGCGCGTGGCGCACGCCGACGCCGGGCTGCAGCATCCACGAGCCGACCGCGTGCTGCACGCGCCACTCGCCCCAGACCGACGTCTCGAGGCCGTCGATCTCGCCGGTGGCGTCGCGATGGACACCGCCGAAGATCGGCAGCGCGCCGTAGATCGGGTCGAGCCGCGCCTCGAACGCGATCGCGCGTTGCGTGGCGTACGACGGACGCGCCGCGCTCGCCCCCGCCTGCGCGGTCCATGCGCCGCGCGCGTAGCCGACGTACCCGAACGCCCGCGGTGCGGTGGTCCGGCCCGATGCGTTCGTGCCATCGAGCGTCAGGCGGCCGCTGCCGTAGCCGCCCCCGGCTCCGGCCAGCCAGTGCTCGCCGAGCACCCAGTCCATGCCCAGCGCGAAGCCGCCCATCTCCACGTCTCCGCCATGCAGGCCGGCGCCTCCGTCGAAGGTCACGTGCTGCCCGAGCAGCCGGCCCCAGAAGCGCCGCCGCTCCCCGCCCCACGCGGGCGTCCCGGACGCGACGACGCCGCCTTCTGCGTTGACGACGAGCCGGCGCGTGCCGACCTGGGCGCGCACCGTGTCGCCGGCGAGCTCGCTGTCGGCGGCGGCCGCTTGCAGCATCGAGGCATGCACCTCCCCGGAGACGACGTCGAGCGCATCGGCGAGGGCCGCATCGTCAAGGGCGGCGAGCTCTCGTGTGACGGTGCGCAGATCGGCCATCGCGTTCCGGGCCAGCCGATCGAGCACGACGCCAACGCTCCTGCCATTCGTCGTGGTGGCCGCCGGCGTCATCGGGACACCCAGATCGAGGAGCGCGCCGACGAGCGTGCGGCCGTCGCTGACGAGATGCGCCTCGAGCCATGGGTTGTCCGTTCCGACCGCGGCCGTGCCGCGCACGCCTCCGGCCGCCGTCAGAATCGCCGCCTGGGTCAATCGCTGTGACGAACCGACGGCCGTGTCGATCACTACGATCGCGCCGTCGAGAGTGACCATACCGCCGGCGGCGAGCAGTGGCGAGCGACCGGATTGATCGACGGTGGTCCTGTAGACGCTGCCGGCGCCAAGCGTGATGTCGCCGGCGACGTCGAGCCGCTCGAGGACCGTCACGGACGCGAGGTCACCCGCCGGGCTGCCCGTGAACGACAACGGGTTTGCGGTCGCCGC
>CAYUPN010000139.1:0-6061 GCA_964446605.1 uncultured Bifidobacteriaceae bacterium | reverse complement strand
CCGCCGCCGAGCGTGACCTTGCCCGACCCGGCGAGCGAGCCAATCGTCTGGTCGAAGCCATCGAGGTCGAGCGTTGCGTCACCAGCGATGGTGACGGCGCTCGTTGTCGGGAGAGCGTTCGTGGCTCCGACTCGAAGTGTGCCGTCGCTGACCGTCGTGGCGCCCGAATGCGTGTTGGCGCCCGAGAGCGTCAACGTGCCGCTGCCGACCTTGACCAGCGAGCCGCTGCCGCCGATCGTGCCGGCGAAGGTCGTGCTGCTGTTGTCGGCGCCCGTCGACAGCGTGGCGCCGCCCAGCGTCACCGTGCCGGCTCCGGCGAGCGAGCCAATGGTCTGGTCGAAGCCGTTGAGGTCGACCGTGGCGCCGGCGGCGATGGTGACGGCACTGGCGGCCGGGAAGGCGTCCGCGGCGCCGGCCTGCAGCGTGCCCACGTTGACAATGGTCGCTCCCGAATAGGCATTCGCTCCGGAGAGCGTCAGCGTGCCGGCGCCTGTTTTCGTGAAGCTGCCGATGCCGTCGACGGCGCCGGAGAACGTCGCGTCGTGGCCGTTGGTATCCACCGTGCCGCCGGCAGGTCCGAGCGACATCGGTCCGGAGAATGCCAGGTCATCGCCATTGATGCGCAGCGTGCCGCCCGTGAAGGTGGCGAGGCTGCCGGTACACCCGAGCGCGCCGGCGCTGTTGGCGACGAAGGTGCGGCCACTGGCCAGCATCGCGTTGCCGTTCCCGCAGAGCGCCGCCATCTGCGGCGCGGAGCCTGCGGATTCCACGTCCAGCGCGGACAGCGCGCCGGTGGCGCCGTCGACCGCCAACGCGCGGATCTGACTGATGAAAACGTTGGCGTCCGCGCCGTAGAGCGTGGAGCCGTCGGGGCTGAACGCCAGCCCACGCGGGCGCGAGTTGGCGTCATCGGGGAACGAGAAGGTCGCAACCTGTGTGTGAGTCGCGGCGTCGAACTGGCGAATCAGATTGCCGGCGTGGTGCGTGACGTAGATGGACGCGCCATCGGGGCTCACCGCAAGACTGTTCGCCCCGGGAGCGGGCAGCGCAGCAATGACGGTGTTGGTCGCGGTATCCATTACCGAGACGGTGCCCAAGCCAGGGTTGGCGACATACGCGCGCGTGCCGTCGGGACTGACCGCCACCCAGACCGGATCGGCGGCGAGGATCGTGTCCACGACCGTGTCGGTCGGGGTATCGACGACTGCGACGGTGGCGCGGCTCTGATTGGCGACGTACAACCGGGAGCCATCCGGGCTGACCGCGAGGTGGAGTGGCCCCGTGCCGCTGCCGATGCTGATCGTGCCCTGCGCCGTGAGCTCGCCGGTGATCGGGTCGGCGCTGAAGACCGACACGCTGTTGCTGCCGCCGTTGTTGGCCACGTAGACGCGCGAGCCGTCGGGGCTGATCGCGACGCCGACCGGGTTGTCACCGGTGGCAACCGTCTGCACCACGCTCTGCGTCGCGGTGTCGATGACCGCCACATGGTCGTCGGCGCCGAGCGTGACATAGGCGAACGCCTGATCGGGCCGGACGGCCACCTGGCGCGGGTCGCTGCCGCCAGCGCCGTTCAGGTCGTTGATGGTGGTGACCGGTGTCAGCGACCCGTCGGCGTTCGTGCGGAACACCGAGACACTGTCATCGCCCACGTTGGGCACGTAGACGAACACGCCTTCCTGGGCATCCGCCTGTCCTGTGGCGATGGCCAGCAGACCGGCGGCGGCGAGGCAGACGCGGGCAGTCCTGCACAGATTCCGGTACACGATGCGATCCCATGCGGCGCGGGAGTGCGCCCCGCAGGAAATCGGCACGTGTCCCTTCTTTCTTCAACGTCCGAGCAGCTCTCTCGCACACACGAGGCCCAGCCACCCGGCGGCGAACGACCCCGCGATCGTGACGACGGCGTTGAGGGCCGCGGCGACGGACGCGCCGTCCTCGAGCAGGCGGGTCGTCTCGTAATTGAAGCTGGAATACGTCGTCAGGCCGCCGAGGAACCCGATGGTGATGGCCGAGCGCAGCGTGACCGGCCAGGAGAGCGCCACGGCCGTGTGCATGATGGCCGCAATCGCGAAGCAGCCCAGGAGGTTGGCGATCAGCGTGCCGTGCGGGAAGGCATGGCCGAAGCGCTGCGCGGCCCAGACCGCGATGAGATAGCGTGCGCCCGTGCCGGCGGCGCCGGCCAGACAGATCCAGACGAATCGTTCCATGTCGCGTCACCTCGCGGCGCCGCGGCATGAACGGACTCCCACGGCGAGCCGCAGGAGTCATTGGCCGTCGGAGACGGCGGTTACGGCGGACTCCACCGCCTTCTGCTGGGCTCCCAGTCTGGAGGAGCGCCGTCGACGTGTCAACCGGCCGTGACGAGCGGCTGCAGCCCCCGGATCTTTCCGCATGGGCGGGGATTAACCCCCACGTCGGCATGGCAGCCTGGCGGGGCCCGCGCGAAAACGCCCGCCCTTTCCACTCTCGAGCGCGAGGCACCGCGCTTGCTGACGTCGAAACGGGAGGTCCGCATGTCACGTCAGCGCGGCGTCAGCTTCGGCGCGTTCGTCCTGCCCGCCCTGCTCCTGGCCGTCTGCCTTCCGGCGTCCGCTCAGGACGCCGGAAGGCCCCGGTCGGGAAAGGAGGTCTACGACTCCGCCTGCATCGCCTGCCACGGGCCGGACGGCCGAGGGGGCGTCAACCTCGAGCTGGAGAAGATCGCGCCGACCCCGGACTTCTCCGACTGCGCGTTCGCGGTGCGCGAGCCCGATCGGGCCTTCCTGGCGGTCGCCCACCTCGGCGGACCCGCGCGCGGGTTCTCCGCGCTGATGCCACCGTGGGAGGGCACGTTCACCGACGAGGAGCTCCAGCTCGCCGTCTCCCACCTCAGGACCTTCTGCACCGACGGGCGCTGGCCGCGCGGCGAGCTGAACCTGCCGCGGCCGCTCGTCACCGCGAAAGCCTTTCCCGAGGACGAACTGGTCATCAGCACGTCCGGCCAGTCCGGCTCGGTCACGACGAGGGTGCACTACGAACGGCGGTTCGGCGCGCTGAACATGTTCGAGGTCATCCTGCCGATCACCTCCGTCGATCGCGGCGAAGACGGCCGCTCCACGAACATCGGCGACATCGCGCTCGAGTACAAGCGCACCCTCGCCCACAGCCTCGATCGCGGCAACATCGTCAGCGTGACCGGCGAGCTGGTGCTGCCGACGGGCAGCAGGAGCCGCGGGCTCGGCAAGGGCTATGCGGTGTTCGAGCCGTTCGTGACGTTCGGGCAGGTGCTGCCGCACGACAGCTTCGTCCAGATGCAGGGCGGCTTCGCCCTTCCGCTCGAACGCGACCACGACGACGAGGTGTTCTGGCGTGCGGCGGTGGGCAGGTCGTTCCAGCAGGGCCACTTCGGCCGCCTGTGGTCGCCGATGCTCGAGATCCTCGCGGCACGCCCGCTGGCGAGCGGCGCGAAAACGGACTGGGATCTGCTGCCCGGCATGCAGGTGACGCTGAACACGCGGCAGCACGTGCGCCTCGCCGGCGGCCTGCGCGTGCCGGTCACCGACACGGACACGCGGAAGAAGAGCGTCGTCGTCTATCTGTTGTGGGACTGGTACGAGGGAGGGTTCTTCCAGGGGTGGTAGGGCCGAACGTCAGTCCGGCCCAACGTGATGGTCTGATGGCCGAACTGAAGTTCGGCCCTACGTCGTCCGACCCGACGTGCTCAGGGACTCCGTGCGCGTGGCGCGCACCGGTGCGTCGATCAGCGAGGCCCCGATGCCGAGCGCGGCGTTCGTCATCGCCATCGATTCGTCCGCGTCCTCGACGGCTCGCGTCAACGCGCGGATGGCGTCGATCGTCTCGGGGATCACGATGGCCTGGTTGTCCACCATGTAGGCGTAGAACGCCTCGTCTCCCTGCACGCGCAGCATGTCGGCCCACACCGCCACCTCGTAGAGGTTGGCGAACGGCCGGCCGCGATCGATCATCAGCTCCTTGACGGAGTTCAGCGCGACCAGCCCCTGGTCGTCCCGGATGAGCGCGATGCGCGACGAGGCCCTGAAGGCGTCGAGCACCTCCTCCTTCGCCGCCGCCCGGGTGAGCTGCACGGTCCAGTAGTGGAGATGGGCCAGCGTCTGGGGGACCTTGACGGCCATCGTGACGACGTCGAGCTCCGGATCCACCGTCTGCGCATCCGGTCCCTGGTGGCTCGGAATCTCCGGCTCGGGCACCAGCGTATTCATGATGCCGCCTTCGTGGCTTTCCCAGGGATCCGTGGCCCGGCGCAGGAGTGTCCCCCGCGCGCGCGTGAGCAGGCCGGCGCGCTTCAGCGCCGTGAGCGTCCGCACGACGGACGTCGTGTTGCACGAGACGACGCGGGTCGCCGGGGCGCCGAGCGCGCTGGCGTAGTTGCACTCGGCGACGAACGAATGGCCCGTTGCCGCGTGCGTCTCGCCCCCCTGGAGAATGAACTTGATGCCGCGATCGCGGTAGGTATCGACGTTCCCGGCGGCCACCCGCTTCGGCGTGCAGTCGACGATGACGTCCACATCGGCGAGCAGGTCGTCGAGCGTACCCGCCAGGTCGAGGCCGGCGCGGCGCATCGGCTCGGCGTGCTCCGCGGTCGCGCCGAAGAGCCGGAACCCGTTCCGGAGCACCATCTGCGCGCGCCAGTCCGTGCCGACATCCGAGACGCCGGACAGGACCATGTCCGGCTGCTGCGTGACCGCCGCGGCGACACGCTTGCCAATCACCCCGTACCCGTTGACGCCGACGCGTATCTTCTTCGAGAGCGGCACGTGGACCTCCTTTCAGACTTGCAAAGCAGTCCTCTTCCGCTGCCTCTCCCCATTGTGGCACTGCTCACGGTGCGCCCACAGCGCCGGCCGATACCGCAGAGGTCATGCCCGAACCGGATCGCACACACCGGCCTGCTGACGCTCACTGAGCGAGTGCGTCACTCCGAGTCTCAGCAGCCATGCCGCCAGTCATCGATGACTCTCCGTTCGGTTCGTTCCCGCCGCGTCCTGCGACGGGATGCTCAGCGCCTGAGCGCGTACATTCCCCCACCCGAGCACCTCAGCACCAGGGCTCGGCGCAGCTCTTCGAGCACGGCGTGTGCCAGCTCGCGCGTAACACCGAACAACCGCGCCGCCTGGGCGACGGTGAGCAGCAGTCCGGGCATCTCTTCGTACTCCCCGCGCACGCGCAACGCGAGCGCGGGGATGTCCGTGTCCAGCGTCGGCCGGGAGACCGCACTCCCGGAGCCGGGGCCTTCGAGGGGTGCGGTCGATTCCGGCACGGATCCGTAGCTGCCCATCACGATCACCGACCGGATGGCACCGGCGCGCTGCGGCTCAGCCACTCCTGGAAGCGCATCTCACCCAGCCGCGCGCCGTCGGCAGGCATGAGCGAGCGCTCATCGAGGATCGCGCCGAAGTACCGTGCCCGCCGGTCGGCGACCACTTCGCGCGGATCCTGGCGGGCGCTCAGTCCCTCCCGGACGAGCTCGTCGAGACGGAACGCCTCGGGACCCGCCACCTCCACGACACCGTTCACCGGGGCCCCTACGGCAATTCTGCCGACGGCCGTTGCGACGTCATCGGCCGCCATCGGCTGGATGAGCACCGGCGCAAGGCGAACGGAGTCCCCGTCGGTCGCGGCGGCAGCGATCTTCCTGACGAACTCGAAGAACTGGGTCGCGTGCACGATCGAGTAGGGAATCGACGACTTCCTGATCAGCTGCTCCTGCGCCGCCTTCGCGCGGAAGTAGCCGCTCGCGGACAGCCGCTCGGTCCCGACCACCGAGAGCGCCACGTAGTGGGTCACACCGGCCTCGGCTGCCGCCTCGAGCAGATTGCGCGTGGACGTCGTGAAGAACTCCATGACCGCCGCGTCCTCGAACGACTGGGAGTTCGACACGTCGACGACGACCGACGCGCCCTGAAGGGCTGCGGCGAGTCCTTCGCCCGTGAGCGTGTTGACACCGGTGTCTGGCGAGGCCGCGACCGCCTCGTGGCCGTGCTCACGCAGCCTGGCCACGAGCTTCGAGCCGATGAGCCCGGTGCCGCCGATGATGACGAGT
>CAYUPN010000138.1:4259-8704 GCA_964446605.1 uncultured Bifidobacteriaceae bacterium | reverse complement strand
TGACCTCCTTCACCAGCGCGAGCCGCTCGAGGCCCGCGCGCGAGAAGTGGGTTTCGGGCACGACGATCAGGTCGGCCGCGGGTAACGCGAGCCGCTCGGGATGCAGGGCCCAGCGCAGATCCCGTACGCGCAGCACGTGGAAGGGCGCGTCCCGCAGATCGAGCCAGTCGTCCTCGACCAGCACGACGTGCGACGCCGGGGCCGTCGCGCGCAGCCAGTCTTCGAGGACCATGGCAGTGGACGGGGTCAGGCGGCGGCTGATCGTCACCGCCCCCGCGGCGAGTGGAGGACCGAGCGCCGCGGCGACGACGATCGACGCGGCGGCGGTCGCCGCGACGCGCGGACGTGACAGGCGCGCCAATCCTCGCCAGCGCGTCACCGCATGGACGATGGCCATGAGGCCACACGCGCCGGCGGCCGCCATGAACGGGAGCAGCGGGTACACCCAGCGCGGGAACTGCGACGGGCGCTGCGTCGTGAACCAGCTGTAGAGCAGCGGCAGCGACCAGAACAGCCAGGCCCGCGGGCGCCCGGACGCAAGACCCCAGGCCCCCCACCCGGCGCCGAGCAGCAGCAGCGGCCAGCCCGGGCCGAAACGGGTGAGCACCTCGCGGTGCATCGCTGCCGGATTGTCGGTGGCCATGCGGTGGCCGCGTCCCGTGATCGCCACCTGATCGGAGAGCTGCCGGACGAAGTTCGGGAAGTCCCACCAGATGGGATGATTCGTGATCGCGAGCGCCACCGCGAACGCGCCGATGACGGCGGCGACGTTCCGCAGGCGCGCGGCGGTGGATTCGGCGGGCCAGACGCTCACCAGGGCCGGCACGAGCGCGAAGACGCTGGTGTACTTCACGCCGGTCGCCAGACCGGCCAGCGCGCCCGCGGCGACCGCCCAGCCTCTCGACTTCGTGTCCCAGGCCACGAGCGCGCACCAGGCGCACGCGACCAGCAGCAGCACCTGGCCGGCGTCGTTGCGTGTCTCGGTGGTGGTGTCGACCGCCAGCGGCGCGAACGCCAGCAGCGCTGCCGCGGCAATCCCGGCGCCCCCGCCGCCGAGGCGCCGTCCGAGCAGTCCCGTCAGGGCCACTGTCGCGCCGGCGAACCCCACGTTCGTGATGCGCACCGCGAGCATGAAGCGCTCGACCGGCATCTCCCGGATGCTCAGGAACGCGCCGCTCATCAGGCCCCAGAGATAGGAGAGCAGCGACACGCCGGTCATCGCCCAGAACACGATGCCGGGATAGTGCTCGACCGTCTTGTATTCGACCGTGCCGTGCACGAAGAAGTGGCGGATGCTCCCGCCGAGCCGGCGCCCGTCGATGTCGAGCGGCTGCCGGCCGAAGTCGGCGTCGATCGACGGAATCCGCACGAGCACCGCGGCCAGGATGATGACGACCAGCGCTATCGCGAACGGGTCGATGCGGGAGCCGCCGCGCCAGCGGTGCGCGTTCGCGCGCAGGGCCTCGATCGCCAGCCACGCGATGAGCACGACGGCGAGGACCGGCGGCGGGGGCAGGAGGTCGCGGCCGGCGCCGGCCAGGCGGACGAAGAGCACGAGCGCCAACAGCACGCGCAACGCGAGAGGCAGATACGTCACCACGGCGGGCCGTCAGCTCCGGGGTGGTGCCGCGGGGGCGGCCGTCCGGCCGGCCGTTCGTTCGAACACGACGCGGCCGCCGACCACGGTCGTCATCACCTGCACGTCGCCAATCTCCTCCGCCGGGATCTCGAACAGGTTGCGTTCCAGCACGACGAAGTCGGCCAGCCGTCCGGGCGCGAGCACCCCTTTCTGCGACTCCTCGAACGAGGCCCAGGCCGCGTCGACGGTGTACGCCCGCAGCGCATCTTCCACGGAGATCTTCTGCGCAGGCACCCAGCCATCCGGGTTGCGCCCGTCCAGCGTGCGCCGCGTCACCGCGGCGTAGATGCCCTCGAGCGGCGTCGGCGGCGCGACGAACCAGTCGCTGCCGAACACCAGCCGCGCGCCCGCGTCGAGCAGCGACCGGAACGCATACGTCGTCTCGATGCGCCGCCCGATGTATGTCTCCGCCCACCGCCCGTCGTCGATCGCGTGGTACGGCTGCATGCTCGGGATCACGCCCAGCCGGGCGAATCGCGGGATGTCGGATGGCGTGAGGTGCTGCGCGTGCTCGATGCGGAAACGGCGATCGCGCGGGCCATGCTCCGCCGCGACCCGCTCGTAGATGTCGAGCAGCAGCCCGTTCGCGCGGTCGCCGATGGCATGCACGGCGACGTGCAGCCCCACCGAGTCGGCGCCGGCGATCCACCGATGGAGGTCGTCCGGCTCGTTGACCAGCAGCCCGCGATCCCCTGGCGCGTCGTCGAACGGCTCGTGGAAGGCGGCGGTGTGCGACCCGAGCGAGCCGTCGACGAAGCCCTTCAGCCCGCCGATGCGCAGCCACTCGTCGCCGCGCCCGTCCGCCCCGCCGTGCTCCTTGCGCGCGACGACGTCGCGGAGGCGCTCCCAGTCGGCGAGCGGGACGAGGGCGTAGATGCGCGTCGTCAGCAGGCCGGCCCGCTTCGCGCGCGCGAACACCGCGAGGTCGGCCCACGATCCCATGTTGTGCACCGAGGTCACGCCGCGCTCGGCGACGTACGCCATCGCCGACCGGAGCGCGCGGTCCTGCATCTCGTCCGACGGCGGAGGGACCACGCGTCCGACGAGCCCCATCGCGTTGTCCTTGAGGAGCCCCGTCGGCTCGCCATCCGGCCCGCGGACGATCTCGCCGCCGTCGACGTCGGCCGTCGCGCGCGTGACGCCCGCCGCCTTCAGCGCGGCGCTGTTGGCGAGGGCCATGTGTCCGTCGAGCCGGTGGACCCAGACCGGATGCGCCGGCGTGGCGACGTCGATCCAGTCGCGCCGCGGCAGTTCGCCGCCCCAGAGGCTGTGATCCCAGTCGCCGCCGGTGATCCAGGTCCCGGCGGGCACCGTGGCCGCGAACGCGCGGATGCGCTCGACGAATGCCTCGCGCGTGGCGGCGTCCCGCAGCTGCACCGAAGCCAGGCGGAACCCGCCGTCGACGAAGTGCACGTGCGTGTCGATGAAACCGGGGACGACCAGACGGCCGCCGGCGTCGATCGGGTCGACGTTCCCGGCGCGCGCGCGTATCTCGTCGTTCGAGCCGACGGCGACGAGGCGCTCGCCGCTGACCGCCAGACCCTCGGCCCACGGCCGGTCCGCATCGCCCGTCCAGACCCTGGCGTTCACGACCGCCATCGTCACCGCGCCACCCGCCGTGTCCACGTCACCGGTCGGAGAAGGGGAGCAGGTGGTGAGCATCAGGCACGTCAGCAGCAGCAGCGGCAGCATGCGCATCGCGGGCGAGTATCGCACGAGGTGCCGGTTCCCCCTCCCGGGTTCGTCTTCCGGCCCGAGTGGTGTAAGTTTGACCCACGGTCCCCGGGGCCGTCCGTGCCGGCGCCCCCACCTTCCACACGTACCGGTGGGGCGGACCGTCAGGTCCGCACTCCGCGCCCGCGTTGTCCACAGGCCGCACCGCGCGGCTGGCAGCTTCCCCTCCTGGAGGTTCAATGAACGGGTTCGATGACGACGACGGCGAGATCAGGTTCCGGCGGCATCCGGGGGGGCGGGGCGGTCCGGACCGGTTCATCCGCGACGTCCAGGGCTGGTTCCGGCGCGGCGCGGGCTCGGGGCGGACGATCGCGATGGTGGCCGGCGCGCTGCTCCTGCTGCTCGTGCTCGCCAACACGTTCTATCAGGTGCAGCCGGAGGAGGTGGGCGTCGTCGTCCGCTTCGGCCGGTACATCCGCACGAGCGAACCGGGCCTGCGGGTCAAGCTGCCGTTCGTCGAGAAGGTGCACCTGATTCCGGTGCAGCGGCAGCTGAAGGAGGAGTTCGGCTTCCGCACGACCGGCACCGGCGCGGGCCGGCGCAGCGAGTACGCGCCGCAGGCCTTCGCGCAGGAAGCCGTGATGCTCACCGGCGACCTCAACGTCGCGGTCGTCGAGTGGATCGTGCAGTACCGGATCTCGGACCCGTACCGGTACCTGTTCCGCGTCCGCAACATCCCCGGGACCTTCCGCGCGATGAACGAGGCGGTGATGCGCCAGGTCGTCGGCGATCGGACCGTCACCGAGGTGCTCACCATCGGGCGCCAGGCGATCGAGGTGCGCGTCGAGGAGCTGCTGGAGGCGCTCGTGCAGGAGTACGAGATGGGGCTGACGATCGAGCAGGTCGTGCTGCAGGACGTCAACCCGCCCGATCCCGTGAAGCCGTCCTGGGACGAGGTGAACCAGGCGCAGCAGCAGCGGGACCGGATGATCAACGAGGCGCGGGCCGAGTACAACAAGGTCATCCCGAACGCGCGGGGCGAGGCGGAGCGGACCGTGCTCGAGGCCGAGGGCTACGCGCTCAACCGGGTGAACCGTGCGCAGGGCGAGAGCGCGCGGTTCCGGAGTCTCCA
>CAYUPN010000138.1:1842-4159 GCA_964446605.1 uncultured Bifidobacteriaceae bacterium | reverse complement strand
TCGTGGCGCTGTCGTCCGCCACCTACCAGGTCGGCGAGGCGGAGCAGGTGATCATCACGCAGTTCGGCGACCCGATCGGCGACCCGGTCACGCAGCCGGGGCTGCACTTCAAGGTGCCGTTCATCCAGCAGGCCAACTACTTCGACAAGCGCTTCCTCGACTGGGAGGGCAGCCCGAACCAGGTGCCGACGAAGGACAAGCGCTTCATCTGGGTCGACACCTACGCCCGCTGGCGCATCGTCGATCCGCTGCGGTTCTTCCAGCGTCTGCGCGACGAGCGCGGCGCGCAGTCGCGGCTCGACGACATCCTCGACGGCGAGACGCGCAATGCCGTCGCGCGCTACGACCTCATCGAGCTCGTGCGCAACACGAACCGCGATCCGGACGACGTCCCCGTGGAGGCGGAGGAGGAGCGCGCGATTCTCGACAGGATCCAGCGGGGCCGGGATCAGGTGTCGCGCGAGATCCTCGAGCGCGCGTCCACCCGCACGCAGGACCTCGGCATCCAGCTGCTCGATCTCCGCATCCGGCGGATCAACTACGTCGAGGAGGTGCAGCGCGACGTGTTCGCGCGCATGATCGCCGAGCGGCAGCGGATCGCCGAGCTGTACCGGTCGGAAGGACGGGGCGAAGCGGCCCGCATCCAGGGGGAGCGGGAGCGCGAGCTGCAGCGGATCCAGTCCGAGGCGTTCCGGCAGGCCGAGGAGCTGCGCGGCAAGGCGGACGCGGAGGCCACCGACATCTACGCGGGCGCGTACAACCGCGATCCCGACTTCTACGCGTTCATCCGGTCGCTCGAGAGCTACGAGAAGATTGCCGACGAGGACACGATGCTCGTGCTGGAGACGGACAACGAGATGCTGCGGTACTTCAACAGGGTGAGGTAGGAAGAAACGGGAAACGGGAAGCGCAAGACGGGAAGGGCGCGTGCGCTTGCGTCACTGGTGGACTCGCGCACGCGCACTTCATGTTTCCTGTTTCACGTTTCCCGTTTCAATGCGCGCGTCTTACCTCCCGCTCCCCGTCTGCCCCTCCGTCTCCGCGCTGAACAACCGCGGCAGCAGCTTGTGCAGATACTGTCTCCAGTTGATCCACGTGTGCCCGCCCGAGCCGATCTCCAAATCGTGCTCGATGCCGTGCTTCGTCAGGACGGCTGACAGGTTCTTCGCCGCGTCGAGCAGGAAGTCGCTGTCGCCGATCGTCACGTCGAGCACCGCGTAGGAGCGGTTGACGGTGTCCGCGTTCTTCAGGAACGCGGCGGCGCGCCGCTCGAACTCCGCGGTGCGGGGCTCGGGAACGCCCATGCTCCAGACGGCGGCGTACCGGAACTGATCCGGGTGCGCCGTGATGGCGCGCAGCGTCTGGCCGCCGCCCATCGACAGGCCCGCGATCGCGCGCGACGCCGGCTCTCCGACGACGCGGAAACGCCGCTCGACGGTCGGGATCACGTCCCGCATCAGCTCGCGCGTGAAGCGGTCTTCCATGCGCTCGCGGAAGGCGGGATCCATCAGGCCGGTGCGGGGCGCGTCGGCCGGGCGCGGCAGGCTGCCGTTCGGCATGACGACGATCATCGGCTTCGCCGTGCCCCCGGCGATCAGGTTGTCGAGGATGAGGCCGGCGCGTCCGATCGTGCTCCAGCCCGAGTCGTCATCGCCGCCGCCGTGCAGCAGGTAGAAGACGGGATACTTCTCGCCGCTCGCGTCGTAGCTGGGCGGGGTGTACACGTGCATCCGCCGCTCCTGCCCCAGCGTCGACGAGGAGTACCAGACCTGCCGGATCTCGCCGTGCGGCACGGCGCGGAGATCCTGGAAGGCGGCCTCGGGCCCCGGCACCCAGACCATGTTGTCGACGCTCGCGATGCCCTGCTTGATCGCCGGGTTCTTCGGATCGAGCGTCCGCACGCCGTCGACGGTCAGCGTGTAGCTGTAGAAGTCGGGACGCAGCGGTCCGACCGTCGCCGACCACACGCCCTGTGCGTCCTTCGTCAGCGCCACCGTGCCGGGGCCGTCCATCCAGTCGCCGCGCAGCCTGACCTCCGACGCCTTCGGCGCGTAGATGCGGAACGCCACGCGCCGGTCGGACAGGACCTCCGGCGAGACCAGCGTGTCGTTCGGGGTGGGCTGCCGCTGCGCCTGCGCCGCCGCCTGCGCCGCACCCAATGCGGTCATCACGACGAGCACGCTGACCAGTCTTCTCGAATACGCGCGCATCAGCTCCTCCAATCTCTGGGAATGACCTGGGCCGGCACGTGAGCAGCGTGAGTGCGAACGCCGCGCGGGCGAGGCCGGGCGCCCGTCAAACCCCCGCACCAGCCCAA
>CAYUPN010000138.1:0-1742 GCA_964446605.1 uncultured Bifidobacteriaceae bacterium | reverse complement strand
TAGTCCGATCCGAACAGCACCTTCTCGCGCAGCAGCGTGTTCGCGTACTGCACCAGCACCGGCGGGAAGTACTTCGGTGACCACCCGGACAGATCGATGAAGACCTGCGGCTTGTGCAGGCAGATGGAAATCGCCTCGTCCTGCCACGGGAACGACGGATGCGCCAGCACGATCGGCATGTCCGGAAAGTCCACCGCGACGTCGTCGATCGGGAGCGGGTTGCCGTACTTCAGGCGGATGCCGCCGCCGCCGCGCATGCCCGTGCCGATTCCGCTGTGCCCGGTGTGGAAGATGACCGGCAGGCGCGCGTCCGCGAAGACCTCGTACAGCGGGTACGCCATCGGGTCGTTCGGCACGAACTCCTGAATCGGCGGGTGCAGCTTCAGCCCGCGCGCGCCGGCGGCGACGAGCCGTTTCGCCTCGCGCACCGCCTCGGGCCCGCGGTGCGGGTTCAGGCTGGTGAACGGAATCGCGACGTCGGGATGCTGCGCGGCGAAGTCGAGCACGGCGTCGTTCGAGGCGCGCGGCATGCCGGTGAGCGACTCGTCGACGGTGAACAGCACGCAGGCCATCTGCCGCGACCGGTAGTACTCCGCGAGTGCGTCCGGATCCCGCGGCGCCGCGCGCTTGAAGTACTGCGCCGCCTGGCGCGACGTCTCGCTGTCGGCGTCAGGCGCCTCGAGGTGCACGTGGACGTCGATGGCGGTGAGGCGCTCGACGTCGAGGGAGGTCAGGGCAGTCATGGCGATCGTGCGCGCGCAATGGTCGAGGCAGCGCCCCGCGGCGACGCGCAGATGCTACCAGCAGCAGGCCGCCACCTGCCAGCCGCCAGCTGCGTGCCTCCGTATCGGAACGCGAAGGGTGGCTGCGGGCCGCCAGCCGCCAGCTGCCAGCTACATGCGACCATATATGCCCATGATTGACGCCCACCATCATCTCTGGCGCTACGACCCGCGCGAGTACGCCTGGATCGGCGAGGGTATGGAGGTGCTGAAGCGCGACTTCCTCGTCGAGCACCTGCAGCCGCTGATGGCGGAGAGCGGCATCGAGGGGCTCGTGACCGTGCAGGCGAGCCAGACGGTGCGCGAGACGGAGTGGCTGCTCGATCTCGCCACGCGCCACGAGGCGATCAGGGGCGTGGTCGGCTGGGTGCCGCTCGTCGAGCCGGACGTCGCGGCGACGCTCGAGCGGCTGGCCGCGAATCCGCGGCTCCGCGGCGTGCGCCACGTGCTCCAGGACGAGCCCGACGAGGACTTCGCGCTGCGGAAGGATTTCAACCGCGGGCTCGCGCAGCTGCGGCGGCACGGACTGGTCTACGACATCCTGATCTACGAGCGCCACCTGCCGCAGGCCATCGCGCTCGTCGACCGGCATCCGGACCAGGTCTTCGTGCTCGACCACGCCGGCAAGCCGCGCATCCGCGACCGCGCGCTGTCGCCCTGGCGCGAACGGATCCGCGACCTCGCGCGCCGCGAGCACGTCTACTGCAAGACCTCCGGCATGATCACGGAAGCCGACTGGAACGCCTGGACGGACGCCGACCTCGCGCCCTACCTCGACGTCGTCCTCGACGCCTTCGGCCCGAAGCGGCTGATGTTCGGCTCCGACTGGCCGGTGCTGCGGCTGGCCGGCGAGTACAAGCAGTGGGTGGACGTCGTGCGCCGCGCGATCGCGCCGTTGTCGGAGGACGAGCGGGCGTGGATCGAGCGGCGCGCGGCGGCCGAGGCGTACGGTCTGTAAGG
>CAYUPN010000137.1:0-8838 GCA_964446605.1 uncultured Bifidobacteriaceae bacterium | reverse complement strand
ACTCCCAGCTTGTCGATCTTGAACTTCATCGTGCTCAGCGGCAGCCCCAGGTAGCGCGCCGTCCGGGTGACGTTCCAGCCGTTCCGATCGAGCGCGCGGATCAGCAGGTTGCGCTCGTACACCATCATCGCGTCCTGGAACAGGCTGCCGCGGCGGGGTATGGCGTCGAGCTCGGCGACCTGCAGCTCCACGGGCAGATCGTCCTCCGTGATCCAGGTCCGGTCCGTGATCGCCACCAGACGCTCGATCAGGTTCTCCAGCTCCCGGATGTTGCCCGGCCAGTCGTACGCCGCGAGCGCGCGCAGCGCCCGCTCGGACACGCCTTCGACCTGCTTGCGGAACTTCAGGCCGTAGCGCCGGACGAACAGCGCGCACAGCGCGGGCAGATCCTCGATGCGCTCGCGCAGGGGCGGCATCCGGATCGGGATGACGCGGAGCCGGAAATAGAGGTCCTCGCGGAAGCGCCCCTCGCGCACGGCGCGATCGAGGTCGACGTTGGTCGCGGCGATCAGCCGGAAGTCGGTCCTGATCGGGCGCGGGCTGCCGATCCGCTCGATCTCCTCTTCCTGGATGGCCCGGAGGAGCTTCGCCTGCAGGTCCAGGCGCAGGTCGCCGACCTCGTCGAGGAACAGCGTGCCGCCGGCCGCGAGCTCGAATTTGCCGATCTGCTGCCGGACGGCGCCCGTGAACGCGCCGCGCTCGTGGCCGAACAGCACGCTCTCGACGAGGTCCTGCGGGATCGCGGCCAGGTTCACGGCCACGAAGGGCCCGTCGGGGCGGGCTCCCTGCCGATGCAGCAGCCGCGCGAGCAGCTCCTTGCCCGTGCCGCTCTCGCCGAGGACCAGCACCGTCGTGTCCAGTCCCGCGACGCGCGAGGCGAGGCGGAGCACCTCCTGCACGGCCGGGCTCGGTCCGGCGACGAACTCGCGCTCGCTCGTCTCGGCGGCATCGGCCGCCACCACCTGCAGCCGGCGCGTCAGGGCCCGCCGCTCGAGCGCCCGGGTCACCACGCCGCGGAGCGCGCCGGTGCCTGCGGGCTTCGGCACGTAATGGAACGCGCCGAGCCGGACGGCCTCGATGGCCGTATCGATGTCCGCCTCGCGCCCGGTGACGACGATCTCGGTGAGCTCGAAGTTCTCGCGCGCGATGCGCAGCACCTCGAACGCGCTGATGCCCGGCTGCTCGGCATCGAGCAGCAGCACGTCGATGTCCTCGCGCATCAGCAGCCCCAGGGCCGCCTCGCCGCTGGCGGCGCGCAGGACGCGGTGCTCGGCGCGCAGCGCTTCGTGGAGCGCCTCGCGCCAGGCGTCTTCCGAGTCGACGATGAGGACCGTGCTGGAGCGCATGGGGACCGGGGACGCGCGGGGCGCCGGGCCGCCGCGGAGCCGCCGCTATTCTACGCGCAGGGGCTCCGGTCTTCTTGACACCCTCTGGGGGCGCCGATACTGTACCGATCGGTCGCCGCGCGCGGACGTGCACATGATCTGGCTCGCCATCCTCGCAGGTCTGGGCCTGCTGGCCGCGCTCGTCGCGCTGGCGAGCGCCCGGCGCATCGGCCGCCGGCTGGACCGGCTGCAGCAGTCCTACTGGGACCTGCGCTACGAGCACAGCCGGCTGCGCGCCCAGGTCCAGCGGCTCGACCCCGGGGAGGCCGACCCGCAGGAGCCGGCGCCCGGCGAACCGTCCACGACCTTCATCCCGCTCTCGTCGCTCAAGCGGTGAGCACTCGATTCCATCCCCCGGGAGACACGCAACGGTGGCGCAGTCATACGACCTCGTGGTGATCGGCGCCGGCACGGGCGGCTATGTGGCCGCCATCCGCGCCGCGCAGCTCGGACTCAAGACGGCCGTCGTCGAACGCCAGCCGGCGCTCGGCGGCACGTGCCTGCTCTGGGGATGCATTCCGACCAAGGCGCTGCTCGAGCACGCGCACGCGCTGAAGATCGTGCAGGACGCCGCGGAGTGGGGCATCGGGCTCGGCGGCGCGACCCCGCAGCTGGACCTGCCGGCCGTCCACGCGCGCAAGGACAAGATCGTCGCGGGCCTCTCGAAGGGCATCGAAGGGCTCTTCAAGAAGCACGGCATCGCCTGGATCAAGGGCAGCGCGCGCCTCGACAAGGGCAACCGCGTCCAGGTGTCCGGCGGCGACGGCGACCGGGAGCTGACCGCGAAGCACGTCATCGTCGCCACCGGCTCGGCGCCGCGCAGCGTGCCCGGCATCACGATCGATCACCGCCGCATCATCACGAGCGACGAGGCGATCCACATGAAGGAGGTGCCGGGATCCATCGCGATCCTGGGCAGCGGCGCGGTCGGCGTCGAGTTCGCCTCGATCTTCAGACGGTTCGGCAGCACCGTGACGATCCTGGAGCTGCTGCCGCGCCTCGTGCCGGTCGAGGACGAGGCGGTGTCGGCGGAGCTCGCCCGGTCGTTCCGCAAGCAGGGCATCACCTCGCTCGTCGGCGCGAAGGTGACGAAGGCCGAAGCCTCGGACACGGGCGTGACCATCCAGGCGGAGCTCCAGGGCGGGAAGACGCAGACGATCCAGGCCGACTACCTGCTCGTCGCGACCGGCCGCCGTCCGGTGACCGACGGCCTCGGCGCCGAGGAGCTCGGCCTCGAGATGGTGCGCGGCTACATCACGGTCGACGAGCTGTTCCGGACGAACGTCGAGAACGTCTCCGCGCTCGGCGACGTGATCACGTTCGGCGAAGGCACGCGCCATCCGCAGCTCGCCCACGTGTCGTCGGCCGAAGGCATTCTCGCGGCCGAGCGGATCGCCGGACACGACGTGCGCCCGATCAACTACGAGCACGTGCCCTCGTGCACGTACTGCGACCCGGAGATCGGCAGCGTGGGCCTGACGGAAGCGGCCGCGCGCGAGCGGGGCTACGACGTGCAGACGGGGTCCTTCCCGTTCCGCGTGCTCGGCCGCGCGCGCATGGCGAACGAGACCGACGGGTTCGTGAAGATCGTGGCGGAGAAGAAGTACGACGAGGTGCTCGGCGTGCACATCATCGGGCCGCGCGCGACCGAGATCGTCGCCGAGGCGGTCCTGGCGCTGCGCACGGAATGCACCGTCGAGGAGCTGATCCGGACCATCCACGCACACCCGACCATGGCCGAGGCGGTGGGCGAGGCGGCGCACGCCACGCACGGCGCGCCGATTCACATGTAGCACGCGCCGCACGGCCGGCCGGGTACGGGCGCCGACCGGCGGCGCCGGGCCCGCGGCGAACGGAGCCGACGAACCGAACATGAGCACACCGGTTGTGATGCCCCAGATGGGCGAGTCGATCGCCGAGGGCACGATCGTGCGGTGGATCAAGAAGGTGGGCGATCGGGTCGACCGCGACGAGCCGCTCTTCGAGATCTCCACCGACAAGGTCGATGCCGAGATCCCGTCGCCGGCCGCCGGTATCCTCGCGGAGATCCGGGTCCGGGAAGGCGAGACCGTCCCCGTCAACAGCGTGGTCGCGACCATCGGGGACGCGGTCGTCGACGGCCGCCCCGCGGCCGCCGTCGAGACGGCGGCGCCCGCCGCGCAGGCTGCGGCCCCCGCTGCCGCGCAGCCGGCCGCCGGGTCCGATCGCCAGCCGGCGACAGACGACGAGCGGCGCGCCCGCTCGTCACCGCTCGTGCGCCGGATCGCGAAGGAGCACGGCGTCGACATCTCGCAGATTCCCGGCTCGGGCGTCGGCGGACGCGTGACGAAGCAGGACATCCTCGGGTACCTGGACGGCCGTTCGGCGGATGCGCCGGCGTCGCCGCCCGATGCCGTGCCCGCCTTCCGTCCCGGCGAGCGGGTGCATGTCGAGCCGATGAGCGTCATGCGCCGCAGGATCGCCGAGCACATGGTGCTCAGCCGGCGGACGTCGGCGCACGTCCACTCGGTCTTCGAGGTGAACTTCTCGCGCGTCTCGGAGCTGCGGGAGGCGCGGAAGGCCGACTACGAGCGCGACGGGACGAAGCTCACCTTCCTGCCGTTCATCGCGCGGGCCGTGGTCGAGGCGCTGAAGGCGTTCCCGATCCTGAACGCGTCGATCGACGGCGACCGGATCGTCTACAAGAAGGACATCAACCTGGGCGTGGCGGTCGCGCTCGACTGGGGGCTCGTCGTCCCGGTGGTGAAGTCGGCCGACGAGAAGAACCTGCTCGGCCTCAGCCGCGCGATCGCGGACCTGGCCGTCCGTGCGCGCGCGAAGGCGCTGAAGCCCGAGGAGGTCCAGGAGGGCACGTTCACGATCACGAACCCCGGCATCTTCGGCGCGCAGTTCGGACTGCCCATCATCAACCAGCCGCAGGTGGCGATTCTCTGCGTGGGTACAATCGAGAAGCGCGCCGTCGTGATCGACGACGCGATTGGGATCCGTCCGATGGCGTACCTGACGCTGGGGTTCGACCACCGGCTCATCGACGGCGCCGTCGCGGACCAGTTCCTCGCGCGCGTGAAGGATCTGCTCGAGAACTTCGACGGCAGCTGGGTCTGACAGGAGGGTGCACGATGACCGCGGGCCGCGTCGCCGCGCCCGTGCGGCCGCTCGACGTCCGGCGGCTGGGGCTCGTCCGGTACGAGGACGGCCTGGAGCTGCAGCGGCGGCTCGTCGACGAGCGCCGGGCGGGCGCGATCCCGGACACGCTGCTCCTGCTCGAGCATCCGGCCGTGATCACGGTCGGCGTGAAACGCTCGGGGGGCCGCTCGCACATCGTCGCGCCTGAAGGCGAGCTGGCGCGACGCGGCATCGCGGTCCACGAGACCGGACGCGGCGGCGACGTCACCTATCACGGACCCGGCCAGATCGTCGCGTATCCCATCCTCGACCTGCGCCCCGATCGGTGCGATGTGCACCAGTACGTCCGCGACCTCGAAGCGGTGATGATCGGGGTCTGCCGCGCGTACGGGCTCGACGCCGGGCGCGTCGCGGGCTTCAGCGGCGCCTGGATCGGCGCGCGCAAGATCGGCGCGATCGGCGTGCGCATCTCCCGCTGGATCACCAGTCACGGCCTCGCGTTCAACGTCAACACGGACCTGTCGCACTTCGATCTGATCGTGCCGTGCGGGATTGCCGACCGCGGGGTGACGTCGCTCGCGCGCGAGCTGGGGCACGCGGTGCCGATGCGCGAGGCCCTCGACGGGATGGTGACGCAGTTCTGCCGGGTTTTCGGCGCGGAGGTCGTCGAGAACGAGCCCGGCGTCCGGACTCAGAGCCCGGAGTAGAGCGCCGTGTCGAGCGCCACCCGCTCGCGCGGCGCCAGGTCGGGCATCGCGATGCGCGCGACGCCGGACGGGCCGAGCAGCACCGGTGCGGCGACGACGGTGCGGTTCGGGCCGACGGTCGGCACGGCCGCGAAGCAGCAGGCGCGCCGCCGCGACGAGGTGAGCATCGCGCGCGCGACCATCGCGGCGGCGGATGCGAGCGAGTACGGGCCGGGAGGCCAGCTCGCCGCCAGCATCCGTTCGACACGCGCCTGCTCGAACCCGGGCAGCCCGTCGGCGGGGGCGCCGGCCGCCGTGGCGTGGGTCCACGCGAGCACCCACCAGGGCGGCAGTCCGAGCACCGGCACGGCGACGTCGGAGGGGGACGCGTCGAGCAGCGGCGCGGTCAGCGCGCGGACGGCCGTCGCCGCCGCCGCGGGCGCCGAGCCGACGAGGCGGGGCGGCGGCAGCAGGCGTTCGTGAAGGGCGATCGCCATCAGCTCCCGGTGATCGGCGCCGGCGAACAGCACCGGAGCGCGGGGCGCCAGCGCGGTGACGCGCCGGAGCAGGTCCCCCGCCTCGCTGCCTGCCCAGGGCCCGGCTTCGTGCCGATCGGCCAGGATCACCAGATCGGCACCGGCGAGGGCGTGCTCGTCGGCCGAGCCCTCGACGCGCGTGTCGAACCGTTCGATCGGCCCCGTCTGGCGGATGTCGAGCGCCTTGCCGGCCGCGACCGTGCGCGCCGGGTCGATCAGGCGCACGCACGACACCGCATCGCCGCCGGCGAGGGTGCGGGCGAGCGCGCCGCCCAGCTCTCCTGCGCCCAGGATGGCGACCGTGTGCATCGCTACGGTATTGTATACGTCGGTCTCCCCACGAAAGCCCGATGAAGCCTTCACTCGAATCCAGGGTCGCGATCGTCACCGGCGGATCGCGCGGCATTGGCCTTGCGACGGCAGCGTCGCTGTTGGAGCGCGGCGCATCCGTGGCCGTGACCGGCACGGATGCCGGCCGGCTCGACGCGGCCGTCCAGCAACTGGGCGGCTCCGGCGCGCGCGATCGCGTGCTCGGTGTGCGCGCCGACGTTCGCGAGGCCGGCGAAGTCGAGACGTTGATGACGCAGGTCGTCGAGCGTTTCGGCGGCCTCGACATCCTCGTGAACAACGCCGGGGTCGGCCAGTTCGTGCCCGTCGCGGAGATGAGCACCGAGCTGTGGCACCGGATCATCGGCACCAACCTCACCGGGGTCTTCTACTGCTGCCGCGCGGCGATCCCGCATCTGCGGCGCCGGGGCGGCGGGTGGATCATCAACGTCAGCAGCCTCGCGTCGAGGCACTTCTCGGCCGGCGGTGGCGCGTACAGCGCATCGAAGGCCGGCCTGAACGCGCTGACCGAGTCGCTGATGCAGGAGGTCCGCCACGACGGGATCCGGGTGAGCTGCGTGCTGCCCGGATCGGTGCGCACGGCATTCAGCCCGGGCGGCGACGCCCCGGGCACCGACTGGAAGCTCGCGTCCGAGGACGTCGCGCAGGTCATCGTCGATCTGATCGCGCACCCCGCGCGCAGCCTGCCCAGCCGCGTCGAGATTCGTCCATCCCAGCCGCCCCGCAAGTGACGTCCACAGGACGGCCTGCCGGCGTGCCGGCCGGGACCGGCGAGCCTGTCGCCGTGCTCGGGGCCTATCACCTGCTCGAGCGCATCGGCGCCGGCGGGCTCGGTGAAATCCATCGCGCGCGGGACGTCGTGCATGGGCGCACGGTGGCCGTTCGCCGGATCCCCGCGGCGCTGGCGTCGGACCCTGCGCGCTCCGCCGCGTTCGAGAAGGCGTGCCAGGCCGCTGCGGCCGTCTCGCATCCGAACGTCGCGCTGCTCTACAAGTGGGAGCGCACCGACGGCGAGCTGCTGGTCGCCCACGAGTACGCGCCGGGACAGACGCTCGCACAGCTCGGGGGCGGCGCGCTGAATCCGCGGCGGGCGGTCGGGATCGGACTCGAGATCGCGCTCGGCCTCGAAGCGCTCCACGCCGCCGGCCTGGTGCACGGCGACCTGCGCCCCGGCAACGTGGTCGTGACGCCGAAGGGACACGTCAAGCTGCTCGACGGCGGCCTGGCGACGTTCACCGGGAGCGGTGCGCTGCGGGCCAGCGCCGCCGGACGCATCGGCAGGCTGCCGGTCGCGTCACGGCACGTGCTGGGCTACCTGTCGCCCGAGGAGGCGCTGGGGGAGCGATGCGGGGCGCAGAGCGACCTGTTCTCGCTCGGCGCGATCCTGTACGAGCTGCTGACGGGACGATCGGCGTTCGAGCGTGTCACGGCCGACGAGACGTTGCTCGCCGTCGTCCAGACGTCTCCCGAAGACATCGAGACCATCCCGCCGCCGCTCGCCGGCATCGTCAGGCGGGCGCTCGCGAAGCCCCTCGACCGGCGCTACCGGTCTGCCTCGCAGATGGCGGGTGAGCTCCGGGCCGCGCAGGAGCTGCTCGACGCGGAGGCCCCGCCGCCGGAGCCCGCCGGCGGATCCGGCGCGCCGCGATGGTTGTGGTGGGTTGCCGCGATGATTGCGGGGGGCCTCGGCGTCGCCGGATGGCTGACGCTGTAGCGGCCGCTCAGGGGCGCAGCAGCTCCGCCAGCAGGTCCGTGTCGATGTTCGAGCCGCTGAGCACGACCGCGATGCGCGCGTTCGTGATGCGGCCGGACGACACGGCTGCGATTCCCGCGGCACCGGCGCCTTCGGCAATCAGGTGCTCCTCGTCGACGAGATCCCGGACCGCCTGACGGAGCTCCTCTTCAGGGACCGTGACGACCTCCCGCACGAGATCCCGCACGTACTCCCACGTGCGGGTGCCCTCCTCGGCGTTGCCCGAGAGCCCGTCGGCAATGGTCGGACGGACCTCCACGCGAACCAGACGTCCCGCCTTGCGGGCCGCGCTGAACGCCGGCGAGGCCTCGGCCTCCACCGCGATCACCTGCACCGCGGGAGCGGAACGAGCGGCCACCAGCGCAATTCCCGACACGAGGCCGCCGCCTCCGACCGGCACCGCGATGACCTCGACGTCCGGCCAGTCCTCGAGCACCTCCAACGCGACGGTGCCGCCGCCGGCGATCACCGCATCGTCGTTGTACGGAGACACGAACCGCGCGCCGGTCGTACGGGCGAGCTCGAGGGCAAGCGATTCCGCCTCCTCGTAGTCGTGCGCTTCGGCCCGCAGCTCGGCGCCATGCCGCGCGATCGGGTCCAGCTTGGCGCGCGGGGCGCCCGCTGGCGTGAAGATGACCGCGCGCAGTCCGAGCCGCTCGGCGGCCCAGGCGATCGCCCGCCCATGATTCCCCGCCGACGCCGTGACGATGGCAGGCGGGCGGCCGCCGGACCCCTCGGCGATCCGCGTCAGCGCGTTGAGCGCGCCCCGCGCCTTGAACGAATGCGTCACCTGGAGCGACTCCAGTTTCAGACGCACGTCGGCGCCGCTCTTCCGCGAGAGCCAGTCCGACTGCACGAGCGGTGTCCGGACGATGTGCGGGCGGATGCGCGCGTGGGCGGCTCGTACGGCGTCCAGATCGATCACGGCACGTCCTCCCTGGCCCCCTGGCCCCTGGCCCCTGACCCCTGGCCCCTGACCCCTGGCCCCTGACCCCTGGCCCCTG
>CAYUPN010000136.1:0-9006 GCA_964446605.1 uncultured Bifidobacteriaceae bacterium | reverse complement strand
TCTTCACTTCTTCGTCGAACTCACGGGACAGCAGCTCGCTGATACGCATGATGGCGTCAGATCCTCCTCCTGCTCATTATGTCGCGTCTCATCGCGCCGCCCGTCTCTCCGGGGCACGTTCTCTTCGTTCTCAGATCAGCGCGACCGCGCCCCCGGCGACGCTCGCTGCGGCAGGCAGCGTCGTCCGAAGTTGGCGCGCACGATGGCCAGGTCCGTCCCGTCTGTCTGCCCGTCGTTGTCGAAATCGTACCAGCTCGGCCCGCCCGCGTACTTCTTCACGCCGGCGAGATCCCGGCCGTCGACCACCTTGTCGCGATTGCCGTCCCCGGGGCAGGCGGGCTCGGAGGCACGGGTCGCCTCGAGCGCCGCGCGCAGCGCGTCGAGGTTTGCGCGGTCGTTCGGCGTCATGGCGGGCAGTTCCAGCAGGTCCGGCGGGTTGTCGAGCAGCGTCTGCGGATGCAGGAACAGGTCGTAGAACTCGAAACGCGACGGCACGCCCTTGCAGGCGGCGGGCTCGAGCCGGACGAGCTTGTAACGGGTGTTCTGGATGGTGGAGGTCGCCATTGGCGGGATGACGTCCGCCAGACCGGCGGCCTCGACGTCGCAGCACGACGCGTACTGGATCGGAGCGCCGGGACCGTACCACGTGCCGCTGTTGTCGGTGCAGAGAGCCTCGGTCGTGAACAGCGTGCTGTTGCATGCACGCACCCCGAAGACCGGGAGCACGCACGGCGACGCCGGACTGCCCTCCGGCTTCATCCCGGATCCGACCTCGGCGAAGCTGTGCTCGCGCGCCGGCCCCGGCTCGCCGGTGAGATAGTGCAGCATGGGCGCGCTGTCCAGCGCGTGCGAGGCCGGCACGCTGGCACGCACGTCGAGGCCGGCGATCTCGCCGAACAGCTGGAACAGATCGACCGCGTTCACGAGCTCGGTCACGGTTCGCCCGGTCCCCTGCACGAGCGGACCGGCGACGATCAACGGCGCCTGGATGCCCGTCTGGTAGGGTGTCCCTTTCGAGCGGAGCGGATGATACGGGAAGCGCACGCTCTCGAACTGCGTGCCGTTGTCGCCGGCGATGACGATCATCGTGTCGGTTGCGGCGGGCTCGTAGACGAGCGCGCCGGCCGCGTCGTACCGCGCAAGACCGGTCTCGACCAGCAGGCGGCCGATCTCCCGGTCCATCGCTTCGAGCATCCGCTTGCTGAGCATCCGCCGCCCCAGCAGGTCGTCCTGATCCGGAAGCTCGCCCGTCACCAGGTCCGGCGGCGGATGCTGATAGGGCGTGTGAATCGCGTTGTAGCTGACCGTCGCCATCCATCGGTGCCGGCGCCCCGGCCGGGCGGTCTGCGCCCGGATCCAGTCGATGCTCACATCCGTCTGATCGACCGTCATGTAGGTGCGCGACGTGGAGCGCGACACCGTGCGTCCGTCGTTGATCACGCGCGGCCAGACGTAGTAGCCGTTGAACCGGCTGAAATCGGGGAGCGTCCCTCGTGCCGCCGCCCCGGCCTCCGCCTCGGCGATCGAGCCGGCGAACCCTCCGCCGGCATCCAGCGCGGGGATGCCACCGCGCGCCACGACCTCCAGCCCGGTGTACCCGGCGCCTGCGTTGTCGTCGGCGACGATGCGGCCGTCGGAGAGCCGGAACCAGCCGACTCCCTTCGCCGGTCCGGTTGGAAAGCCGAAGGGATAACGCCCCGCGTCATCGCTCTGACCGCCGAGCGAGCGGTCGATCGAGGGGGGCACCCCCTCGAGCAGCCCGTTGAAGTAGTCCCAGCCGAGGGAGGCAGGTGCGCCGTAACCCGCAGGGTTGTTGTGGGGCCCGCCGAGGTGGTATTTCCCGAGCATCGCGCTGACGTAGCCCGCGCCGTGCAGCAGCCTGGGCAGGGTCATCTCGTCCGGCGAGACCTGCGCGGCCGGCAGGTCGGCCTCGAAGATCGCGGCATTCACGCCCGTCCGCAGCGGATACCGGCCGGTGAAGAACGCCGCGCGGGTCGGCGAGCACTCCGGCATGGTCGTGAAGCGGGAGAACGAGACACCCTGCGCGGCAATCGCGTCGAGGTTCGGCGTGAGCGGCGGGTCGGGCTCCGCCGGGTTGAAGCGTCCGAGCTGGTCGATGCCCACGTCGTCGAGGATGACGAACAGGATGTTGGGGCGGTCGTTCCGGTCAGGCTGACGTGCGGCGGCTCCCTGCGTCAGCGCCAGGGCCGCGACGACGACCAGCATGGACGTCAGCCGGGTTCTTCGTCCCGGATGTCGCACGGGTTCCTCCGGCCGGCTGACTGGTCCGGTTGATCGGGCACGGGTGTCGGTGGGCGTTTCGACCGGCGTGGCTGGCGGGTTCTCCATCTGGCGCTCCTTCACCGGTTCGCGCAATCCGGAGACGAAAGCCCTCATCGCGGTCCGCGGGACGCTCCGGCACATCCGTCCATCACGGTGTGGCCGCTTCACGCGCGTCGGGGAGCGGTGGCGCCGGGTCGCGTAGAATGTCCCGCCATGCTGACCGGCCGGCAGCTGGGGTCCTACCGCATCCTCGAGAAGCTCGGAGAGGGCGGCATGGGTCAGGTCTATCGCGCGCGCGACTCCAGACTCGACCGCGACGTCGCCATCAAAGTGCTGCCGCAGCCGGTCGCGGCGGATCCGGACCGCCGCGCGCGCTTCGAGCGGGAAGCGCGCGCGCTCGCCTCCCTGAATCACCCGAACATCGCCCAGATCCATGGGGCCGAAGATGTGGACGGCGCCTTCGCCATCGTCATGGAGCTGGTCGGGGGTGAGGACCTGGCCTCGCGCATCGCGCGGGGGCCGCTGCGCTGGGCGGACGCGCAGCCGATCGCCAGGCAGATCGCGGCGGCGCTGGACGCCGCGCACGAACGCGGGATCGTCCATCGCGATCTGAAACCGGCCAACATCCGCATCACGCCCGACGACACGATCAAGGTGCTCGACTTCGGGCTTGCGAAGATCGTGTCCGCGACGGAACCGGTGGCGCCGGATCCGTCCCTCTCGCCGACCTTCGCCGCGTCCGTGACCCAGCTGGGCACGATCCTGGGGACGGCTGCCTACATGGCGCCGGAACAGGCGAAGGGCAAGCCGGTCGACAAGCGCGCGGACATCTGGGCGTTCGGCGTGATCCTGTTCGAGCTGCTCACCGGGCGTTCGCCGTTTGCCGCCGACTCGGCGGTCGAGAGCCTCGGCCTCATCGTGACGACGGAGCCCGACTGGAGTGCGCTGCCGTCCGACGTCCCGCCCCGGGTGATCGAGCTGCTGCGCCGGTGTCTCGCCAAGGACCCGCGCGCGCGGCTGCGCGACATCGGCGATGCGCTGCACGTGCTGAAGGAGCCCGGCGCCGGGGACACGGATCAACCGGCGAGGGCCGCGTCCGCTCCGATCACACGCCGCGCCGTGGCGCTCGGCGTGTCCCTCGCACTGGGGCTCGCCGCGCTGGCGGCCGTGCTCGCATGGACGCTGAAGCCTGTTCCATCCATCCCGCTCAGGCGCCTCGAGTTGCCACGAGCGGTCTCCTCGGCCAGTTCCGTCGCGATCTCACCGGATGGCACGCGGCTCGGCTATATCGCCGAGGGCCGGCTCTTCGTCCGGTCCCTCGACGACACGGCTGTGCGCGACGTCGCAGCGATGCTGCCGGCGGCGAAGCTGCTCGCCTGGTCCTCCGACAGCGAGAGCGTCGCCTTCTTCGCTGGAGGCGCCATTCAAACGGTATCGGCGGCTGGTGGACCGGTGCTGACGGTGTGCCGGGTCCCCGGTGCGGGGGTTGCGAACGACCTGCTGTGGCACCCCGATGGGCGGATCGTCTTCTCCGCGTGGCAGGACAGCCTCTACGCCGTGGCCGGTGCCGGGGGCACACCCGAGCTGCTGCTGCCCATCGATCCGGACACCGAGGTCGACTTCCACAGGATCGGCGTCGCGCCGGACGGCGGCCTGCTCGTGAACGTTCACCGGCGCGACGCGGCGCTCTCGCGCCTCGAGCTCGTCGAACCCGGCGGCGCGACGCGTCGTACGGTGCTCTCCGAGGAGCCGTCGGCCCTCGATTTCGTCTACGCATCCGGCATGCTGCTCTTCCGGCGCACGGCGACGAATCAGGGCCTCTGGGCCCTGCCCTTCTCGCGCGGGCCGCTCGATCTTGCGCGGGCCACGCTCATCGCTCCCGGAGCGACGGCGTACAGCGTGTCGAACGAAGGGACGGTCGTCATTCAGGCGGAAGCGTTGCAGAGCTCGACGCTCGAGTGGGTCGGGCCCGACGGGAGCGTCATGAAGGCGTCGGGGGCTCCGATCTTCGATCTCTGGCCGTGGGTGGCGCTGTCGGCCGACGGCACGCGGGCAGCCTACGTGGCGCAACGCACGCAGCCGACGCTCTACGTCCGTGATCTGACCACGGGTGCGGATACCCGGCTGGCGGCGGCCGGGGACCCGCGGGGCGGTGCGCCGGGCTCGCCGTTGACGGTGACGCACCCGGCGTGGTTTCCGGCAGGCGACCGGCTGCTCTACGTCCGTGTGACGGTCGAGGATACGGAGCTGATGGCACAGCACGTCACCGGGTCCGGCATGCCCTCCGTCCTCGCGAAGGGGGGCTTCGGCCGGGTCACGCCGGACGGACGCTACCTGATATGGACCGAGTTCGATCGCGGGGAGGGGCGTCTCCGTTACGCACCGCTGGGAGAGGACGGGACGCCCGGCAAGGTGAGCAACGGCCTTCCCGGATCGGAGCAGCGGAACGTCCGGTGGTTCGATGTGTCGCCGGACGGCACGCTGCTCGCGTATGTCGCAGTGGACGCGACCCTGCAATCGAACATCCACCTCGTGAGCTTTCCCGACGGGAACTCCCGCTGGCAGGTCACGACCGACGGCGGCACGTTCGTCCAGTTCGCGAGCGACGGCCGCGCGCTGTACTACTTCGCGGGTGGCCGGTCTGCTACGGGAGCTCCCGAGCCGCGCATGATGACGATGCCGCTCGATCCCGGGCCGCCGGTGAGACTGGGTGTCCCGACGTTGCGCTTCGCGGGCGCTGACGTGCCCGCCGGGTTCGACGTCGCGCGCGACGGCCGTCTGCTCGTCGCCCGCCCGGTCCCGCTGGCGGACGGCGAGGAGTCACGGGCGATCCTCGTGCAGAACTGGCCGTCGCTCGTGCACGATCGTCGGCCGTGACTGCGCGAGGGCTGGACGTTGACGCCGCCTACTTGCCGAACAGACGCCCACTGAGCGTCGCGTCCGACGTCAGGACGACATCACCCGCAGACCTGCCGAGCCCGACGCGATACGTCCCTTCCGCAATCCGCCATCGCCCCAGGCCGTTCGGCCCGTCGAAGCGGGCGAGCAGGCGCGGGTCCGCCGTCAGCGTCACGGTCCTCGATTCGCCCGGCTTCAGCTCGACGCGCTCGAACCCGAGCAGCCGCAGGCGTGGTCCGTCGGGCGCCTCCGTGAGGTAGACCTGCGGGACGTCCGCGCCGGCCACCGTGCCCGTGTTGGTCACCGTGAAGGCCGCGGTGATGGTCTCGCCGCCGCTCACGCTGAAGTCCGTGTAGTCGAACGTCGTGTAGCCCAGGCCGTGACCGAAGGCGTAGAGCGGCTCGTGGTGCTTCTGCGCGTACCAGCGGTAGCCGACCTCCGCGCCCTCGTCGTAGCGGATGGTCACCGCTGTGCCCCACGGCGTGCCGAGCCCGGACAGCTCCGGCCGCGGCGTCTGCGCGAGGTCGGCGGGGAACGTGATCGGCAGCCGGCCCGATGGATTGACGGCGCCTGTGAGGATCTCCGCGATGGCCCGGGCACCCGCCTGTCCCGGATACCACGCCTGGACGATCGCCTTCACCTTCTCGCGCCACGGCATCGAGACCGGGTTGCCGGTCTCGAGGACGACGATCGTGTTCGGGTTCACGCTGGCGACCGCGTCGATCACGGCGTCCTGCCCCCACGGCAACGAGAGGTCGGGGAGGTCGAAGCCTTCGCCCTCCACGCGGATCCCGAACGCGATCACCAGGTCCGAACGCTTCGCCGTCAACGCCGCCTCCGCGGGCGTATAGCCCGGGTCGAAATCGATCTGCGCGTTCGGCAGGGCGTTCTGCAGCGCCTCGACCGGAGACGGCGCGAACAGGTACAGATTGCGGTGCCGTCCCATGACGCCGGCGCCGCCGATCTTCATCTGTCCGGCGAACCCGCCGACCGGCGCCACCGCGCCGGAGCCGGTTCCGCTGATCACCCCCTGATTCGCATAGCCGCCGATCACCGCAATCTTCAGCGGCTTGTCCGTCGCGAGCGGGAGGGCACCGTCGTTCTTCAGCAGCACGATCCCCTGCCGGGCGATCTCGAGCGCGATCTCGTCGTGCTTCGCCATCTCAACTTCGGGAGCCGGTCCCCACGCGTCGATGCCCACCGCGTACGCCGAGCGGAGGATCCGCCGCACCATGTCGGACAGCCGCTCCTTCGGAAACCTGCCGTCCGCATACGCCGTGCGAAGCGGCCCGACGAACGGCTCGACGTCCAGCTTCCACATCATCCTGTCCGCCTGCGCGCCGGACTCCTGGTCCAGTCCGTGCAGCGCGAACTCCCATTCGGGCGTCGCGCCCCAGTCGGACATCACGTAGCCCTTGTAACCCCATGCGCCCTTGAGCACCTCGTTCAGCAGGTGATGACTGCCGCCGACGTACTCGCCGTTGACCTTGTTGTAGCCGCTCATGATCGAGCCGGGCTGCGAACGTTCGATGGCGATCTGGAAGGCGAGCAAATCGGACTCGCGATGCGCGGCAGGGTCGATGATGGCGTCGAGCCAGTGCCGGTTCGTTTCGTTGGCGTTCAGCGTGTAGTGCTTGAGGGTCGAGATGACCTGCTGGCTCTGGATGCCGTTGACCTGCTCGGCGGCCAGGACGGCGCTGTGCCAGGGATCTTCGCCGTAGTACTCGAAGTTCCGCCCGTTGCGCAGGTCGCGGGCGAGGTTCATGCCGCCGGCCAGCTGGATGTTGAAGCCGCGACTCCGCGCCTCGCGCGCGATCGCCACGCCACCGTCCCGTGCGAGCCGCGGGTTGAAGCTCGATCCGACGACAATCGAGGCCGGGAACGCGGTCGCGCCCTTGTCATCGGGGCGGTATCCGGGATTGGTGACGCCCATGCTGGCGTCGCTGCTCTGCAGCGCCGGGATGCCGAGCCGCGGGATGCCGGGCGTATAGCCCGCGCTCTGGTTCTTGACATCCCGGACGCGAGGGTCGGGCGGCAACGCTCCCCCGGGCACGTTGCCGAGGATGCTGATGAGCAGCGAGAAGCGCTCATCGTCGGTCATCCGCGCTTCGGTCGCGCGCGCCCGCTCGTCGGGTGAGCCCCCGCTGCCGGAGCCGGAGGCGCCGGCCGCACTTTGAGCCGCTGAGCGCGTGGTCATCGAGCCCCCCTGTGCAGCTGCAAGTCCCAGTACGCCGATCAGAATCAGGGCGGCGGCAGCGCCAGCATGTCGTCGGAGAGTTCGCGCCATTTCTGACCCTCCTGCTGTTGAATCACGGTCAGTCGAGAATCACCCGGGTGCGCAACCCGATCAGCACGGCGCGATCGACGCCGCGCACCGCCGAGTCGATCAGCTGCACGTGGCCGGTAACCCGGAGTCGCCGGATCACCTCGGCGGTGTAGAAGGCTTCCATCCCCTGCTCGTCGTCCAGGATGAGAATCGGCTCGAGGCCGTCGCGCAGGGTCCGGCTGAACGACGAGCGGAAGTAGCCGAGGCCGAAGCGGTCCCGCGGACGCGCGGCGATCGGCGGCGAGCCGCCGACACCCACGGTCGCGCTCCACTGCATCGGCGTGGGGTTCGCGTCCCACGCGCCGATGTGACCGAACAGCCCCCAGCCCCGCGCCGGATTGGCGGGGTCCTGCCAGAGGAACTGCTGTGCGCCGTACTTCACGAACCAGCCGCCGCGCCTCAAGCCGGGGATCTGTTCACTCTCCGGTGGCAACAGGAGGTCGCCGATGTCCTCGAGGTTCAATCCCCGCTTGCTGGTCGCCATGACCGTGAAGCCGTGGTACCCGGGCCTGCCGCCGAGCCGGACCGGCACGGTGACGGCGGTCATGCCGGCGATGCCGTCGCTGAACGGCGCGCTCAGCCCGGTGCGATTGAGCGCGCTCGTGACATCCCAGGCGCCGACGGTGAGCGCGGCCCGCGGAGACGGCCGCGACCAGAGCGCGCCGAAGATCCAGGGCGGCGTCAGCTCGCTCGGCGGGGTCGCGAGCGCGCCGTGCTGAAACCCTTCGAGCCCACCGCCGCTGATGAGCGGCGTGCGCTCGACGGTCTCGACCATGTTGATCTTGCCGAACGTCAGCGAGGACCCGCCGAACCGCTGCGTGAAGTTCAGCGCGATGTCGTAGTCCTCCCGGCCGCTGGCCGGGAACATCATCGCGATGTTCGGCGGAAGGAGCGTACCGGCGCCGCTCTGGTTGACGCTGCTGCCGAACACGAACTCGCCGCCGACGTTGATCGTGAACCCGCGCCAGAGCCGCAGCGCCTTGCCGTCGATCGCCAAGGACGCGTTCAGCTTGCCGCCGAACTTCGCGTCTTCTTCTGCGTTGCCGTCGATGACGGAGCCGAGGAACTGCGTCCACGAGCCGCGGGCCTCCACGGGCCTGGAGTCGCGCCTGGGATCCGGCCGCCGGGCGGGTGCATCCTGCGCCTGCCGCCAGTCGATCCGTGTGGAGTGGATATCCGCCCTCGCGAGCGGAACATGCGCGGGGTGAACGCCGTCGACGGGATGTGCGGCCGGTTCGGCCGTGGACCGACCGCTGTGGACGGTGAGTCCACACGCCGCGGCGAGCATCAGCACCGGTAGTGCAGGTGCCATCCTTCCACCGCCAATATTCCACGTGGCGGCCGGGGAGTGCCGGACCGGCGGAGCCAAACTCCGCCGGTCCATGCGAGGGACATACGATACGACAGAATCGACGCGAGGCGGCTCGACCGTGTGCGAATTTCTTGTTCGCGGCTCACTTCACGACGTTCCTCGACGCATGGCAGAATCCGGATCGCAG
>CAYUPN010000135.1:0-9015 GCA_964446605.1 uncultured Bifidobacteriaceae bacterium | reverse complement strand
GGCGGGCCTTCAGGCCCGCCAGACGCCAGCGCGGTCAGACCGCACACCGCGCGCAGCGTGGCACCGGATAGCCTCCGGGTTGTGCGGGGCGCGACTGTTCTGTTCACCCCCAGCCCAAGGCGAAGGCCGAAGGCCCAAAGCCCAAAGCCCAGAGCCCAGACTCAGGCCGGCTCCCACCTCCGGTCCCATTCCACCATCCGCCGCTCGCGAAGCGATTGATTGATCATGTGCGCGCACGCGGCCGCGCGGTGGCCGAAGCGCGCGTCCTCCACCGGCTGTGTCCGCGTCCGCACGGCCTCGAAGAACGCGGCGACGTGCGTGTACGTGTCGTCGCGCCCCTCCAGCACCCACGACTGGGATCCGCCGGCGACCGTTGCGTCGCGGAGCCACGGCGATTCGACCTGCTGGACTTCGGGCGTGTCGTAGTACGCGCGTTCGAGCGCTTCGGGCCACGACCGTACGACCCAGCGGTTGTCCTCGCGCACGCGTTCGGGCCGGAACTCGAGCTCGCTGCCGCGGAGGATCAGGCTGCCGTCGGTGCCGAGCAGTTCCATCGCGCCGTCCGCTCCCTCCGCGTTGTTGAACGTGCAGAGCAGGTTGGCGGTGAAGCCCTCCGGGTACATGAGCAGCGCGTTCACCGTGTCGGGCACTTCGTGCGTCCCGGTGAACCGGTAGGTCGCGCCCGTTGCGGCCACGGACGCCGGTGCCCTGGCATCCGTGAGGTGGTGCAGCTCGGAGACGAGGTGTACGAACAGGTCGGTTGCGATGCCGCCCGAGTAGTCCCAGTAGCAGCGCCACCGGAAGAACCGCTCGAGATCGAACGGGCGCTTCGGCGCGGGGCCGAGGAACGCGTCCCAGTCGACCGTGCGGGGGGTCGCATCCGGCGGAATCGGGTAGAGCCACGCGCCGCTGCGGCCGTTGCGGTTGAACGCCGCGCGGAACATCGTGATCTGCCCCAGCCGCCCCGCCTTGACGATCTCGCGCGCCTTCTCCGTCAACGGCGAGCTCACACCCTGGCTGCCCACCTGCAGAATCCGGCCGGTCTCCCGCACCGCGGCGGCGATGGCGAGGCCGTCGTCGATGGAGTGGCTCATCGGCTTCTCGAGGTAGACGTCCTTGCCCGCCCGCAGCGCGTCGACGCTCATGCGGGCGTGCCAGTGGTCGGGCGTGGCGATGACGACCGCGTCGACGTCGGGGCGGGCGAGGATCGCCTGGTACTCGGGGAACGCCTGGGCACGGCCGCCGGTTCGCGCCAGCGCACGCTCGACGCGCCCCTGGTAGGCATCACACACCGCGACGATCTCGGCGCCGGGATACGCGGCGACGCTCCCCATGATCTCCTGCGCGCGGGCGCCGGTACCGAGGAACCCGACGCGGATGCGGTCGGTCGGCGCGACCGGGCGGGCGGCGGCGCGGCGCGCCGCGGCGGTGGCCGCGCCGGCGAGCACGGTGGTCTTCATGAAGTCGCGTCGGTTCATCCCATCACTCCATTGCCGTATTGTTCGTTGCGCCCCGCCCGGGGCGCCGTCAGTTCGTCGTCAGCCAGCGGAGCCCGGCGGCGAGATCGCCTCGCGTGGGGGCAACCGTCAGCGCGTCGGCGGCACCGGCGGCGGTGTAGGTGTCGCGGACGATCGCGAGCGCGTCGGGTGGCTCCCCGCCGACCCAGAGCGGGCCGGGCGCGCCGAGCGCCAGCATCGCGGGCAGGTCGCCGTACCGCACGCTCCCCGGAAGGAACGCGGCATCGTCCATCGAACGCGCATCGGCGAAGCGGGCGCCCTCGGTGGCGAACGCCGCCGCGTCGAGGACGTCGCCGGCGGCGGTCCGCGCCAGCCCAGCCCAGAGCGCCGCCTGCCCGTCGGCGGCCACGAGCGTGACGCGCCCGGACGGGCCGGCGAGCGTGCGCGCGTATCGCAGCGCAGCCAGCACGTCGTGCGCGCGCTGCGCGACGAGCGGACGGTTGTAGCCGAACGTGAAGGCGGCTGCGTTCCGGTTCGCGACAAGCCGGTTGCCGGTCGTCGCGTCGGCGTCCTGGCCCAGCACGTCGATGACGATCACGCCGTATCCCGAGTCGACCAGCTGGTGGATCGCCGGAATCGGACGGCCGCCCGGCAGCGCCTGCGCGATGCCGCCGCTGCCGGTCCAGACCGCCGCGCGCGACGACTGGTGCCGCGGCGACACGATCGCGAACGCGACGCGCTCGCCGCGTGCGTCGAGATGCAGCGTGCCACGCCGGATGGCGTCCTGCACCGGCTCGAGCGCCGGGCGGATGGCGCCGGCCTCCGGCAGATCGCGTCCGAGCAGCACCTGCACGGCGCCGCCAATCGTCTCGCGCCATCGCGTCAGCGATGCGGCATCCGTCGGGCGCAGCAATCCGAGCTGTCGCGTGACGTCCTCGCGCCACCAGGCCGTGACCTCGCGCTCGTGCGCCTCGCCCACCGTCGCGCGCGATCCCGGCGTGCCCGGCGCGGCCCGCCCGCCCGTCCATACCGTCGCCTCGTCGCGCGAAAGCGGCACGAAGTCGCGCTCGAGCACCGGCTCGTCGACCCCGAGCGCGAGGTGCCGATTGAGCCAGCCGTACATCGCCGTGCGGCTGACATGGTTGTAGTTGTGCTCGAACTGCAGGTAGGGGAACAGCCGGACGCGATCCGGCGCGCCAAGCATCGCGTAATGGCGCTGCAGCTCCGGGTAGCCTTCCGACGGCATCAGCCGCGTCCAGTCGTCCGCGGCCGTCATGCCGAGCGGCTTCGGCGCGAACAGCGCCGCGAGCTCGACGTTGCCGGTGCCGATGCGGAGATAGTCGGCGTTCTCGCAGGTGCAGCCCCCCTGCATGCGCGTCGACACCATCACCGCGGGGAACGCCACGGCCGGACGCTCGTCGATCGCGCCGAGCATCATCGTCTGCGTCGCGCCCCCGCTGGCGCCCGTGACCGCGATGCGCGACGGGTCGACGTCGGGCAGCCCCGCGAGGAAATCGAGCGCGCGGATGCCGTTCCAGATCTGCAGGCCCATGACCGACTGCAGCTGGAGCTCGGCGTCCGGCCCGTAGAACAGGCCGCGCATGTCGCGCGCCGGATCGGGGGCGCGCCGGCCGCCGTGCGCGACGTCGCGCGGGATCTGGACGCTGTCGGCATAGCCGATCATGTCGTAGAGGAACACGATCGTGCCCATCCGGGCGAGCTGCACCGCGCGCGCCTGGAGGACGTGGCCGGCCGCGGCGTCGAAGCGCTCGGCGCCGCTCGCGATCGCCGCCTGGCGCTCGTTGGCCGCAACGTCCTGGAAGCGCCCGCCGGGCCAGTGTCCGTGCGGCGACAGGACGGCGGGCAGCCGGCCCGTTCGCCCCTTCGGCCGGTACAGACTGCCCGTCACGACGTGCCCGGGCACGCTCTCGAAGAACACGCGCTCGACGATGTACTCGCCGCGGTCGACGGCGCCGTGGACGGACGCGTTCAGCGGCGTGCGGGTCGGCCAGGGCCAGAGGCCCAGGGCGACACGGACCTGCCGTCGCACCGCGTCGGCGCGCGTGTGCCACGCGTCCGGCGTGGGGGAGACCTCGAACGGGAACACGCCGTCGAGATCGCGCAGCGGCTGCAGGCGTGCGTCCCGTCCTGCGCCGGCGGGGCCGTCGCCGGCGTGCCCTTCGCCGCCGGTCCAGTCGCCCGGCAGGGCGCATCCCGCCAGACAGGCCGCCAGCAGCATCGCCGGAATCACACCCGGTGCCCGGAAGCTCGTGATCACTCGTCCACTCCCTCTTCGATCAGGCGGCGGTACACGCGCCGCGCATGCTCGTACGCCGCTTCGGCCGCAGGCCGCTCCGCGTCGCGGATCTGCGGCGCCTTCTGCCGCCAGCAGCGATCGACGCCCTCGAGACACCATCGCGCGCTCGATCGCAGGGGCCGGATCGGCTCGCCGTTCAGCAGCACGAAGATCGGGTTCGTGTGCGACGAGGGCAGGATGCGCGCCGCGACCCAGGCGCTGCGGTCGATCGTCAGCGGCACGCGGAGCTCGTGCGGCCGGCCGTCGGCGGTCACGCGCCGCGTCGCGGCGACGCGGCCGTTGACGAGGAACTCGACGGAGACGTCGCGGGTGCCGGGCATGCGCGCCCGTTCGAGATCCCAATAGGGGCGCTCGTCGGCAGGGCGGGCGGCCAGCTCCGGGTCGGGCGACTCGTCGAGCCGCGCGCTGACGCGGACGGTTGCGGTCACGGACGGTGTCTCCGTCGTGACGGTGCCGTCTCCGGTGCCCACCTCGATGCCGTCGACCGCGAAATCCATCAGGTGGCTGCGTCCGTCGGACACGTAGCTGCGCCCCGAGCGGATCGCGTCGAGGAAGTTGCGGTAGGTGAGCGTCTCGAGCTTCGCATAGGTGCGCCCGAGCCCCACGCGGTCGTCGTAGATGCAGGGGAAGTCGGTCTCGCCGCTGATGCGGGTCCGGAAGCCCGCGTTGAGCACGTGATACCAGATGTTCAGCTCCCACGGCCATGGCGTGTCGACCGCGGAGATGAAGTCCACCGCGTCCGGGTGGGTCACGGTGACCAGGAACTCGTTCGCGCCGATGCCGTCGAAGGCCGGCACTTCCGGCGACGGAATCCGGCGGTCCTGTATCTCGAGCCCCCATCCGGAGTGCGCGTAGCCCGTGACCGCGCCCTGCTGGCGCGCCCACCGGAGAATCGGCAGCGTCCACGACGGCCAGTCCTCGAGCCGTGAGGTGCCGGGATACTCCTGCTCGCGCAGTCCGAGCAGGACGATGTGCCCCGCGTGGCTCGAGGGGAAGCCGGAGATCTCGAGGTCGTAGTGGAGCAGCGTGTCCTCGCTCGAGAGCTCGTGATCGCGGCCGCTGAAGTAGCGCTTCTGGTGGTAGTAGCAGGGGCCCCAGGTCAGCACGCTGCCGACGTTCAGACTCTCGCCGCGAATCTGGCGGAACACGTCGGCCGGTGCGATGCCGGCGGTGGGATCCTGATAGTGCGAGCAGCCGGCCGCGTGGACGTGATGATCGCCGGAGTACCAGCCGGAGGCTGCCGGATCGATCCAGCGCTCCAGCTTCAGCCAGACCTCGTCCGGGCCCTTGTCGGACACCTGCACCGTCACCGTGCGATCGAGGTACTCCGGTCCGCCGGTGTACTTGAACGTGAACTCGCCGTCGGGCAAACGCAGCGACTCGCCATCGGCGCGGTAGATCTGCGGCTGGAAGGGCAGATCGGGCGCCAGGCGCTTCGACGGCGCCGGATGGAGCCGTCCGGCGGCGTCGCGGACGATGAGGCGCGCCATCGCGGGGCGGCCGCGTTCGTCCTCGACGCGCAGCGTGACGACGCGTGCGGGCGCGGCGTCGAAGACGATGGCGATGTCGCTGCGGAAGCCGATGTCCTGCGTGCCCTGGCCGACGTCGAACGTCAGTTCGGCGGCGCGGCGGCCGGCGTCGCGGCTGTACACCTCCAGCACGCGGTACTCGAGCGGCAGGCCGGAGAGCCGCTCCGTCATCGGCGGCTTGTCGTGGAACGTGATGTCCGCCCAGCGTGCGGCGATGACGGCCGGCGTGATCGTCCGCGCGGGCTCCGGCGTGTTGTTGCCCGCCCAGGAGCTGACGGAGACCTTCCCGCTCTGCGGGCTGCTGACGCGCAGCGGCGCCGTCACGCCCGCCTCGTTCTCGACCTTCACCAGGAAGACGCGCGTGCCCGCCGCGATGAGCGCCGGCGCGGCCGCGCCCGGCGTCACCTTCACGCGGCTTTCGGGGTTGATGTGCACGTGCACGAGCGCGTGCCGATCGAGAATCGCCGCCGCCTCCTCGACCGCCTGCCGCTCATCGTCGCTCGTCAGCGCCCGTTCCAGCGCCTCGCGATCGGCGGGCGGCAGCGGTTGCCCGAGATGGTCCAGTGTCGTGACCACGCGCCGGGCGAGGAGCGCGAACGGCTGGCGCTCGATCGTGCGCTGATGATCGTGCTGCGCCTGGAACAGCAGCGCGCCAATCAGCAGCGGCAACGCGAGTTGGTTCACGAGGACACTCATTCAGCAACCTGATCGGACCTGGTCACGGCCCCGCAACCAGGTTTGCCAGAATCCGGTACGCCCCCGGTACACCGTACGGGACCTGCCGGTGCAGCGCATACGCCATGTAAGTCCACGTGCCCTTGCCGTAGCGGGCCGTGAGCCACCCGCCGCGCTGAGGCGCCTGGCCCTGATCGTGGCTCGAGACGAGCGCGGTGTACCGATCGTCCCAGCTCGAGAAGAACTTCGAGCCGCGCTGCTCGATCCAGCCGTCGAAGTCGGCGGCCGTGATCCGGTTGGGGCGCGTGAAGAACGGATGCGCGGGCTCCAGGATCTCGACGGGCGCCTGCTGCTCGGAGACTTCCTCCGCGTTGTTCGGCAGGTCGCCGGGATACGGCGCGGATTGCGAGGGGACGAACTCGGGCGTGTTGTACAGCACGACCATACGGCCTCCCGCCTGCACCCAGTCGAGCAGCCGCGCGGTGCTCGCGCGGAGATCGTCGCGGACGGCATACGCGCGCGTGCCGGTCATGATCACGTCGAACCGATCGAGCGGACCCGAAGCGAGCGCCTCGCGATCGAGCAGCGTCACATCGGCGCCGATCTGCTCCAGCGCGGCCGGCAGCTCGTCGCCGACGCCCATCACGTACCCGACGCGGATCCCGGGCACGCGGGTGATCGCGAACGCCGAGACGAGCGTCTGCGCGTCGCGAACGAGATAGCGCACGGGCAGGTCGCGATGCCGGATGACCTGGTAGCCGGTCGTGTAGCGGCGGCCGCCGCTCTCGGCCGACGCCTGCAGTCGGTACTGGCCCGCGGCGGGCGCGGACGCCGGCGTCACCGTGAACACCTGCCGGGCGCGTGCGCCGGCGGACGTCAGCGCGAACGGCGCCGAAGCCGGCGTGACGTGCCAGCCGGCCGGCACGTCGAGACGGAGCGTGCCCGACGCGCCATCCGCCGCATGGGCGAGGGTCTCGACCCGGACCTCGAGAGGAGCGGGCGTTCCGCCCGCCGGCAGGATCAGCACCGACGGGCTCACGCTCAGCGACACCGGCGGCAGCACCTCGAGCTCGCGCAGGGCGTAGCCGTACGGCAGCTGGGCTTCACGCCGGACCACCGGCACGGAGATCGACGCGGTCACGCCGTCGACCTCGTACGTCATCGTCGCCGAGAACGCGGGTGGCGCGAACGGGCGCAGCACGGCGGAGTCGTCGACGACCTCGTAGCGGGTCTGGGCGATGGACGTCCGGGTGAAGTACGGGCGGGTGAGGGGCGCGTCGGCGGGAATCGCGACCGGTAGCCGCTCGCTCAACGGCGCCAGACTCGCCAGCGGCTTGCCGTCGAGCGCCGTCACCCGCACGGCGACATCCGACGGGCCCTCGATGACGACGTCGCGGATGTCGACAGGCACGGTTCCCCGGACCGCGGCTGTGACGCGCACCGCTACCTGCGCGCCGGGGGTCACCGGATCGAGAACCACTGGAGGCGCGAACGCGGCGAAGCGGCCCGAAGGCTCGGGCGCGTCCGCCGGCATCGCGATGGCGGTGAGATCCAGCGCCAGCACGCCGGCGAGCGCCTGTTCGAACTGGTCGATCTTGACGTCCAGCTCGTGGCGGATGTCCGGGTGCGCAATCGACGCGCGCGCGCGGCGCGCGAAGGCCAGGCCGCGGACCAGCTGCGGGGCGGACGCCGCGGGGTTCGTGAACGAGAACGCATCGAGCGCCGCCGCCGCCTCGGCGGCAACGGCCTCGAGCAGCGGCCGAACGCGGGCCGCATCTGCGCCGGCCCACTCGGCAATGCCGACAAGCGTCGTGTCGACGCCGTCGAAGAAGCCCGCTTCGCGCGGCGCGCCCGCTGGGGCGCCGGCGCGCGTGTAGTAGAGCGGCGCGGGGCCGCTGGTCGTCACGAGCCGGCCGCTCGTCTGCGAGCGCTGCAGGCTCAGACCGGTGCGCCCGAGGTTCTGATACGACTCGCCGAGCACCGGGTCGTACTCGCCCGGGTCGACGCGGACGTGCCACGTCTCGTCTTCACGTGCGCCGCCCAGATACAGCTTGCGGACACGCCACGGGCGCAGCCCCTCGCGTTCGAGCTCCGGGAAGCGCGCCGGATCCGCGGCAGCCTCCACGGCGGGCGGTGTGATCGCGCCAGCGGCCTGGTGCTGGCCGTGGCCGTCCCGCTCCGTGCCCTGCCAGCGTGAGACGACGACGAGGGGACGGGTCTGCCGGATGACGCGGACCAGATCCCGCAGCAGCGCCTCGCGATCCCACTCGGCGAAGGCCTCGTCCAGCCGCTTCGAGAACCCGTAGTCGGCGACGAGCGTGAAGTACTGCCCGTCGAGCCCGTAGTACTGGCCGGCGCGCGCGAGCTCGTCCGTGCGGATGAGACCGAGTGCGTCGAACAGCTCGGCGCCAATCGCGTTGTCCCCTGCCTCTCCCCGGTTCAGCGTGACCAGCATCGTCCGGGCGCCGAGCCCGCGGCTCGCCCACGTCAGCATCCCGCTGTGCTCGTCGTCCGGGTGCGCGGTCGTGTGGAGGAGGCTGGCGATCGTCTGGAGCTTGCGGATCTTCTGCCATGCGCCGGCCGCGCCCTGATCGATCGGCAGGGGAGGCTGGATGGACCAGGCCCCGGGCGCCGCGACCGCGGCGAGCACGAGCAGGAAGGCGGCGGGTCTGCGCATGAGCGGCGATTCTAGCAGCCGCCCGCCGCACCCGCCCCGTACGCGTGTCTGACACCCGTACCGCGCGCGGTACCGGTGTCAGACACCCGTACACGATTGCTACGGTTGCCTGATCTCGATCTCCCGATCGATGCCGTCCGCCTTGACGGTCTGCGTCGAGCCATCCGGCCAGGTCACGACGATCTCCAGGGGAGTGGCGCTGTCGCCGAGGCCGACGTGGGCGACGGGCGGGCGCGAGGAGGCATAGCTCGTCGCCGTCGTGACCGTCGTCACCTGTGTGCCGACCCTGACCCGCGCGCCGATGCCGTCGCGCGGCGCGCGGCCGATCGGCCGCACCGCGATCCAGTGTCCCTTCGGCTC
>CAYUPN010000134.1:3740-9032 GCA_964446605.1 uncultured Bifidobacteriaceae bacterium | reverse complement strand
TACGCATTCCGGTTCCGCGCGTTGCCGAAGTTCGGCCCGAGCTCCCAGTGCGTGCCCTGGACCGGGGTCTCCCGGAACGGGTCGAAGGCGGCCAGGTGCGTGGCGCCGCCGTCGCGGGTGCGCGTGGTCACGTCGATGTTGTTGACGTCGGCAATCGGCGAGCGGTTGAAGACGTTCCAGACCTGCGCCTGGACGAACAGCTCCGCGCCGCCCCGCAGGTCGTACGCGTAGTTCAGCGCGGCGTCGGTGCGGAGGACGGCATCCGTCCGGAACGCGTCGCGGCTGGTGAAGAAGTACGCGGCCTGCGACGGCGGCGTCTCGTACGACGACAGCGGCACGTAGCGGGACGGGTTCACCGGCCCGGCGGCGAAGTACGGGCTGCCGGAGTTCATCTGCTCCAGCACGCTCAGGCTCAGACGCCCGTAGCGGTCGCTCACGGGCACGTTCCACACGGCCCACAGCTTCGCGCGGTGCCGCTGGTCCATGGTCAGGTCGCCGTTCGGTCTGTTCCAGGCGGCCTCGGTGAACTCGGGATAGACGCCCCAGCCGGCCTGGCCGTTGGTCGCGCTGCCCGCCGAGATCGTGCCCGCCGTGATCGGCCCGCTCTGGAGGTTCTCGCCGTCGAACGTGCCCCACGTGCGCGAGAGCGTATAGCTGCCGTTGAGGCTGAGCCGCGTGCCGGCGCGCCACGTCGCCTGCGTGTTGAGCGCCGCGTAGCTGCGGTCGGGCTCGTTGCTGTTGTCGATGATCGTCAGGTCGCGCAGGATGCCGGCCGGATCGGCCACGGCGCCGGTCGCCGTGTCCCGGCGCGAGTAGTAGAAGTCGCGCCACGACCGGTAGATGCCGTCCACCCGGACGAGGCCGCGGGCGCCGAGCTGGCGCGTGACGCCGGCCGTCAGCTCGTGGACCGCCGGCGACCGCAGCGCGTCGCCGATGCGCGTGTTGACCCCCGGGATGTCGACGAAGGTCTGCGCCCGGCCCGTCCCGCCGTTGGCGTCGAACCAGTCGTACAGGACCCGCAGCGCCGCATCCGTCGTCAGCAGCGCGCCCGCGGAAGCGTCCGCGTTGATGGCCGGACCCTGATACGCGTACTGGTACGTCGCCGGCACGCCGCCGTCGCTGCTGCTGTCGGCGACGCTGTTGGCGAGGCCTGCGATGTACTTGCCGTAGCCGGCGTTCACCGTCCAGCGCCCGTCGCCGCCCGGGTCGAACGTCAGCGCCAGCCGGGGTGAGAGGCCGGAGTCGTCGGCGACGGGGTTGCCCGCGCTGTCGCGGCCCGCATTGCGATCCCAGCGCAGCCCGGCGTTCACCGACAGCCGGCTGGTGATGCGCCACTGGTCGTTGACGAAGAGCGAATGCGTGCGGAAGTCGGTGCCGAGGCTCGCCGCGTCGATCGGGTTCCACTGGATGGTCGTGCTGCCCGGCAGCCACTGCGGGAACACGTCGCTGCCGCGGATGATCGACGTCGTGCCGAGCACGCGGAAGTCGCTGCCGGACTGGTGGTTCTCGGCGGTGCGGATGTCGTTGAAGGTGTCGTACCCGAAGGCGAGGCTGTGCGAGCCGGCGCCGCCCGTCGAGACGAAGTAGGTGCCCTTCAGCACGACGTTCTCGTTGTTGCGCTCCTCGTCCGGGCCGCACACCGCGCAGAAGGTCGGCGACCAGTACCGGGTGCCGCGGGCGACGTCGAGCGCCAGCGTGCCGTCGATGGGATCGGTGCTGGTCGCGCCCGAATCGACGAACTTCAGCGTGCGGCGCGACCAGGTGGCCTCGACGAAGAAGCGCGACGACAGCGTCCCGGTGTAGTTCACCGACGACAGACCATCCGGCAGCGACCGGTTGTACAGGCTCCGCAGGTCCATGACGCTGAACGAGCTGGCGTTCTCCTGATCGCGATTCCGGTAGATGTACGTCCCGCGCACGGTGTGCCCTGCGGCCGCCGACCAGGTGAGCTTGCCCTCGTACCGGCGCTCCTTGTCGGTGAGCGTGTAGGGGATGTTGGTCGTGGTGGTCTGCCGCCCCTCGACGCGATCGACGATCCGGCCGGCCGTGAAGAACCACAGTCGATCCCGCGCGATCGGGCCGCCCGCCGTGAACTCGAAGGTCGGGACGACGTCGTCCACCCGGGTGTCGTTCGGGTGCGGCGTCAGCGCGCGCCAGTCGTCGTTCGTGAACGTCGTCCGGAACGACCCGCTGAAGCGGTTGCCGCCGGACTTCGTGACCGCGTTCACCACGCCGCCGGAGAAGCGCCCGTACTCGGCCGAGATCGCGCCGGTCGTGACCGTCGTCTCCTGGACCGCGTCCTCGATGAACAGCGGCACGGCCTGGCCGCGCAGGTTCTCGTTGACGACGACGCCGTTGACGAGGAAGAGGTTCTCGAACGACATCGCGCCGCTGATGCTGATGGCCTGCGCGCTCGAGTCCTGCGCGTTCGTGCTCGGGCCCGTGTTGAAGACGCCGGGGGCCAGCAGCACGGTCGCGTTCAGCGTCCGGTCGAGCGGCAGCTCGGCGACCACGTCGGCTTTGAGCGTGGTGGCCACCGGCGCGGTCTGCGCGAAGCTCTCGATGCGGCCGGTGACCGTGACCGTTTCCGACGCCGCCGCGACGTTCAGCGTCGCGTCGAGCGGCACGGTCTGACCCACCGCGACGCTCGCCGTCTGCTGCAGCGTCCGGAAGCCCTGGAGCTCGAAGGTCACCGCATAGGTGCCCGGAGGCAGCAGCGCGATGATGTAGTCGCCGTGCTCCGAGGTCACCACCGTGCGCACGCCCTGGAGGGCGGGCGACGAGGCGGACACGGTGACGCCGGGCAGCGGGCCGGCATCGGAATGCACACGGCCGGAGATCGTGCCGGTCGGGTTGCCCTGCCCACGGGCCGCGGGCGCAGCGGCCAGCAGCACGAGGATCGCCAGGGCACAGCGGAATGCAGTCATTGGATGCGTTCTCCCCGGGATCGCCATCCGCCGCCCGTTCGGCGCGTGCGTCCCGCGCCCATGCATCTCAGCAACGCAGGTGCCGCCGCACACGGGCCGGTGACGGACGCGGGGACGGGTGACGACCGGCCGCCGCCGTGACGCGTGCCGTCAGCCGCCCGTGACGAACCGCGGTGCGCCCCGCCGTGGCCGTGACGAAGCCATTGGCCGCAGTCCGCTCGCGCGGACGAATGCGTGGATCAGGATCCGGAAAGCCGCATGAGGCTCGCGGCCCATCAGCGCGACGGGAGTCGTGGGAATCACTTTTTTCTGTGACGAATGGCGGCGTGACAGGGCGAGCGTCGCGCGTGAGTGGAAACCCGCGCGCGTGATGGCCCGTATCGATAGGGGTACGAGCCGCAATTCATGCGTTCCGATCACGACGATCGTTCGCACAGGTTGCCAACCGGACCCTCCGGTCCGTCGTCAAACAGCGCGCAGGCTACCCAATTCCCCGATGGGGTTCGACACGTGCCCAGAATACGGACGCTGGTTGTGGACGACGAGCGCATGGCACGGGAGCGTGTGCTCGCACTGTTGAAGCAGCAGCCCGATGTCGAGGTGGTCGGTGAAGCCGCCGACGGCGCCCAGGCGGTCTCGGCCATCGAACGGCTCGAGCCCGAGCTCGTGTTCCTCGACATCCAGATTCCCGTCATGGACGGGTTCGGCGTCATCCGCGCGCTGTCGCCGCAGCGCGTGCCGATCATCGTCTTCACGACGGCCTATGACGAGTACGCGCTGCAGGCCTTCGAGGTGCATGCGCTCGACTACCTGCTCAAGCCCTTCGACGGGCGCCGGTTCTTCGCGACGCTGCAGCGCGCGCGGGAGCAGCTCGAGCGGCGGCGCGCCGGGGACCTGGGACGGCGGCTGCTCCAGATGGTGCAGGACCTCAGGCCGGAGTCGTCGAGCCCGCCCGAACGGCTGGTCGTGAAGTCGGGCGGGCGCATCCACTTCGTGCGCGTGGACGAGATCGACTGGATCGACGCGGCCGGCAACTACGTCCGTCTGCACGCCGGCGCCGAGTCGTACCTCCTGCGCGAGACGATGGCGTCCGTGGAGTCGCGGCTCGACGCGTCCCGTTTCGTCCGCATTCACCGGTGCCACATCGTCAACGCGGAGCGCATCCGCGAGCTGCAGACCGGGCCGAGCGAACCGGGGGTGGTGCTCACGAGCGGCGTCAGGCTGCCGCTCAGCCGCGGGTATCGGGAGCGGCTCCAGGAGCGCGTGGCCCGGCGTTGAGGGGTCGGATCAGAGGAGCTCGACGAGCGCCCGCACACCGGCCACGATGGCACGACCGACGGTGACGGCGAGCTCGACGAGCGTGGGATCGTCGGCGGCGGTCGCGAGCGCGATCGGTTCGGCCAGGAGCAGCCAGACGAGCGTGGATGCGAGCACGAGGGTCAGCAGGACGGCCGTGGCGATCGCAATCGACCAGGGAGTCATGGGCTGTGTGCTCCGCGCATGGACGTAGCGAGAGTCGTGCCGATCACCGGGACCGTCGGAAACTGACTGACAGGCTGACACTTGGCCATCGCGGCGTGGCGGGGGAGGCCCGGTGCGCTGTCCGGCGGCGAACGCCCGTCGTCCCACAAGCGGACGCCTCGCCCGTCACTCGCTGTCCGCGGGAGTCCGGCGCGCGTCGAGCGCGGCAATCGTCTCGTCCGTCCAGCTGCAGAGCCGCGTGACGTCGGCCGGCGCCAGGCGCGCCGATCGATGGATGACCGTGTACGACGGCAGGGGCATCGCCCCGTCGCGCACTTCCTCGCAGATCGCCTCGAGCAGGTCCTGCATCGATTCGGCGTCCTGATCGCCCCACTCGGAGAAGTTCAGGTGATCGCGCCCCTGCCACACGTGGGACGCCACGCCCCACGAGAGTGGCGAGACGTAGGCGTAGGACGGCCACCGTGTCTCGTTGGTATGGCAGTCGCGGCACGAGCGGTTCAGGATGGCGGCGACGTCGGCGGGGACGGTCACGTGCCGGTCGATGCCGGCGGCCGGATCGACCGGCGGGTTCGTGCGGTCGGGCTGCCAGAACTGGGCGGCGATCAGGAATGCGCCGAGGCTCAGGGCCCCGGCTCGCGTGCGTGTCATCACGGCCTCGGGCGCCGGGGTGGCCGGAGCGGCCGTGGAGGGTGAGTCGAGGATAGCAGATCGCCCGGCCTCGCGGAGCCGTCCGCTCCGCGGGGCCGGCGCGGGGCGTCAGGCCGACGCCGACGGCGTGGCCGCGATCGGGCCCGGCTGCCCGGGCACCGCCAGGTCCGGCATCGGCCTGGCGACGAACAGGCGGCGCGCCAGCCTGGCGAGCACGCGTGCCCGCTGCTGCGAG
>CAYUPN010000134.1:2119-3640 GCA_964446605.1 uncultured Bifidobacteriaceae bacterium | reverse complement strand
GGCGACGAACAGGCGGCGCGCCAGCCTGGCGAGCACGCGTGCCCGCTGCTGCGAGCGCGCGACGCGGGCGCTGTCGGTGGCGATGCCGGTGTTCGCGTACATCTGGCGATACAGCTTCGAGATCAGCACGAAGGCCACCCGGGCGCGCAGCGACCGCACGCAGGCGGACCGCTCCCAGATCGCCGGCAGCGCGTAGAAGCGATCCCACGCCCCCTGGGTGCGCTCGCGGATCTCGGCCGCCTCCATCAGCGGATGCGGCAGGTAGACCTTCGGCCTCCGCGCCGACGGGATGAGCCAGTAGCGGGTGAGCGGTACGCCGTCCACGTCCGGCACGCTCGTCGCTTCCTTCTCCCATTTCGCGAAATCGAGCGTCCCGGGAAACGGCGTCAGCATCACGAACTGCGCGAACGAGACGCCGGCGCGCTGGGCGAGGTCGACCGTCGCGTCGAAGGTCGTCGGCGTGTCGCTCGGCAGGCCGAAGATGAACGAGCCGAGCACGTGGACCCCGTGCGACCGGAACGCCTGCAGCCGCGCGACGAGGTCCTCGCCGGCGTTGTTGAAGTTCTTGTAGACCGCTTTCAGTCCTTCCGGCGTCACCGATTCGATCCCGACGAGCGCGCCGCGGATGCGCGCGCGGCGCATCGCGTCGAGGAATTCGGGGTCTTCGGCCGCCTCCATGGTGATCTGCGTGTAGAACACCATGTCGTCCGGCAGCTCCGCCAGCCGCTCCATCAGTTCGAAGCGCTCCCGGCGCAGCGCGTGCAGCATGTCGTACCGCGTCCGGTCGGCGCGCCGGTTCGCGGCGGCGAGGTCGGCCAGCGTCACGGGGTAGAAGTTGTCGTCGGCGAGCAGGACGAACCGGAACCCGAGCCGCCGCAGCGCGGTGACCTCGCGGATGACCGTCGCCACGTTGCGCTGCCGCGGCTTCTGGCCGTCGGTCCGCCACACGGAGCAGAACGAGCAGTGCTTCGGGCATCCGCGCACGGTCTGCACCGAGCCCCACATGTAGCGGTCGGCCGGGAGCAGGTCCCAGCGCGCGGCCGCGAAGTCGCCCCCCTCGATGCGGCCGCCGTCGTAGCGCTCCTGTGGGCTCCCGGCGGCGCAGTCGTCGAGCACGCGCGGCCAGACGAGCTCGCCGTCGCCCGACACGACCGCGTGCGCCTCGCCCTGCTCGCGCACCTCGTCGGGAAACAGCGTCGAGTGGATGCCTCCGAAGACGACCCACGCGCCCCGGGCCCGCGCCTCACGCCCGATGCGGTATCCACGCAGCGCATTGGCGGTATGGATGCCGATGCCGACGACGTCCCCCGGCGCGACCTGTTGGACGTCAAATGGCTCCAGCGTCTCGTCGGCGATGTGCGGCGTGCCGTATGGCTCGGGTGTGGCGGCCGCGAGCACGTACAGCCAGCGTGGGGTGATGACGGCGGTGCCGAAGGCGAGATCGCTGGGATTGACGAGATGGACGCGCACGCAGAAAGCTCCCGGGTTCGTGGTGAACGGTCGCGAGCCGGTGGAGCAGGG
>CAYUPN010000134.1:0-2019 GCA_964446605.1 uncultured Bifidobacteriaceae bacterium | reverse complement strand
CGCGCGTGGAGCACCAGCGTGGGCACGCGCACGTCGCCCAGCGCCCCGGAGAGATCCACCTCCGCGCGCCCTTCCAGCAGGCGCGCGACGACGTCGCCGGAGGCCGTCTTCAGACACAGGTCGTTGAACCACCGCACCTGCTCGGGCGTGCCGCCCGGGATGAACCGGGAGGTGAAGACCTGCCGGAACGCCGGGTTCTCCCGTCCCCAGGCGGCGCGCGCCAGATCGACCACCGCGCGGAAGACGGCTTCGCCTTCGGCGGCGCCCCGGCGCGCCGCGCCCCGCGCGTACCCGCCGTACAGGACCATGCGCGAGACGCGGTGCGGGTTCCGGAGCGCGTAGGCGATGCAGGTCGACGCCCCCTGCGAGATTCCCAGCAGCGTCACCGGCCCGGAGGGGCAGGACGCCTCGATCACGGCCTCGAGATCGGAGGCCCACCGATCGAGCGAGAGCTCGCCCTCCCGCCACTCGCTCATGCCGCAGCCGCGCTCGTCGTAGCGCACGAAGCGGAAATGCGAGGAGAAGAAGCGGAGCCAGTGCTTCCAGACCGGGCTCTCCCACTCGTACTCGAGATGCGTCAGCCAGTTCGCCGCCTTGACGAGGACCGGCCCCTCACCGGACTCCGCCCAGGCCAGGCGGGCGCCGTCGGATGCCTGGACGTAGCGGACGCGCTGGCGGAGCCTGGCGGCGGCAGTCATCGCAGTCGGGACATTTGACCTACGGGAGACCGCCCGATTCTAGTGCAGGCGGGACAATCCGCCGATGGCGGCGCCCGGCGCGGGGCGGCATCCTCGGACGCAGGAGGAATCCCCGTGATCAAGCGCCTGTGCTTCTTCGTCTACGGTCTCGTCGCCTATCTGGTCTTCGTCGGGACGTTTCTCTACGCCATCGCGTTCGTCGGCGGCTTCCTCGTGCCGACCCGCCTGGACGGCCCGCCGCAGGGGCCGCTGCCCGAGGCGCTGGCCATCAACGCCGCGCTGCTCACGCTGTTCGCCGTGCAGCACAGCGTGATGGCCCGGCGCTGGTTCAAGGAGCGATGGACGCGGATCGTGCCGTGGGCCATCGAGCGATCGACGTACGTCCTCTTCGCCAGCCTCGCGCTGCTGCTGCTGGTCTGGCAGTGGCGCCCCATCGGCATCGGGATCTGGGACGTGGCGCACCCGGCGGCCCGTGCCGCGCTCTGGACCCTCTTCGGTCTCGGCTGGGCGACGGTCTTCGTGGTGACGTTCCTCATCAACCACTTCGACCTGTTCGGGCTGCGCCAGGTCTGGCTGCCGCTCCGCGGGAAGCCGTACACGCGCATCGCCTTCCGCACGCCGCTGCCATACCGGTACGTCCGCCATCCGCTGTACTTCGGGTTCCTGCTCGCGTTCTGGTCCACGCCGACGATGACCCTGGCGCATCTCGTCTTCGCCCTGGCGACAACGGCGTACATCGTCCTTGCGATCCAGTTCGAGGAGCAGGACCTGGTGAGGGAGCACGGCCAGGCGTACGAGGAATACCGGCGTACGGTCCCGATGCTCCTGCCGGGGCGCCCGCGCCATCGCGCGGCGCCGGAACCGGACGCGGCGACTACCGCCGCCGGGTCCGGCAGGTGATCCGAGACAAGCTGAAACGGGAAACGCGAAACGGGAAACGGGAAGGGCACGCCCGCTCGATGCCAGCGACTCGCGGGCGTGCGGTGCGAGCGCCTCAGGCGCTAAGATGCCACGATGAACGTCGTGCTCTGGATCCTGCAGGTGCTGCTCGCGGTCGCGTTCTTCGCGCACGGCTGGCTGTTCCTCTCGCCGCCGCCGGACGTGGCCGAGCTGATGAATGCCGCGTTGCCGCGCTGGTTCCAGCTGTTCATGGGTGTCGCCGAGATCCTCGCCGCGATCGGGCTTCTCCTGCCGGGGCTGACGCGCGTCATGCCATGGCTGGTCGTCTGGGCGGCAGGGGGCATCGTGATCGTGATGGTGTCGGCGACCATCTATCACGTGGTGCGCGACGAGATGAGCTCGGCGGTGATGACGCTGCTGC
>CAYUPN010000133.1:0-9043 GCA_964446605.1 uncultured Bifidobacteriaceae bacterium | reverse complement strand
GCCTGCGCGTCCGGGGGCTCGCCGCTCTCGAGACGGACGCGCAGCCCACGCACGATCTCCGGGGCGTCCTTCCGCAGCCGCCGTTCGACGACGGAGCGTGCGATGCCGCCGAAGAAGCCGGTGAGCACGTCCACCTGGGAGCGATTCAGATAGACCAGGTACGACCGCTCCTGCTGCGGCTCCCGCAGCAGCATCGTCAGGCTGAGCGCGCCGTTGATGTAGTGCGTCGCGAAGATCTGCTTGCCGGCGACGACGACGGCCGGGCCCTGTCCCGCGGGCGGGCGCGTCATCGCGACGTGCGTGATGCTGACGACCGGCTTGCCGCGTCCGTACAGCTCTTTCGACCAGTAGAAGAACGACTCGACCGACGGGCTCGGCGTCTTCGGATACCCGCGCAGCCAGACGGCCAGACCTGGCAGACGCTCGGTCAGGTATGGCGACTGATCGAGGATGGCCGTGAAGATCTGCGTCGGCGGCGCCGCGCGCTCCCGGTCCGCGGGCGCCTGGAGCCCGTGCAGCCCGGCGGCCTTGTACCGCTTCACGCGGTCGACCATGACCTGACGGAACTCACGCTGAATCACGTCCTGCCAGTTGTCCCCCGCCGAGGCTGCCGCCGTCCGGAGCTGGCCGATCTCGGGCTCGGACAGCTTCATCCCGCAGTCGCCGGGGCGGCAGTCGCGAATGGTCTGCAGATCGTCCTCGTCCAGCGACAGGCCGGCGAGGTCCTCGACGCGCGGGTGATCCGAGAAGCGTCCGATCTGCTGCACGAACTTGCTGCGCTTGAGGTCCTCGATGGCGCGCATCCAGGCGAGCAGGGCGTCCGAACTGGCTTCGAGCGGCGTCGCGGCGATCACGGCGAGCTGACCGTCGTTCGCCTCCAGGGTCCGGACGATGGTCTCGCCGCGATCGAGACGCGCGCGCTCGCCCGTGGACAGGGCGATCCAGGGCTCCAGGAATGCGAACGCGGCGGGGCCGGTGGAGGCACGCAAGGCGGGCGACGCCAGCAGCGCGCCAGCCAGCACGGCTGCGGCCGCAGCGACGACGGTCACCGGCCGGGAATTGTCTCGCATCCGGACAGCCCTGGAGCGGCCCGGGATGGTACGGCGGGCCGGCTCGTCTTCAATGGAGGCCGGGCTGCCCGACGGAACGTCAGGCTCAACAGCACGCCGGCCTCTCGCTACCGCCCGATGTCTGCAAGAACCGGGGCAGTCGAGGCGGCACGCGCCGGCTGACAGGAGAACGGGGCCGGCGGCCCCTCTATCCGGCGGCGGCGCTCATCTTCTCGATCCGCTTCCACTCGGCGTCGCTGACCGGCATCACCGAGAGCCGCGACATGCGGACGAGCGGAAAGGACGCGAACGACGGGTCCGCCTTGATGGCGGCCAGCGTGACCGGGTTGGGCAGCGGCCGCTCCGGCACGACGTCGACGACCCAGGCCCTGCCGGTCCGGTCCTCCGGATCGGGATAGGCATCGCCCGCCGCACGGGCGATGCCGACGATCGCCCTCTCCTTGCCGGTGTGGTAGTAGAAGATGCGGTCGCCCTTGCGTATCCCGCGCAGGTGTTTCTGGGCGAGGGGATTCCGCACGCCCGACCAGACCGTCCGGCCGTCGCGCTCCAGCTCCGCGTAGCTGTAGTGCTCCGGTTCTTCCTTCACGAGCCACTGCGCCATGCCGCGGATCATACCAGCCCGTTTGCCGCCGCTCCGGGATCGCATCCGGCCGGGCGTCCGCGTGCTGTTCGTCGGCATCAATCCCGGCATCCGCTCCTCGCTGACCGGTCATCACTTCGCCGGGCACTCGAACCGGTTCTGGAAACTGCTGTACGATTCCGGCCTCGTACCGGAGCCGGTCACGTACGCAGACGACGACCGGCTGCCGGCGTGGGGGTTCGGCATCACGAACCTCGTCGCCCGTCCGACGCCCGGCGTCAGCGACCTGCGCCGGGACGAGCTGCTGCGGGGCCGCGCCCGCCTGCTGCGCACGATCCGGACGTACCGGCCGGCCATCGTCGCGCTCGTCGGATTGACGGTGTTCCGGGCGCTCTTCCCGGAACACCGCGGGCCCGTCGGCGTCGGGCTGCGGCCGGAGCGCCTGGCCGGCTCGGCCGTATTCGTGCTGCCGAACCCGAGCGGACGCAACGCGCACTACTCGTACGAGGAGATGCGCCAGGCTTTCGCCGCGCTGGCCTCGGCCCTGCGGACCAGTGATGGCACGGGACGTGATAGACGGTCGCCACCTGAGGTGGCCGGGAAGGAGAGCCGACGTGCGAACCACCCAACGGGCGCGCGTGGCGCCGGGCGCGGCGCTCGGACTCGCGCTGCTCGCGGCGTGCGCGACGAACCCGGTGACCGGTGAGCGCCAGCTCGCGCTCATCTCGGAGGCGCAGGAGATCGAGATCGGGCGCGAAGCGGCCGCGCAGATTCCCGCGACGCTCGGGCTCGTCGACGACGAGGAGCTGCAGCACTACGTCGCGCGGGTCGGGCTGGAGCTGGCGCGGCAGTCCGAGCGCCCGGAGCTGCCCTGGAGCTTCGGCGCCGTCGACGACCCGACGCCGAACGCCTTCGCGCTGCCCGGCGGCTTCATCTTCGTGACGCGCGGTCTGCTCGGCCTCATGAACTCGGAAGCCCAGCTCGCTTCGGTGCTCGGCCACGAGATCGGCCACGTCACCGCGCGCCACTCGGTGTCGATGATCTCGCGCCAGCAGCTTGCCCAGCTCGGACTCGGGATCGGCGGCATTCTCGTGCCGGAGATCCAGTCCTTCGGCGGCGCGCTCGGCGCCGGGCTCGAGCTGCTGTTCCTGAAGTACGGGCGCGACGCGGAGCGGCAGGCCGACGAGCTCGGGTTCCGGTACGCGCTGAACCAGAACTACGCGGTGCGGGAGATGCCGAACGTGTTCCGCACGCTGGAGCGCGCCGGCGGCGAGGAGCGCAGCGCGCTGCCCGCGTGGCTCTCCACGCATCCCGCGCCGGGCGAGCGCGCCAAGCAGGTCGAGGCGTGGATCGCCGCGCTGCCGGTGAACGGGCGCGGCTCGCGCGTCGAGCAGGCGCAGTATCTCAACCGGATCGACGGACTGGTCTTCGGCGTCAACCCGCGTCACGGGTTCTTCGAGGAGGGCGTGTTCTACCATCCCGACCTGCGCTTCCAGTTCTCGGTGCCGTCCGGCTGGGCGGGGCAGAACATGGCGCAGGCGGTGCAGCTGATCAACCAGAACCGGGACGCCGCCGTGCAGCTCACGCTGGCCCCCGGCGACCCCGAGGCCGCCACCCGCGAGTTCTTCTCGCAGCAGGGCATCGAGGCGGGCCAGCCGGCGCGCACGACGATCAATGGACTGCCCGCCGTCGTGACCGCGTTCCAGGCGAATACGCAGCAGGGCGTCCTGCGCGGCATCGTCGCGCACATCGCGCATGGCGGACGCACCTTCCAGCTGCTCGGCTTCACGCCGGCGGGACGGTACAGCGCCTACGGCAGCACCTTCGAGCGGGTCATCGGCAGCTTCCGGCCGGTGACGGATCGCCGCGTGCTCGACGTCCAGCCGCAGCGCCTCGACATCGTCCGGCTGTCGGACGCGACGACGCTGCAGGCGTTCGCGCGCGCGCACGATTCGGCGGTGCCGATCGAGGAGCTGGCGCTGATCAATCAGGTCGACGGCGCGAGCGCGGTGCTGCAGCCCGGGGCGCTGGTGAAGCGGGTCGTGCAGTAGGCGCCGGCTACTCGGGCGAACGATGCGGCCGCGAGGCGGCCGTCGGCGGCACTGGCGACGCGGGTCGCGTCCCGGGCGCGTCGCCGGCGAGGTCCGGCACGAGCACCCGCGCGAGGCGCCGGAGCAGGTCGTCCAGTTCCGGGTAGCGTTCCGGACGCCAGTTGCGGAGGGCGAGCTCCAGCCGTTCGCGGCGCACACGCGCCAGCCGCCCCACCGCGTCGCGCCCCGATGCCGACAACGCGGCCAGCTCATCGCCGTCGTGACCCGGATCCAGCGTCACGTACCCGAGCTCGCGCAGCCAGTCCAGGCGGGCGCGAAGCTCGTCGCGTGACAGCGGAAGCCATCCCGCGAGATCCGACACCGGCGTCTCCCCGGACTCGTCGAGGCGGAAGAGCAGCCAGCATCCGATTGGCGGCAGGTCGACGCCGGCGCGCGCCGCCAGCCGCGCGTAGACCTCCTGCCGGCGCTCGCGATGCACGAGCGCGCTGAGCATGCGTTCGACCTCGTCGGCCGATCCCGTCTCGATCGGCGGCGTGATCGGCGACTCCTGCCGTGCGGCGCCGGCCGACTCGAGCAGCGGGTGTTCTTCCAGGCGCCACGCCAGGACGACGCCGGCGCCGCTCAGGAACAGCGCGCCGCCGAACACCGCCTTCAGCGCGCCCACGTATGCCGAAATGGGCGGCGCCCCGCCGTGCCCCGCCAGGTAGCTGGAGAAGATCCCGCCGAACATCGCCACGCCGAACACGCTGCCCATCGACCGGAAGAACGTGATACCCGAGGTCGCCGCGCCCAGGTCGCGATAGTCCACCGTGTTCTGCACCGCGAGCACGAGCACCTGCATGGTCAGGCCGAGCCCGATGCCGAGCGGCAGCATCGACAACGAGACCGTCCGCACCGACGTGCCCGCATCGAGGCGCGACATCAGGACGAAGCCGAGGCTCATGAGCATGGTGCCGACGATGGGGAACACGCGGTAGCGGCCCGTCCGGGTGATCATCTGCCCGGCGAAGACGGACGCGGCGGGCACGGACAGCAGCAGCGGCAGCATGCGCGTCCCCGATTCCGTCGGCGACACGCCGTTCACCGCCTGGAAGAAGAGCGGCAGCACCGTGATCGGCCCGAGCAGCGCGCCGCCGACGAGGAACGAGAGCGAGCTCGACACCCGGAAGACCGGCACCCTGAAGAGCTCCAGCGGCACGATGGGCTCCTCCACGCGGCGTTCGATCAGCACGAACACCACGGCCAGCACCACGCCGGCGACGGCAAGGCCGATGATCACCGGCGAGCTCCAGGAGAGGTCCGCGCCGCCGAGCGTCAGGACGAGCACGAGGCAGGTCGTGGCGGTCATCATCACCACGGCGCCCAGGTAGTCGATCCGGTGCTGCCGGCCGCCGGCCAGCGGGGGCAGCGCGATGCCGATCACCGCGAGCGCCGCGGCGCCGATGGGCAGGTTGATCAGGAACACCCAGTGCCAGCTCAGATGGTCGACGACGAAGCCGCCGAGCGTCGGGCCGACCACGCTCGCCAGCGCGAAGACCGCGCCGAAGATGCCCTGGTAGCGGCCCCGCTCGCGCGGCGACACGATGTCGCCGATGACCGCCTGCGAGGTGACGATGAGCCCTCCCCCGCCGACGCCCTGTACCGCACGCGCGCCAATCAGCTGCAGCATCGTCTGGCTGGCGCCGCACAGCGCCGAGCCCGCGAGGAACGTGACGATCGTCAGCAGGAAGATGCGCTTGCGGCCGTAGAGATCGCCGAACTTGCCCCAGAGCGGCGTGGCGGCGGTGGCGGCAATCAGGTACGACGTCACCACCCAGGAGAGATGCTCGAGCCCGCCGATGTCGGCGACGATGACCGGCAGCGCAGTCGCGACGATCGCCTGGTCGAGGGCGCCGAGCGCCATGGCGAGCATCAGCCCGCCGAAGACGACGTGAAGACGATGGCGCTCGACCAGATAGCTGACCGTCATGACGCGAGCACGCTCGGTGGGCCGGGCCGGCAGCCCGCGTTCAGATCAGCTGCCGGCGCATCGCGTGCATCACCGCCTGCAGCCGCGTCTGCGTGCCGAGCTTCTGGTTGATCCGGTGCAGGTGGTTGCGCAGGGTCTGCGGGCTGATCCGCAGCGCCGCCGCGACGGAGGCCGGGCTGCTGCCGTCGGAGAGCAGGCGCAGCACGCGGCGCTCCTGCTCGGAGAGCGTGGCCACCGGCGCCCGGCGGGGGCGATCGGCGGCGGTGTCGGCGATCTCCCGCGAGAGCCGGAGCATCCGGTCGATCAGCTGCTCCGTCCGTTTCCGGCCCGCGATGCTGCGCGCCATGTGGACGATGCGCCGCCGCCCGGTGGCGTCGTCCACATGGACCAGCGTCGAGATGTTCACCCAGACCCGGTCCCCACGCGCGGTGCAGACCTCGAGATCGAAGTCGGGGATCGACTCGTTGCGGGCGGCGCACTCGCGCACGCCGCACCGCTCGGTGCAGACGCGCACGCCGTGCTCGCCGGTTCCCTGCAACAGTTCGAAGCACGTTCTGCCAAGCACCTCCTCACGCCTGTAGCCAAACAGCGCCTCCGCGCTGGCGTTCCACGAACAGATCTCGCCGCTGTCGGTGAGCACGAACGTCGCGTCGGCCGTGTGCTCCAGCAGATCGAACAGCTCGCGATCCAGCATGCCCGTCCTCCGGTCGGAAGCTCCACCATGGCGTCCGCCCCGTCAGTCCGACCACAGACGTTCGGGTGGACGTTACGGATATCCCGTGCGGTGCAACGTACATACCATTGTCGAACCCGATGGCCGCGGCCGACGATGTGCCGAGAGTCGCGGCGCGCGCGCGCCGCCCGATCGAGGAGAACGGCCGTGCCGTGGCCGCTTGTCGTCTACTTCGTGGTCGTGATGGCGCTCGCGGCCGCGCTGCTGATCGTCTCGGCGCTGCTGGGGGAACGGCGTCCTCCGGCGTCGACCGTCCTGCCGTATGAGTCGGGCATTGTACCAGCCAGCCCGGCACGGATCAGGTTCGGCGTGAGCTTCTACCTGCTCGCCGCGCTGTTCGTCGTCTTCGATCTGGAAGCGGCCTACCTGTTTGCCTGGGCCGTCGTGCTGCGTCAGCTGGGCTGGGCGGGGTACGCCAGCGGCCTCGTCTTCATCGGCATCCTGGGCATTGCGCTGGTCTACCTGTGGCGCATCGGCGCGCTCGACGTCGGGCCGCGGCGGGAGGGATGACGGACATGGCGACGAACTGGTCGCTCACACCGGTCGACAGTCCACGCGCGGATGACGGACGCGAGTCGCTCGAGAGCGCCGCCCGGCGCGTGCTCATTCTGAGCCGGCTGCAGGACCTGGTGGCCTGGGGACGGAAGTCGTCCATCTGGCCGTTCAACTTCGGGCTCTCGTGCTGCTACGTCGAGATGGCCACGAGCCTCACCAGCAAGTACGACATCGCGCGCTTCGGCGCGGAGGTCATCCGCGGCACGCCGCGCGAAGCGGACCTGATGGTGATCGCCGGCACCGTCTTCATCAAGATGGCGCCGATCATCAAGTACCTCTACGACCAGATGATGGCGCCGCGCTGGGTCATCTCGATGGGCTCCTGCGCGAACTCCGGCGGCATGTACGACATCTACAGCGTCGTCCAGGGGGTCGACAGCTTCCTGCCCGTGGACGTCTACGTGCCGGGCTGCCCGCCCCGCCCCGACGCGTTCATGGAAGGGCTGCTCCTGCTGCAGGAGCGCGTGGGACGCGAGCGCCGGCCTCTCACCTGGACGGTGGGCGATCAGACGATCGAGCGGCCGCCGAAGTACTCCCTGCGCGACCTGAAGCAGCCGGAGCGCCGTCAGGTGGGACAGCTCCGCTCGCCGGAGGAGATCTGAGCCGGCGATGACGGTCGTCCAGGACCTGGCCGCGGCCGTCCCCGGCCTCGCGCTCGAGGAACAGCCGGCCCGCGACGCCATTCCGACCGTGTGGGTGGCGCGCGAGCGCGCGCACGACGTGCTGGCCGCGCTGCAGCGGTCGCTCGGATTCCGGATGCTGTACGACCTCACGGCAATCGACGAACGCGTCCGCCGCGACCGCCCGCTGAATCCCCCGCGCGACTACACGCTGGTCTACCACCTCCTCAGCCACGACCGGAACGCCGACGTGCGCGTGAAAATCCCGCTCGACGGTCCGGACCCGGCGGTGAGGACGGTGACCGATCTCTGGCCGAACGCCAACTGGTACGAGCGCGAGGTCTGGGACATGTTCGGGATCCGGGCCGACGGCCACCCGCTCCTCGAACGGATCCTCCTGCCGCCCACCTGGACGGGCCATCCGCTGCGCAAGGACTTCCCGGCGCGCGCGACGGAGATGGGTCCGTTCGAGCTCCCCGAGCACCGCGTCGAGGAGGAGCAGGCCGCGCTGCGCTTCCGCCCGGAGCGGTGGGGGCTGGCCCGTCAGGACGAGACCGACGAGTTCATGTTCCTCAATCTCGGCCCGCAGCATCCGGGCACGCACGGCGTGCTGCGCATCGTCCTGCAGCTGCGCGGCGAACAGATCCTCAACGCGATCCCCGACATCGGCTATCACCACCGCGGCGCCGAGAAGATGGGCGAGCGCCAGTCCTGGCACACCTACATCCCGTACACGGATCGCGTCGACTACCTCGGCGGCGTGATGAACAACCTGCCGTACGTCCTGACGGTGGAGGCGCTCGCCGGGATCGAGGTGCCGGACCGCGTGCGGGTAATCCGCATCATGCTCTGCGAGCTGTTCCGCATCTCCAGTCACCTGGTGTGGTACGGCACGTTCGCGCAGGACCTCGGCGCGCTCTCGCCGGTGTTCTACATGTTCACGGACCGCGAGAAGCTGTTCGGCATCATCGAGGCCATCTGCGGCGCGCGCATGCACCCCAACTGGTTCCGGATCGGCGGCGTCGCGCAGGATCTGCCCGCCGGCTGGGATCGCCTCGTCCTGGAGTTCGTGGAGCACCAGCGCCGCCGGATGCACGAGTACGACACGCTCGTCATGGCGAACCCGATTTTCCGGGCGCGAACCCGCGGGGTGGGGGGCTGCACGCTGGACGAGGCGATCGCGTGGGGCGCCTCGGGACCCGTGCTCCGCGCCTGCGGACTCGAGTGGGACTTCCGGAAGAAGCGCCCCTACTCCGGCTACGACCAGTTCGACTTCGACGTGCCGGTCGGCCAGCACGGCGACTGCTACGACCGCGCGGTCGTGCACGTCGAGGAGATCCGGCAGAGCCTGCGCATCATCGAGCAGTGCGTGCGGCAGATGCCGCCGGGACCGTACAAGTCGTCGCACACGCTCGCGACGCCGCCGCTCAAGGAGCGGACGATGCACGACATCGAGACGCTGATC
>CAYUPN010000132.1:2276-9098 GCA_964446605.1 uncultured Bifidobacteriaceae bacterium | reverse complement strand
ACCTGAAGGTGCGTCCGACTCCGAGGTAGGTACGCCAGCGGCCGTCGAAGCTCCACGATCCTGCGAGGAGCACCGGGCCGACGATCGTGTCGAGCACGAGTCCCGCGCCGCCGTGCGTCCGCCAGCCGGCGCCGCTCCAGGTCTCGAATGCGTCGCCGTTCTCGAGCCATCCTCCGGCGAACACGGGACCGCCCATGAAATCCGGCAGCCGTCCGACGCGTCGGAGATAGCCGGCCGTCGCCACGTAGTAGTGCCGCCCGCGCAGCTCGCCCGTATCGAACGCGCCGAGCCGGAAGGGCGTGCCGAGCGCGAACTGCTGCGTGGGAAACGGCGTCGCATCGAACGACGTGCCAACCGCGCCGTACACGAAGACGCGATCGCGCGCGCCGAGGCTCCAGAAGCGATTCGCCGACGCCGACAGCTGCGTGAGCGTGGCGTCGTAGTCGAACGTCTCTCCGCGCACCGCGACGTCCGGGCTGTCGAACACTCTCGTCAACCTGAGCTCCGACAGCACGCCGCGAGACGGGACCACCGGGCTGTCCTGCGTATCCACCCGCCAGACCAGCTCCGCTCCGGTCTCCCGTCCCCGCAGCTCGGGGAAGCCCGGATTGCCGACCTCGATGGTGGCCGACGTCCGGCCGATCCAGGCGCCCGCGCGCACGTCGCTGTGCGGCCCGAGATTGACACCGACGTTGAGTCCTGCCCGCGTCACCGTCTGCCCGTACCGCGCCACCACCACGTCGTCGTCGATCAGATTGAACGTCATCTGGCCGACGCCGGCGTACGGCGCGACGAAGATGGGCGTAGGCCCGATTGGGCGGTACAGCTCCACCCCGAGGCCGGGGTCCGATCCGATCGTCCCGTCGAGCCGCAGCTCCGATCCCGACCCGAGGACGTCGAAGGCGAGATAGCGGCCGGTCGCCGTGATCCGGAAATCGCTCGACGTCGTGTTCTCGAGGTTCAGTCCGAGCATCATGAACGGCGGCGCGTACGCCTTCTCGCGGCCGCGCACGCGGAGACCGAACCCGCGCGCCCCGTCGCGCACCGGCGCCCAGGTCACCGTCTGGTAGCGGTCCAGTCCGGTGATCGTCGCGATATCCTGTTCCACGGCGCCGGCATCCAGCGGCGCACCGATGTGCCGGGCGAGCAGCGTCTTCAGCCGCTCCCCGTCCCGCTCCGCGAAGCCCTCGAGCTCGAGGAACGCCGGGCTCGGCAGCTGCGTGCGCCGCCGGGCCTGCCGCTCGCGCCGCCACGCCTCGTACTCCGTCTCGCTCACCGCGAAGCGGAGCAGACGGTCGCGCATCGCCTCGGCGGCGCGATACCCCGCGTCGATGAGCCCCTCGTACCGGCGCCAGTCGAGCGACCCGAACCGGTCGAGCGGAACGTCGATGACCACGTCCGCTGCCTCCAGCGACCGCCTCGTCGAGGCCCGCATCATCGCGTCGACCGCGTTCCCGGCGACGCCGAACATCGTGTAGCTGACCCCCTCCCGATCCGACAGGTCGCCGACGCTGACCGCGATCACGTGATCGGCGCCCATCGCCCGGACGACATCGGCCGGGACGTTGTTCATCGTCCCGCCGTCGATCAGGACCTGCCCGTTCAGCTCCACCGGCGGGAAGATCAGCGGGAGCGACATCGTGGCCCGCATCGCATCGGCGAGTGACCCGCGGGCGATGACCACCGGCTGCGCCGACAGGAGATCGACGGCAACCGTCCTGAACGGCGTCGGCAGCTCGTCGAAGTCCTCGATGTCGTAGTACGGCGCCGCGATCCGGCAGAGGAGCAGGTCGACGTACTCGCCGCTGTTCAGCCCGGCCGGCGGCACCACGCCGCCCCGCAGCCCGAACTCGAGACGCGACGGGTAGGCGCGCGCGTCGGCCTTGCGGCGGATGTTCTTGTGCGCGAACGAGGTGGGGCCGAAGAGCCGGTCCCAGTCGAGCGACGCGATGAAGGCGTGCAGTTCGGCGGCATCCATCCCGCTCGCGAACGCGCCACCGACGAGGCCGCCCATGCTGGTGCCCGCGGCGAGGTCGATCGGGACACGGTGCTCGTCGAGCCAGCGGATGACGCCGACGTGCGCGATGCCTCTGGCGCTGCCGCCCCCGAACGCGACGCCGACGGCGGGCCGGCCCTGCACCCGCGTCATCGCGCGGTCTGCAGTCCCGGACGCCGGCGCAGCGGCCGGCTGGACGGGACGTTGGAACGGAGCGGCGCAGCCCGCGCAGCACAGCGCCGCGCCGAGGATCAGCCCGAGGACGAGGAAGCCCGGCCGCCGCGAGGCCCGCATGATGCCCTCCCGGGTGCTGTCCTCCAAAGCCGGACTGCATCCGGCCCCGGCAACAGGCGGCTGCGGGAGCGCGCCATTATACGCCCCGCGAGGGCTCGAGCTTGGCCGTGGCAGCGAGCGTGCATGAGACCACGCGCGTGCCATTGTCGGATCACGTCGTGCTCGTCTCGATCGACGGACTGCGCGCGCAGACGTATCGCGACGAGCGATGGCCTGCACCCGTGCTTCGGGAGCTCGCGGAGCGCGGCGCGTATGCGCTCGCTGTCCGAAGCGTGTTTCCCGCGCTCACCTACCCCGCGCACGTGACGCTCGTGACGGGAGCCCTGCCGGCCCGGCACGGGGTCGTCGACAACGTGCCGTTCGAACCGCTCACGCCCCCGGGCCGGTGGATCTGGGAAGCCTCCGCGATCAAGGCGCCGACGTTGTGGGACGCCGTTCGGGCTCGGGGCGGGACGACCGCCGCGGTCTCCTGGCCGGTGACCGTGGGCGCGGCCATCGACTGGAACGTCCCGGATGTCTGGGACCCGGCCGATCCCGGATCGATCGCGCCGATTCGTGAGGCGGCCCACCCGCCCGGCCTGTTCGCCGAGCTCGAGCGCGAGGCGACCGGCAGGTTGTCTGACGCGACGTTCAGCCTGGACTCGCTCGGCCGCGAGGACGTCGTCGGCGCGATGGGCGCGTACCTCTTCGAGCGGCACCGGCCGACGCTGATGCTGCTGCACGCGATCGGACTCGATCACGTGCGGCATCGCCTCGGGATCGAGAATCCCATGGCCCTGCGCGCCGTGGCCGCCGCGGACCGCGCGCTCGCACGCGTCGTCGAGACGGTGGAGCGGCTCGGCCTCGTCGATCGGACGACGTTCATCGTGACCGGCGACCACGGAGCCGTCGACGTGCACACGACGCTGCTGCCGAATGCGTGGCTGCGCGACGCCGGCCTGCTGTCGAACGGTCCGGGTGAGTCCTGGACGGCGGCCTTCCACGCGAGCGGAGGATCCGCGTTCCTCCGGATCCACCCGTCAGAGCCCGCGGAGCGCGTGCTGGGATCGGTTCTGAACCTGCTGGCCGCGCTGCCGGCCGGCGTTCGCGCGATGTTCACCATCGTCGACCGGGCGGAGCTCGACCGCCTCGGTGCGGAACCCGATGCGGCCCTGGCGCTCGCCGCCAGGCCGGGCGTGGTCTTCTCGCACGACCGGAATGGCGATCCGATCCAGGCGGCGCATGGCGCCGGACACGGATTTCATCCCGAAATGCGCGAGATGCTGACAGGCTTCATCGCGGCAGGCGCGGGCGTCCGGCCGCGCGCCGTGGTGCCGATGCTCCCCATCGAGCACATCGCGCCGTTCATCGCGGCACTGCTGGATCTGGACCTTCCGGACGTCGACGGCACCTTGCTCCCGGGGCTGCTCGTTTCAGAACGGGAGCAGGCGCCGTCCCAACGGCCCTGACAGATCATCCTTCCCGCAGGACCCGTGCCGGATCGATGCGCGCTGCCCGGCGCGCGGGAATCCAGGCCGCGCAGGCGCCGATCGCGGCGAGCAGCACCGCAGCAGCGGCCAGTGTTGCCGGATCCGTGGGCTGGAGGTCGTAGAGCAGCGTCGTGACGTATCGCGACAGCGCGAGGCTGATGAGCACGCCAGCCGTCAGCCCGCAGCCGACGAGCACCAGCGCACGCGTCAGCATCAGTGCCACGACACGCGCGCCGTCGGCGCCGAGCGCCATGCGGATGCCGATCTCCGTTCGGCGGCGGCCGACCGCGTACGCGGTGACGCCGTAGAGGCCGACGCCTGCCAGCAGCAGCGCGAGCGCGCCGAAGAAGCCGGACAGTATCGCGAGTAGCCGCTCCTGCACGAGCGTGCTGTCGACCTGCTCGGCCATCGTCCGGGGCGTCAGCGCCAGGCCCGCGTCGACCTGCGCGATCGCGTCGACGACGCTCCGGGTCACCCGTGCCGGATCGCCCGCACGTGGCCTCACCGTCACCGCCGCGAATGGAAACACCTCGTCGGCGGGCAGCTGCGCGAACGGCACGTACACCGTCGGCGGGAAGGGCTCACGGACCGACCGGTAGGCCGCGTCGCTCACCACCCCGACGATCTCGCGAACGGGCTGCGGGCGATCGGGTGGCCCGGACATCTGCACGGTCGCGCCAATCGCCGGCTTCCCCTGCAGAAACCGGTTCACGTACGCCTCGTTCACGATGGCCACGTGCCGGCTGCCCCTGCGGTCCGCCACCTCGAAGTCCCGTCCCGCGACGACGCGCAGGCCATAGGTGGCGAACCAGTCCGGCGCAATCGCGTTGATCCACACCATGCGCTGCTGTCGCGGCAGCTCGAGGCCGTCCGGCAGCACGACCAGGTTGTTCCACCCGCTGCCGCTCACCGGCGTCAGCGCCGAGACCGACGCGGACGCGACATCGGGCACGGCCGCGGCGGCCTCCCCGGCGCGCAACATGACCGGCGCGCGATCGCCGGCCACCTTCTGCGCGTCGATTCTGACGAGCAGCAGCGCCTCCGAGTCGAACCCGAGATCGCGATGCGCGAGCGTGGCAAAGCTGCGGACGAACAGCCCCGCAGCCACGACGAGCACGAGCGAGAGCGCGACCTGCATGACTACCGCCGGGCCGCTGAGCGCGTGGCGTCCTTCGCCAACCTGGCGCGCCTGCTCCCTGAACGCCTCGGTCGGTTCCAGCCGGTTGAGCCGGAACACGGGAGCAATCCCGAACAGCAACGCCGTGGCGACGGCGATCGCGGCCGTGAAGGCCAGCATGCGCCAGTCGAGCGAGAGGTCGAGGAACACCGTCTCGCGTGACGTCGAGAGCTGCCGCAGCAGCAGGTGGCTGCACCACCGCGCGAGGACGAGGCCGAGCGCGGCACCGGCCGCGGCGATGAGCAGGCTCTCGGTCAGCAGCTGGCGCGCGATGCGCACCCGGGACGCGCCGAGGGCGAGCCGCATGCCGAGCTCGTGGCGTCGCGCATGAGCCCGCGCGAGCATCAGGTTGGCGACATTGGCGCAGGCGATGAGCAGGACGAACGCGACGACGCCCATCAGGATCAGCAGCGGATCGCGATACTGCTCGCGCATTCTGGCCAGTCCGCCGGACGCCGGCACGAGCGTCAGGGGTTCGGACAGGAACTGTCCGTCAGGCGCCAGGTTGGGCGGACGTGCCGCCTCGCGAATCTGCGGCTGGACACCACGGAGCGCCGCAGTCGCCTGCTCGATGGCCTGCCCGGGCTTCAGTCGCGCCGTGATGTTCAGCCACCAGATCGCATGTTGATCCAGGATGCTTTCGTCGCCTCGCACGGCGGCTTCGGCGCCGATCGGAACGATGACGTCGAACGAGCGTCCGATGTCGGGGCCGAAGAACCACGGCGGCGTCACGCCGACGACGGTGAAGGGCACGCCGTGGAGGACGAGCGTGCGGCCGAGCACGTCGGCGGCGCCGCCGAAGCGGCGCTGCCAGAAGCCGTACGAGATCACCGCAACCGGTCCGTCCGGGCCGCCGCCGCGCCGATCGTCCTCCGGGCCGAAGGTGCGGCCGATCATCGCCGGCACGCCGAGCACCTCGAAGAACCGGCCGCTCGCCCAGAAGCCGTCGATGAACTCCGTCCGGCCGCCGGGTGAGAGATTGAAGCGGTCGTCTCCCCACGCGGTCGCGCCGTCGAAGAGCTCGTCCTGGCGCTCCCGAATCTGCTCCCAGATCGGGTTCGTCCAGGAGCTGCCCTCGAGCCTCACGAGCCTGTCCGCGTGCGCGACCGGGAGCGATCGGAGGAGGAGGCTGTTGACGAGCGAGAAGATCGCGGTGTTCGCGCCGATTCCGAGCGCCAGCGAGAGCACGGCGACAACGGTGAAGACAGGACTGGCGGCGAGCAGCCGCAGCGCGTAGCGGAGATCCTGGCCGGTGTCTTCGAGCCGGCGCGTGCCGCGGACGTCGCGGCACTCTTCCTTGACGCGCTCGAGACCGCCGAACTCCACGAGGGCCCGCCGGCGGGCCTCCGCTTCGGGCATTCCGGCGGCCACGTAGTCGGCGATCTGGCGTTCGAGGTGGTCGCGCAGCTCGGCGTCGAGCTGCCGTTCGAGCCGGTTCCGCTGCAGCAGCCGCAGCCACCGGGTCATGGTGCCTCCGGCTCCGCGCCGCGCAGGATGAGCGCGACGGCATCGGCGAGCCGCTGCCAGCTCGCGGTCTCCTGTTCGAGATGCGCACGGCCGGCGCGCGTGAGCCGGTAGAACTTCGCCTCGCGCCCGGTCTCGCTCATGCGCCACTCGGACGCCAGCAGCTTCCGGTTCTCGAGCCGGTGCAGCGCGGGATACAGCGTGCCCTGCTGGACCTGGACGACGTCGCGCGAGACCTGCTGCAGCCGGCGGGCGATGCCGTACCCGTGCAGCGGTCCGGGTGCGACGACCTTCAGGATGAGCAGATCCAGCGTGCCCTGGGGGAGATCGGCTTTCGGCGCCATGACACCTCGTACTTCGACATATACACCTCGTATATGTCGAAGGTCAAGGTATCGGGAACCCGCGAGAGTGACGCCGCC
>CAYUPN010000132.1:0-2176 GCA_964446605.1 uncultured Bifidobacteriaceae bacterium | reverse complement strand
GCATTCGTCCCGCGCCCCCTACTTCTGCCACACGGACGCCTTCTTCGCCCACGTCGAGTCGCTGTAGCGGTCGCGGAAACGGCGCCCGATCTCGGTGAGGTCGGCCGGGTCGTTCGTCTGCTTGTACCGCGACACGCCGGACCAGTACTGCGCTTCCGCGCCGGCGTCCGAGTCCTCGTGGCGGCGCTCGATCTCCTGGAACCGGCGTTCCGCCTCCGCGTAGTCTCCGCGCTCGAACGCCGAATGGGCGAGCCCGAGCGCGAGCTGCCCGATGAAGTCGTGGGCGGGCAGGAACCCCTCGATCCGGTGGCGCTCCTCACCAGACGGGTCGATCACCAGCGTCGTGGGGGTCCAGTGCGCGCTGAAGCGGTCGCCGAGCCGCTGGAACTCGTCCGCCTGCTCCTTCACGTGCACGCGGACCGGGATGAAGTTCTCGCCGATGAACGTCACGACGTGGGAGTCCGGATACACCTCGGCATCCAGCCGAGCGCAACCGGCTCACATCGGGGCGGCGCTGAAGTCCAGCAGGACGTGCCGCTTCTCGCGCTTCGCGTCCTCGAGCGCCTGATCGAAGTCGTGTCTGAAGCTGATCCGGGTGCCCGTCGTCGCCATGACCGTCCTCCGTGCACGCGAGAGAGAGGAAGTATTCTACGCCGCCATCCGGTGATATTCAGGTCAGCCGTAGCGTGCGTCGCGGCGGCCGCAGACCGAACGCGCGTCATGGTCCGATGGTCAGTGACGGGACCTGCGATGCGCAAGCGCGGCCATCAGGCGCCGGCTGCGCTAGGATGCGCGGATGCAGACCGTCTCCCTGCCCTCTTCCGGGGCTCCGATTCCGCCGGGCCCGCAACGCGACGGACCAGGGGCGACCGGCGATCTGCCGCGGACGCTGTCCCTCTTCGACGGCGCGGCGCTGCTCGTCGGCTCGGTCATCGGATCGGGCATCTTCGTCGTGCCGAGCCTCATCGCGCAGCACGTCCCCGAGCCGGGCCTGGCCATCGGCATCTGGATCTTCTCGGGACTGCTCGTGTTGTGCGGCGCGCTCACGCTCGCGGAGCTGGGAGCGATGCTGCCGCATTCCGGCGGTCTCTACGTCTACATGCGCGAGGCCTGGGGGCCGTTCTGGGCGTTCCTGTACGGCTGGACGTTCATGCTCGTCGCCGTTCCGGCGTCGATTGCCGCGCTGACGAGCGTCTTCCTCCTCTATCTGAAGCTGTTCGTCCCTCTGACCCTGCCCGCCGAGAAGGCGCTCGGCATCGCGCTGCTCGCGGGCCTGGCGTTCGTGAACGTGCGCGGCGCGAAGCAGGGGGCGGGCGTCCAGAACACGTTCGCGATCCTGAAGGTCGCGGGGCTCGTCGGGCTGGTGGCCGCGGCGGTGCTCACCGGCGCCGGCGATGCGTCGAACTTCAGCCCGGCGCTGCCCGGCGAGTTCTCGGGAAGCCTGCTGAGCGCGATCGGACTCGCGATGATCTCGACGCTCTTCGCCTACGACGGCTGGCAGTTCGTCAGCCTGCTCGCCGGCGAGATCCGGGATCCCGGCCGCAACGTCCCCCGCAGCATCATCGCCGGCGTGCTGATCGTGATGGCGCTCTACGTCGCGGCGAACCTGGCCTACATCTTCGTGCTCGGCCAGCCGCGCATCGCCGGCGCCGAGCGCGTGGCCGCCGACGCCATGCAGGCGATGATCGGCCCGGCCGGCGCGACGCTGATCGCCGCCGTGATTCTCTGCTCGACCTTCGGCGCGATCTCCGCCAACGTGCTCGCCGGCCCGCGTGTCCTGTTCGCGATGGGCCGCGACGGTCTGCTGTTCCCGCAGCTGGCGCGGAAACATCCCCGCCATCACACGCCGTCCACCGCGATCTGGTCGCTGGCGTTGTGGGCCGGGGTGCTGACGCTGACGGGCGGCTACGAGCACCTCATCACATTGTCCGGGTTCGCCAACTGGATCTTTTTCACGATGATCGTGCTCTCCGTGATTGTCCTGCGGCGCCGTCATCCGGAATGGGCCCGCCCGTACCGGGTCACCGGCTACCCGATGACGGTCCTCGTCTTCGTGCTGGTTTCGTCGGTGTTCGTCCTCAACACGCTGGTGGAGTCGCCGCGCAGCTCGCTGATGGGGCTCGGGCTGCTCCTCCTCGGCGTGCCGTTCTACCTGCGCTCGACGCGCCGGTCGTGA
>CAYUPN010000131.1:0-9228 GCA_964446605.1 uncultured Bifidobacteriaceae bacterium | reverse complement strand
GGATCAGGTCGGATCAGGTCGGATCGGGTCTGGCACTGCTGCTGCATCCGCGGAGCTTTCGTGTGCGGCTCGGGTTCTACGAGATCCTCTCGCGCCTGAACTCGAGCTACTGGTTCGTCCCGACGCTCGTCACGCTCGCCGGCGTGGCGCTCGCCGTCGTGCTGCTGACCGTCGACGAGCGCATCACGCTCGATCCGGCCAGCCCCCTCGCCTTCCTCCACCCCCGGTCGCCCGAGGGGGCCCGCGCCCTCCTCTCCGCGGTCATCGGCGCGATGATCACCACGATCAGCGTCACGTTTTCAGTCACGATCGTCGCGTTGACGGTCGCGGCGCAGCACTTCGGTCCGCGATTGTTGAACAGTTTCGTGCGCCAGACGTCGGCACAGATGGTGCTCGGCACGTTCCTGGCGACGTTTGCGTACGCCGTGCTCGTGCTCGGGGCCATCCGGGGCGACGAGCCGCGCGAGGGCATTCCGGAGCTCTCGATTGTCGGCGCCGTCCTGCTGGTCATCGTCAGCATCGGCGCCCTGATCTACTACGTCCACCACGTCTCGACGTCGCTGCAGATCGGCGAGCTCGCGCGGGACATCGCCGGCGACATGCGCCACGCGATCGTCCGGCGGGACGAGGAACGGACGGCCGTGGGGCGTGGCGGTACGGCGCCGACGCCTCCGGAGCGGCCGCGCGACGCCGCCGTCGTGCGCGCGCTGGAGACCGGATACGTGCAGCGCATCGACTACGACGCCATTGTCGCGCTGGCGGCCCGGCGCGGCGCCGGAATCTGGATTCTCCGCGAGCCCGGGGCGTTCGTCGTCGAGCGCACGTGGCTGGCGTTCGTGCACCCGCCGGGGGCGGCCGACGATGAGCTGGCTCAGGGCATGGCACGGGCGGTGATCGTGGGACCCGATCGGACGCTGTGGCACGACCCGGAGTTCGCGCTGAAGCAGCTGGTCGAGGTGGCGCTCCGCGCGCTCTCACCCGCCGTCAACGAGCCCTTCACGGCGCTGACCTGCATCGACCGCCTCACCGAAGGCCTGGCCGAAGCCGCCGCCGCACCGGAGCCGCGCGCCATCTGGCACGACGAGTCCGGACAGCCGCGCGTGTACGTCCCCACGCAGACGTTCGCCACGCTCCTGCGTGCCGGGTTCGATCCGATCCGGCTGTTCGCCGGCGCCAACCCCGCCGTCTACGCACGCCTGCTCGAGAGCATCGCGGACCTCTCGCCGGTCGTCATCCGCGACGGGGATCGCAGGGCCCTTCGCCACCAGGCCGATGTCATCCGCCGCGCGGCGGACCGCGAGCTCAGCGATGACGACGACCGCCGGTACGTCGAAGCGCGCTATCTGAAAGCCGTCGCCGGCCTCGGGTGACGGAGCCGGCGGCTCCCGCGCGGGGCGCAGCAGGCCCGGACCTGCGTCAGCCGCGATTCACTGCTCGTCCCGGGCGGCACAGCAAGGGGCATCGATGCCACGAACCGCGGCCTCTCCCCACACCGCATGGCTGGTGGCACTGCTCTGCACGGCCGCGGCGGTCGCGGTCCGGATGGTGCTGACGCCGTGGCTCGGGGAGCCGATGCCGTTCCTGCCGCATCTCGCGGCGACGGGCGTCGCGGCGTGGTACGCCGGAACCAGGGCCGGCTGGATGGCACTCGTGGCCGGAGCGCTCACAGGGGAACTGCTCGTCATCGAACCTGGTGGATCGATACGGGTGACCGATGTGCCGCTGCTGGTCGGCCTGCTCGTGTACGGCGCGGCCGGCGCCGCCTGGATCCTGACGCTGCGCTCCGTGAGGGGCCGCGGAGAGACCACGCGGCAGGTGACGGCCGATGCGGCGACGAGCGACGCGGCCCTGACCGCCGTCACGACACAGGGGCAACCCTCGCAAATCTCCACTCTGCTCGACCAGCTGCCGATCGGCGTGGGCGTGTTCGACCGGGAAGGGAAATGGATCATCCGCAACGACGCCATCCGGCGCGTGACGGGAGACATCATCCCGTCGCTCGCCCCCGACGGCACATCGCGGATGCGGGCCTGGGGGCCGGATGGCCGGCCGCTCGCGCAGGACGAATGGCCGGGGGCCCGTGCGCTGCGCGGCGAGACTGTCAGTCCCGGCATCGACGTGCTCTACACGATGGAGGACGGCCAGGAACGCTGGGTCAACATCAGCTGCGCGCCGTTCTTCGGCGAGGCGGGCTCGCTCCTCGGCGCGGTCGTCGTCGCGCAGGACGCCGACAACCGCAAGCGGGCCGAGCTGGCGCTGCAGGCGAGCGAGGAGCGCCTGCGGCTCATTCTCGACAGCGCGTCCGACTTCGCCATCCTCACGCTGGACGCCGACGGCCTGATCACCAGCTGGAACGCCGGCGCACGCAACCTCTTCGGCTACGAGGCCGGCGAGGTCGTCGAACGGCAGAACGTCCGGATGATGTTCACGCCCGACGACCAGGCGAACGGGCTGCCCGAGCTCGAGATCGAGCGCGCGCTCGCGGACGGCCGGGCCGAGGACGAGCGGTGGCACCAGCGCCGCGACGGCACGCGGTTCTGGGCGAGCGGCCTGATGATGGTCCTGCGTGAGCCCGGCACGGACCGGGCGATGGGGTTCCTGAAGATCCTGCGGGATCGCACCGACGCCCGCCGATGGGAGGAGATGCTCGAGCGCGAGGCCGAGGAGCTGAAGGCCTCGGACCAGCGGAAGAACGAGTTCCTCGCGACGCTGGCGCACGAGCTGCGCAATCCGCTGGCACCGATCCGCACCGGCGTCGCGCTCATCCATCACGCCCCGCACGACAGCGACGCCGTCCAGCGCGCGGCCGCGATGATGGAGCGGCAGGTTCGCCACATGGTCCGGCTGATCGACGACCTGCTCGAGGTCAGCCGCATCACCCGGCGCCAGATCGAGCTGCAGCCCTCGCTCGTCCGCCTGTCGGCGATCGTCCAGGCCGCCATCGAGACGAGCCGGCCGGCCATCGACGAGTCCGGGCACACCCTGAGCGTCGATGTCCCCGACGACGTCGTCGTCAGCGCGGACGAGACCCGGATGGCGCAGGTCTTCGCGAACCTGCTCAACAACGCGGCGAAGTACACGAGCCCCGGGGGGCGCATCCGCCTGGCGGCGCGCCGCGAGGCCGGCGAGGCGGTGATCAGCATCCGCGACAACGGCGCCGGAATCCCGCCGCAGATGCTCCCCCATATCTTCGAGATGTTCTCGCAGGGGGACCCGGCGAGCGGCAGACAGGGCGGAGGGCTCGGTATCGGGCTGACGATCGTCCGGGAGCTCGTCGAGATGCACGGCGGGCGCGTGGAGGTGCACAGCGAGGGCCCGGGCCTGGGCAGCACGTTCACCGTGCGCCTCCCGCTGCACCAGGGACCGGCGCCGCTGGAGCCGGACGTCGCCGAGACCGCGCCGCGGCACGCGGGACCCGCGGCGCTCCGCAAGGTGCTGGTCGCCGACGACAATCCCGACTCGGCGGCGACTCTGATGGAGCTGCTGACGGTGCTCGGCCACCACGTGCGCGCCGCCCACGATGGACTCGAGGCCGTGGAGATCGCCGCGGACTTCCGGCCGGACGTCATCCTGCTCGACATCAGCATGCCGCGGCTGGACGGCTACGAGGCCTGCCGGCGCATCCGCCGCCAGCCGTGGGGCGCGCGCCCGCTCATCGCCGCGATGACGGGACTCGGCCAGGAAGAGGATCGCCGCCGGTCGTCGGAGGCCGGTTTCGACCGGCACCTCGTCAAGCCGGTCGACCCCGCGGCGCTCGAGCGGCTGCTCGACGAGCGGGTCGGATCGAACGATCGGGTCTGACAGGCGGTCGGGTCGAATCGCGTCAGATCAGGTCTCGCCGAAGCCGTCCGCAGCCCGAAGGGCGGAGGAGGGCGAAGGCGGACGGATCAGGTCTGAGCCGCGACGACGTTGTACAGCGTGTCGCGTTCGACGGGCTCGCGGCCGGCGGCGCGGATGATGCGCTGGAGGTCGCGCGGCGTGAGCGACTCGGGCGTGCGGCTGCCGGCCATGTGGTAGATCTTCTCTTCCTGCACCGTCCCGTCCAGATCGTCGACGCCGAACCACAGCGCCGTCTGCGCGACCTCGACCCCCGCGGCAATCCAGAACGCCTTCACGTGCGGGATGTTGTCCAGCATCAGCCGCGCGACCGCGTGCACGCGCAGCGTGTCCTGCGCCGACGGCGCCGGCAGCTTGCGCATCTGGTTGTTGTCCGGATGGAACGCCAGCGGGATGAACGCCTGGAAACCGCTGGTCTCATCCTGCAGCGCGCGCGCGCGGAGCATGTGGTCCACGCGCTCCTCGAGCGTCTCGATGTGTCCGTACAGCATCGTGACGTTCGAGCGCATGCCCAGGCGATGCGCGGTCCGATGAATCGAGAGCCAGCGATCGGCGTCCGCCTTGTCGTGGCAGATCTTCCGGCGCACGCGCGGCGAGAACACCTCGGCGCCGCCGCCGGGCAGCGAGTCGAGGCCGGCCGCCATCAGCCCGCGCAGCACCTGCTCGTCGCTCATGCCGTACAGATCGCTGAACCAGGCGATCTCCACCGCGGTGAAACACTTCAGGTGGACATCGGGGCGGATCCGCTTGAACCCGCGGAGCAGCTCCGTGTAGTAGTCGAATGGCAGGTCCGGGTGCAGGCCGTTGACGACGTGGACCTCGGTGAGCGGCTGCTCGGCGCGCCGCCGCAGCTTGTCCCAGGCTTCCTCGAGCGAGAGCGTGTAGGCGCCCGGCATGCCCGGCTGGAGCCGGGAGAACGAGCAGAAGAGACACGTCGCCGAGCAGACGTTCGTCGCCTCGATGCGGATGTTGTAGTTGTAGTAGGTACGCGGGCCGTGACGGCGCTCGCGCTCGCGGTTCGCGAGCCAGCCGAGCGCCATCAGATCCGGGGTCTCGAACAGCCGGATGCCGTCGTCGAGCGTCAGGCGCCCGCCGGCGTCAATCTTCTCCGAGAGGTCGAGCAGGCCAGCGGCCCGCAGGCGCGACGTCCACACTCCGCAGCCCACTTCCCACGCGCCGCTCCGGGCGTCAGGAGATACCGAACACCTGCACGCGCAGGGTGCGCGCGCGCGGCCCGTCGAGTTCGGCCATCAGGATGCGCTGCCACTGCCCGAGCACGACCTCGCCACCGCTGATCTGCAGGGTGAGGCTGTGGCCGAGGAGCAGGGCGCGCAGATGCGCGTCCGCGTTCATGCGGTCGCAGTCCGAGTGATTCGGGTTGTTGTGCAGCCACTCCTCGTCGCGGTCCACCATCTTCTCGAGGAAGGCCCGGATGTCGCTGAGCAGCGCCGTCTGGAACTCGTTGATGAACAGCGCGCAGGTGGTGTGCATCGACCAGAGGCTGACGAGTCCTTCACGAATCGGCAGCTTCCGGACGAACTCCATGATGCGGTTCGTCAGATCCACGAGATCCACGCGTTGATCCGTCTCGATCAGGATCGTCTCGCCGTGGATGGTCAGGCTGCCGGCCGACGCCGAAGACACCGCAGCGACCGGCGTCTCGCGGACGGTGACCGTCGAACTCTTGCTCATGCTCTCCTCGCAGGCTCCGGGACCCGGAACCAGGGAGCGTTCCGGCCGTGCACAAACCGCGATCTTATGACAAGCCCGACAACCGCCGCAAGGCAGCCCGACGGGGGCGCGCCGGCCGCCCCGATCCTGCCATGCTATACTCCGCGACACAACCGACGAACGCCCGGCGCACCAAGCGAAGCGGGGTGAGAAGCCCCCACGGTGCCGCCACTGTAAGCGGGGAGCGTTCGCCCCGAGCCGCCGAAGGAGCCCGGCCACGAGCGGGCCGGAGGCGGCTCGACCTCGCGCAAAATCCCGGCAGGGATCGAGCGCGAGGAACCACGAATGCGGCAGCGCACGAGGCCGCGCACGTGGAGCCACTGTGCCGGAGGGCATGGGAAGGCGGGCGAAGCCGCGAGGATCCGCGAGTCAGGAGACCTGGACGCTGGGCCGTCACTTCCGTCCGTCCGCTGCGACTGCGGAGCGGACATCCCGGTGCGAGACACGCCGGAGGAGTGAAGCGATGGCTGCCTGCCCGCGGCCCGGGAGCGTTCCCGCGGCCCGTCCGTCCGTCCTGTTCCTGCTGGTTTTCATTGTTCTGCCCGTCCTGACGCCCGTCTCCGCGCGTGCGCAGTCGGCGCCGCTGACCGGCCGCGTGGTGGACGCCTCCGGCGCCCCGCTCGCCGGCGCGCGCGTGATCGTCGACGGCCCGCTCGGCGCGCGCACCGTGACGACCGGCGCCGACGGGCGCTTCGGGCTCGACAGACTGCCACCCGCCGTCTACCGCGTCATCCTCGACGCGGACGGCTTCACCGCGGGCACGGAGATCGTCAGGCTCGGTCACGAGCCGGTCTCGATCGAGATCACCGCCCGCATCGCCCCGCTCGCCGAGGCCGTCGTCGTCTCGGCCGGCGCCGTGCCGCGGCCGCGCTCGGAGGCCCCCGTGGCGGTGGACGCAATCGGCCGGCAGGAGATCGCCGCACGGCAGATCGAGTCGGTCGCCGACGCGCTGCGGACGGTTCCCGGCTTCACCGTCGGGCGCAGCGGCACGCGCGGCGCGCTGACCTCGGTGTTCCCGCGCGGCGGCGAGTCGGACTACACGCTGGTGCTCGTCGACGGCATGCGCGTCAACGCGTTCGGCGGCGGCTTCGACTTCAGCCTGCTGCCGCTCGGCGACGTCGAGCAGATCGAGATCGTGCGCGGTCCGCAGAGCGCCGTCTACGGCAGCGACGCGATCGGGGGAGTGGTGCAGCTCCGCACGCGCCACGGCGGCCCGCCGTCGGCCGACGTCCGGGTGGAGGGAGGCGGAGAGGCCACGCTGCGCGCGTCGGCCGGCGGGCGCGGATCGTGGGGGCCGTTCGGCGGCTCGGCCTCCATCGAACGCAACGCGAGCGACGGGTTCACCGGTGTCGCTCCGGCAACGGGCGAGCGCGTCTCCAACAACGACTGGACGTCGACGACCGGGCAGGCGAGCCTGTCCTGGACACGTCAAGCGTCGTCGATCCGGGCCGACGCGCGCTGGATCGACGCGGAGCGCGGCAATCCCGGGCCGTACGGGTCGAACCCGATGGGCATCTACACCGCGGTCGATCGGCTCTCGCGCGGTGCGGACACGCAGCGGCAGCTTGGCATCCACACGCGGCTGCCGCTCGCGCCGCAGCTGGCCGGCCGCGCCGAGCTGCGCGTGCGCGTCACTGCGGCCGATCTCGTGAACCGCTTTCACAGCTCGTTCGGCGATTCGTACTTCGAGACGCGGCGGCTCTCGGCCTCGGCGCAGGCGGACCTCGCGCTGCGCCCGTCGACGGGCGTCACCGTCGGCGTCGAAGGGCTGGGCGAGCGCGCCCGGAGCACCTTCGTCACGGGCGAGGCGTTCCAGGAGATCCCGATCGAGCGGCTGGTCGCCGGAGGCTTCGCCGAGCTGCGGCAGGAGCTCGGCGCCGCGGCCAGCCTCACCGCCGGCGTCCGGGTCGACGGCATCCGGCGCGACGCGCTCGACGGCGATCCCAACCCGTTCGGGCCGCGCCCGCCGTTCGCCGCCGACACGGTGGTCTCCGTCAACCCGCGGCTCGGCTTCAAGCTGGTGGCCTGGCGCGATGCGTCCGGCCTCGCGCGCACGGTCGTGCGGGCGGCAGCCGGCTCCGGGATCCGGCCGCCCGACGCGTTCGAGATCGCGTTCACCGACAACCCGTCGCTCCACCCCGAGCGGAGCCGCAGCATCGAGATCGGTGTCACGCACATCGCCGCGCCGCGGCTGTCGATCGACGCGGCGGCGTTCCACAACACGTACGACGACCTCATCATCGCCGTCGGGACGGCGTTCACCGACGCGAGCCGCTATCGCACGGACAACATCTCCAACGCGCGGGCGCGGGGACTCGAGCTGGGAGCGACCTGGCAGGCGCCGGGCGGCCTGCTCGCGCGTGCGTCCTACACGTACCTGTCGACAGCGGTGCTCGCAGTCGATCGGGGCGACACGGCGCCGCCGCCGTTCTCGCCGGGGGATCCGCTGATCCGGCGGCCGCGGCATCAGGGCGCGCTCGACCTCACGTGGACACGCGGCGGCGTCACGACCTTCGGCACGCTGCGCGCGCGGGGGCGGGTGCTCGACATCGAGCCGACGCTCGGCGCATCGGGCGGGCTGTTCGAGGCGGCGGGCTTCGCCGTGCTCGACGCCGGCGTGAGCGTTCGCGTGCACAGGAGGGTCGAGCTGTTCGGCCGCGAGCTGAACCTGCTCGGCCGCGAGTACGAAGAGGTCTTCGGCTTTCCCGCGACCGGACGGCTCGGGATGGCGGGGCTGCGTGTTGCTTTCGGCTCGTGATCTGACGTTCGCGTATCCGGCGCGCGGCTGGCGCGCCCGCGCCGTTCCGGTCGTCCGGAGCGTGTCGCTGGACGTGTTCTCCGGCGACCGCCTCGGCATCCTCGGCCCGAACGGCTCGGGCAAGACCACACTGCTCAAGCTGCTGGCCGGAGTGCTGACGCCGGATGCCGGCGAGGTCGCACTCGACGGCCGGCCGCTCTCCTCGCTCGGGCGCGCCGCCGTCGCGCGGCGCATCGCCATCGTCCCGCAGGACACGCATCCGGCCTTCGACTACACGGCGCTCGAGCTGGTGCTGATGGGACGCTATCCGCACCTGCGGCCGTTCGAGGTCGAAGGCGCCGGCGACCACGCCATCGCGCTCGATGCGATGGAGGCGACCGGCACGGCGGCCTTCGCCGATCGTCCGTTTCTCTCGCTCAGCGGCGGCGAGCGCCAGCGCGTTGTCATTGCCGCGGCGCTGGCGCAGCAGGCGGAGCTGCTCCTGCTCGACGAGCCGACCACCTCGCTCGACCCGGGCTATCAGCTGGAGACCGTCGAGCTCCTCCGGCGCCTGCATGCGGAGCGAGGCGTCGCGCTCGTCGTGTCGACCCACGATCTCAACTTTGCCGCCGCAATCTGTGATCGGGTCGCACTGCTTCAGGAAGGGGCGCTGCTGGCGTGCGGGAGCACGCGGGACGTGCTGACGGCGGATGCCATCGGCCGCCTGTATGGCATCGAGGCCGACGTCCGGTTTCACGAGCGGGCCGGCCATCTGACTGTCGTGCCGGTGGCGCGACGATGACGGTGATGTTCATAGGGCAGGGGCCAGGGGCCAGGAGCCAGGGGCCAGGGGCCGGGGGCCAGGGGCCAGGGGCCGGGGGCGCAGGGCGCAGGGGCCAGGGGTCAGGGGCCAGGGGTCAGGG
>CAYUPN010000130.1:2277-9270 GCA_964446605.1 uncultured Bifidobacteriaceae bacterium | reverse complement strand
GCAGGGCGAGTCGGCCGGCAGCCTCGGCATCACCGGACGCGAGATCTTCGAGATCGACGGAACCGGAGCGTCGCTGAAGCCGCGCAGCACGGTGGAAGTCAAGGCGAAGGGCGAGGACGGCCGTACGATCAAGTTCACGGCGCACGTCCGCATCGACACGCCGGAGGAGCTGACGGCGTACCGGCACGGCGGCATCCTGCCGTACGTCCTGCGCCTGCTCGCGAAGAGGCACTGACACACCGGGCGGGTTGACCCCGGACACGCCAGGGATGACGATGGGATGGCCGCGTCCGGACGGACCGGACGCGGCGACTCCCCGATGGCCCTCAGTTCCGACGCCATCAAGGCACACGCGCTCGAGCTCGGCTTCGACCGGTGCGGCATCGCGCCGGTCGCCACCTTCCCCGAGCTGTCCTTCCTCGACGACTGGCTCCGCCGCGGCTACGCGGGGACGATGAGCTGGATGGGACGCTCGGCGCGCCGGCGCCGCGACGTCCGCGAGGTGGAGCCGTCCGCCCGTTCGGTCATCGTCACCGCCACCGTCTACAACACCGATCGCCCGCTGGCGATGGACCAGCAGGATCCGCTGCGCGCGGTGATCTCCCGGTACGCCTGGGGCGACGACTACCACGTCATCGTCCGGCAGCGGCTCGACGCGCTGCTCGAGTGGATGTGGACCGTCCATCCGGCTTCGTTCGAGGCGCGCGCGTACGTGGACACCGGGCCGGTGCAGGAGCGCGTCTACGCGCAGTACGGGGGACTCGGGTGGATCGGCAAGAACACGTGCCTGATCGATCCCGAGCTCGGGTCGTGGGTCTTCCTCGGCTCGATCATCTGCAGCCTGCCGCTCGAACCGGACGAGCCCGTGCTGGACCAGTGCGGCGAGTGTGAAGCCTGCCTGACCGCGTGTCCCACCGGCGCCATCGTGGAGCCGCGGGTCGTCGACGCCACGCGCTGCATCTCGTACCTGACGATCGAGCAGAAGAAGGCGATTCCCGAGCCGCTGCGGCCTGCCATCGGCAACCGCGTGTACGGGTGCGACATCTGCCAGGACGTCTGTCCGTGGAACAGGCGCGCGGCCTCGAGCGACGCGCCGGAGTGGGAGCCGCGGCGCGGCCTTGACGCGCCGCGGCTGCTGGAACTGTGGCGCATGAGCGATCGCGAGCTCGATGCGCTGCTCGAGGGCACGCCGATGACGCGTGCCGGCGCGGTGCGCCTGCGCCGGAATCTCGCGACCGCGCTCGGCAACGCCGCGGGCCATCTGCCGCCCGGCGCGCTGGACGACAACGAGCGCGATCCGGATCGTCCGTCGCTGGCCGACCCGGCCGTAGCCGAGACGCTGGCCTGGGCACGGCGCCGGCTCGCGGAACACGGCGAGCCGGCGGGCCGGCCGCTGTTATGATCGGGATCATGCCCGACTCCACGTCGTTGGCGCCCGCGCTGCTGCTGTCGATGCCGCAGCTTGCCGATCCGAATTTCACACGCTCCGTCGTTCTGCTCTGTCAGCATGACGCCGACGGCGCGTTCGGGCTGGTGCTGAACCGGCCCGTCACCACCACCGCCCGCATCGTCCCGCAGGATCAACCGGAGGCCGCGACCGAACGCGAGGTGGAGGTCTGGGTGGGCGGACCGGTGGAACCGGAGCGGAGCTGGATCCTGCTCAGCAACCCGGAGCTCGACGAACAGGCAATCAAGGTGTGTGACGGGGTGTACCTGTCGACCGCGCTGCACGTCCTCGAGACGCTGCTGGAGGCGCCGGACCACTCGCGTGCGCGGCTGATCGCCGGCTACGCGGGTTGGGGGCCGGGACAGCTGGACGAGGAGCTGGCCGCGTCGGCGTGGCTGACCGGTGATGTCGATCTCGACATCGTGTTCCACACGCCCGCCTCGGAGATGTGGGAGTGCGCCATCCGGCGCCTCGGCGCCGATCCCGGCAGTCTGCAGCTGGGATCCGGCGTGCACTGACGCCGCACCGGGATGGCGATGGTGCTGCGCGTCGGCGCGCAGGGACTCGCGTCGGGCGGAGCGGCAGCTTCGCGAACGGTGACTGAGTGGACACCAGCATCATGACACCAGCTTTTCTTCCCCTCCCGCTCCTGCTGTCGATCGGGGCCGTCGCCGCCGGCAGCGTGCTGCTGCAGGGCCAGACGTCCGCGCCGTCGCAGCGCGAGCTCGACGCGATGATCGCGCGGTTCGACCCGGTCGAGATCGAGGCGGACATCGGCCAGCTGCCGGCGAACGAGCGGAAGGCGCTCGCGAAGCTGGTGGAGGCGGCGCGGGTGATGGACGCGCTCTTCCTGCGCCAGGTCTGGGCGGGCAACGAGACGCTGCTGCTGGAGCTGCTCGACGATCGTTCGCCGCTGGGCGAGGCGCGCCTGCGGTATTTCCTGATCAACAAGGGGCCGTGGTCGCGGCTGGATCACAGCCGCGCCTTCGTTCCGGGTGTGCCGGAGAAGCCCGCCCAGGGCAGCTTCTATCCGCCCGACGCGACCAAGCACGAGATCGAAACCTGGCTGAAGGGGCTCGACGAGGCGCAGAGCGCCCGCGCGCGCGGCTTCTTCACGGCGATCCGTCGCACGGCCCCCGGCAGCGCGCAGCCGTTCGAGGCCGTGCCCTACAGCCTGGTGTATCAGCCCGAGCTCGCGGTTGCCGCGACGCTGCTGCGCGAGGCGGCCGCCGAGACCTCGCAGCCGACCCTGAAGCGCTATCTCGAGACCCGCGCCGACGCCTTCCTCTCGAACGACTACTACGAGAGCGACGTCGCATGGATGGAGCTCGACGCGTCTATCGAGCCGACCATCGGTCCGTACGAGGTCTACGAGGACGAGTGGTTCAACTTCAAGGCGGCCTTCGAGGCGTTCATCACCGTCCGCGACGATGCGGAGACCGCGAAGCTGGATCGCTTCGGCGGGCTGCTGCAGGAGATCGAGAACCACCTGCCGATCGACCCCGCGCTGCGCAACCCGTCGCTCGGCGCGCTCGCGCCGATCCGCGTGGTGAACGTCGTGTTCACCGCCGGCGACGCCAACCGCGGCGTGCAGACCGCGGCGTTCAACCTGCCGAACGACGAGCGGGTGCTCCGCGAGAAGGGCAGCAAGCGGGTGATGCTGAAGAACGTGCAGGAAGCCAAGTTCAACGGCGTGCTCGTGCCGATCTCGCAGGTGGCGCTCGCCCCCGCCGACCGGAGCAAGGTGTCCTTCGACGCGTTCTTCACGCACATCCTGATGCACGAGCTCATGCACGGGCTCGGGCCGCACAACATCACCGTGAACGGCCGGAAGACGACGGTGCGGCAGGAGCTGCGCGAGACCTACAGCGCGATGGAGGAGGCGAAGGCCGACGTCTCCGGCCTCTGGGCGCTGCACTTCCTGGTCGATCGCGGCGAGCTCCCGGCGTCGCTGGCCGACTCGATGTACGACACGTTCCTGGCCTCGGCGTTCCGGTCGATCCGGTTCGGCGTCAACGAAGCGCACGGGCGCGGCGTCGCGATGCAGCTGAACTACTTCCTCGATCAGGGCGCCGTCCGCGTGGCCGACGACGGGACGTTCGCGGTGGTGCCGGATCGGATTCGCGGGGCGGTGGAGTCGCTGACGCGCGAGATCATGACGCTGCAGGCCAACGGCGACGCCGCCCGCGCGCGCTCGATGATCGAGACGCTCGGGGTCGTCCGGCCGCCGGTGCAGAAGGTGCTCGACCGGCTCACCGCCGTGCCGGTGGATATCGCGCCGCGGTTCACGACGCCGTTCGACTGATGGCGCGCCAGGTCCGGCTCCGCCGCCGGCCGCGGCGCGCGGAGCGCGGCCGGACGCGTCTGCTCCCGATCCTTGCGGTCGTCCTCGCGGCGCTGCTGGCCGCGGTGCCGATGCCGCCCGTTTGGGTCGAGCGCTGGTTCAGCACCGGAATCTACGCCGCCGTTCAGCCGCTCGCCTCCTCGGCCACCAGCCTGCTCCCGGTCGCGCTCCTCGATCTCCTGCTGCTCGCCGCCGCCGTGTGGGTTGCGCTCGCGATCGCGCGCATCGTCCGGGCACGCGGCCAGCGCCTGCGTGAGCTCGGGGTACAGCTCTGGCGCGCGGTGGCGCTCGGCGCTGCCGTGTACGTGCTGTTCCTCGCGATGTGGGGGCTCAACTACCGGCGGCCGCCGATCACCGCACGGCTCGACTACTCGGACTCCCGCGTGACGTCCGACGCGGTGACGGCGCTCGCGCGCGAGGCCGTCGGCGAGCTGAACCGGCTGCATCCGTCCGCGCATGCGGCGCTCTCGGCGTCGCCGGGCCTCGAGGCGGTGCGGCTCCGGCTGGCGCCCGCCTTCGGGCAGGCGCAGCGCGCGATTGCGATGGACTGGACCGCGGCGCCGGCCAGGCCGAAGCATCCGCTGGTATCGCCGTTCTTCCGCTGGGCGGCGGTGGACGGGATGATCAACCCGCTCGGCCTGGAGGTGCTGCTCAATCCCGGCCTGCTGCCGGTGGAGCGCCCGGCCGCGCTCGCGCACGAGTGGGCGCATCTGGCCGGCTGGGCCCGCGAGAGCGAGGCCAGCTACCTGGCGTGGCTCGCCTGCCAGCGGGGAGACGACGCGGCGCAGTACAGCGGGTGGCTGGCGATCTACTGGTACCTGCGGGCCGACCTGCCACCGGCCGTTCGCGGCGGCCTCGAGCGCGAGCTGGCGGCCGGCCCGCGCGACGATCTGAACGCCATCGCCGCACGCGTGACCGGCGCGAACGCTCTCGTCCAGCAGGCGAGCTGGCAGGCCTACGACAGCTTTCTCAAGGTCAATCGGGTCGAGGAAGGCGTGGAGAGCTATTCGGAGGTCGTGAGATTGGTCGTCGGCACGAAGGACACATTCGGCGCTCGGCATCCAGCAGCCCTGAGGTAGCAGCGCGACAGTGAACGGCGATGGGGCGCGGCCAGGCGCGCCGAATTCGATACGCCCAGGGCCCAGGGCCGAAGGTCGAAGGCCCTACCCTAACGACTCCTGTGCGGTGCGCAGTACGTCGGCGGAGCGCCTGAGTGCTTCCTCCTCATTGGCCGCCAGCGGCGGGAACAGGACGCGCGCGATGCCGTTCCGGTTCACGATGCACGGGAGGCTCAGGCACACCCCGTGGATGCCGTACGCGCCGTCGATCAGGCTCGACACGGTCAGCACGGTCGACTCGTCGCGCAGGATCGCCTGCAGGATCCGGACGATGCCGGCGGCGACGGCGTAGTAGGTTGCGCCCTTGCGCTCGATGATGTGGCTGGCCGCGTCGCGCGTCTCCTCGACGATCTGCCGGCGCGCCGGCTCGTCCAGTTCCGCGCCCGTGGCGTCGCCGAGCTGATCGATGTGCAGCCCGCCGATCGTCGCCAGCGACCAGACCGGGACCTCGCTGTCGCCGTGCTCGCCGATGATGAAGGCGTGGACCGATCGCGCGTCGACGTGGAAGTGCCGGCCGAGCCGCGCGCGGAAGCGGGCGGTGTCGAGAATCGTCCCCGAGCCGATCACGCGCGCCGGCGGCAGCCCTGAATGCCGGATCGCCGCCCAGGTGAGCACGTCGACCGGGTTGGTCGTGACGATCAGGATTGCCTCGCTCGTCGCGGCCATCACGCGCGTGACGATGTCGCGCAGGACCGCGTCGTTGCGGGAGAGGAGCTGGAGCCGCGTCTCGCCGGGGCGCTGGTTGACGCCGGCGGTAATCACCACCACCGCCGCACCCGCCACGTCGTCGTAGTCGCCGGCCCAGACGCGCACCGGGTCGCCGAAGGGGACGGCGTGCTGGAGGTCCAGCGCTTCGCCGTCGGCGCGGCGCCGGTCGAGATCGACGAGGACGATCTCCGAGGCGAGGCCGCTCAGCAGGAGCGCGTAGGCGGTGGTCGCGCCGACGTGGCCGGCGCCGATGATGGCGACGCGTCGCGGGCTGGTCGTCAGGGGCATGGGTGAAGAGAGCAGACCGCCCGCCGGGCGGGCGGACGGTTTGTCAGGCCGCACCGTGGGGCGGGCACGTTCCGGATTGCCCGGCCATCCGCGGATCGGCAGGGACATTGTGCGCACTTTGAGTGACAGAACTGCCGCCGGAATGGCATGATCGATCTGGTGAGCAGGCGACATTATTTGTTTCATAAAGTGTGTTAGCATTCGTGCGTCGCATGCTCAATTCATAAATCGCTTTGTCATAGTTTCGCCTTCTGCCTCTCATGTGGCTCCACGACTCTTTCGATGCAAGGCGCTTGAGTGGGCCGTGCGGTGTCCGCGGGCTCGCCGAGAGTGGTCGAACGAGTCCGGGGCGGCGCGTCCGGGAGGACAGGCGAGTGGAGAAACGGGAATGACGGAGGCACCTGAGTTCCGGGGCTCGGATGCGGCAGCAGCCGAGCTCGTGGTCAACGTCCTGCGCGGGCAGATCGAGCGGGGCCAGCTGCGGCCCGGCGATCGGCTGCCGCCCGAGCGTGAGCTGGCGCAGCGCATCGGCGTGAGCCGGCCGAGCGTCCGGGCCGGGCTGCGGTCGCTGGCGGCGATGGGCGTCGTCCAGACGCGCCACGGGTCCGGCACCTACATCGCCGATACGCCGCAGCTCGACAGCCGCCCGCTGGGGCTCCTCGCCGCGCTGCACGGCTTCACGACGGAGCAGATGTTCGAGGCGCGGCGCGTGCTCGAGGTCGGCGTCGCCGGGCTGGCGGCCGAGCGTGCGTCGGCGGAGCAGATTGCCGCGATGGCCGACGAGGTCACCGGCATGTTCGCGTCGGTCGACGACGCCGAGGCGTTCCTCCGTCACGACATCCGCTTCCACCGGACCATCGCGATGGCCTCGGGCAACCCCATCCTGGCGTCGCTCGTCGAAATGGTGTCGTCGCTGTACTTCGAGCACCGCCGGCGCAACCTGCCGCAAGGGCGCGACCTGCGCGAGATCGCGGCGACGCACCGGGCGATCTATCATGCCGTCCGGGCGCACGACGTCGAGCGCGCGCGGCGGGAGATGAGCGTGCACCTGCCGCGGCCGGACGACTCGCCGGTGGCGCTGGGATAGC
>CAYUPN010000130.1:0-2177 GCA_964446605.1 uncultured Bifidobacteriaceae bacterium | reverse complement strand
TTGGACCTTAGGCCTTGGGATGGGCCTTGGGCCTTGGGCTTTTGACCTTGGGGCTTGTCTGGGGGCATCTCCCACGTCCGGGCCTCGCCCGGTCGTCGTTCGCTGGCCAGACGGGATCCCGGCCAGCCCGGATCAACGATCTCTATCGCGAACGGCACGGCGCCGACGGTCCGTGTAGCGTGACTGCGGACGCCCCCCGGGTAAGAGTCAGTCCTCCGGTACTCCCGGTTTTCGACCCCAAAGCCCAAGGCCGAAAGCCCAAAGCCCATTTTGGGGGCCGAAGGCCCTTTATACTGGGGGGATGCTTTCCTCCCAGACTCCGCGCCAGGGGGTCGCGAACGCCCTCCGGCGCAACGTCGCGATCGTCGCCCACGTCGACCACGGCAAGACGACGCTCGTCGACGCGATGCTGCACCAGAGCGGCATCTTCCGCGCCAACGAGCGCGTCGTCGAGCGCGTGATGGACAGCAACGCGCTCGAGCGCGAGCGCGGCATCACCATCCTCGCCAAGAACACCGCCGTCCACTACCAGGACCTGCTCATCAACATCGTCGATACGCCCGGGCACGCCGATTTCGGCGGGGAGGTCGAGCGTACGCTGGCGATGGTCGACGGCGTGGTGCTGCTCGTCGACGCGTCCGAGGGGCCGCTGCCGCAGACGCGGTTCGTGCTCCGCAAGGCGCTCGAGCGGCGCCTGGCGCCGGTGGTGGTGATCAACAAGATCGACCGCCCCGACGCGCGCGTGCGCGAGGTGCTCGACGAAATCTACGACCTGTTCATCGATCTCGACGCCACCGAGGAGCAGATCGAGTTCCCCGTGCTCTACACGGTCGCCCGCGACGGCATCGCGACGACGGACCTCGCCGTGCCGGGCGAGGACCTGCGGCCGCTCTTCGAGGCGATCGTGCGGCACGTGCCGCCGCCGCGCGGCGACGCCGACGCGCCGCTGCAGATGCTGGTCACGAACCTGGATTCGAGCGACTACCTGGGGCGCATCGCGATCGGCCGCATCTTCAACGGCACGCTGCGCGTCGGCGACCCGGCCGCCGTGCTGAAGCTGGACGGCTCGCAGCAGGAGACCCGGATCACGAAGCTGTTCGCGTTCGAGGGGCTGAAGCGGGTCGACATCGAGGCGGCGGCCGCCGGCGACATCGTCTGCGTGGCGGGGATCGACGACATCACCATCGGCGAGACGATCGCGGATCCGGAGCACCGCGTCGCCATCACGCCGATCGCCGTCGACGAGCCGACGGTGTCGATGGTCTTCGGCGTCAACACGTCGCCGATGGCCGGGCGCGACGGGCAGTACGTCACGTCGCGCAACCTGCGCGAGCGGCTCGCGCGCGAGCTGCTCGGCAACGTGTCCATCCGCGTCGAGGACACCGACTCGCCGGAGCAGGTGAAGGTGATCGGACGCGGCGAGCTGCAGCTGTCGATCCTGATCGAGCTGATGCGGCGCGAGGGGTTCGAGCTGCAGGTGTCGCGACCCGAGATCGTCACGAAGGAGATCGACGGCCGCCGGATGGAGCCGGTCGAGGAGCTGACGGTGGACGTCGCCGAGGAGTTCCAGGGCGTCGTGATCGCGGCGCTCGGCGGACGCCGCGGCATCATGACGAAGATGGTCAATCACGGCAGCGGCCGGGTGCGCATGGAGTTCCGCATCCCGACGCGCGGCCTGATCGGCTTCCGCTCGCAGTTTCTCACCGACACGCGCGGCACCGGCATCATGAACCACCTGTTCGCCGGCTGGGAGCCGTGGCACGGCCCGATTCCGGCGCGCGCGACCGGCGCGCTCGTCGCCGACCGTCCCGGCGCGGCGACCGCCTACGCGATCAGCAACCTGCAGGAGCGCGGCGTCATCTTCATCGAGCCGCAGACCGAGGTCTACGAGGGGATGATCGTCGGCGAGAACTCGCGGCCGAACGACCTCGACGTCAACGTCACGAAAGAGAAGAAGCAGACCAACATGCGGGCGTCGACGGCCGAAGAGGCCATCCGCCTGGTCCCGCCGCGCCGCCTCGGCCTCGAAGCCGCGATCGAGTTCATCAACGACGACGAGCTCGTCGAGGTGACGCCGAAGGCGATCCGGCTCCGGAAACGCGTTCTGGCGTCGAATCAGCGGCCGAAGCGGGTGGAGTGATCAGGTCGGATCGGGTCGGATCAGGTCGGATCGGGTC
>CAYUPN010000129.1:0-9284 GCA_964446605.1 uncultured Bifidobacteriaceae bacterium | reverse complement strand
GGCACAATCCGCAGCACGCGATCGTCGTCTGCAACCGGCGTCGTCCGTCCATCGCGGTTGCTCGTGCACACGTACAGAAATCCATCCGGTCCGGTGATCACGTCCCGCAGGCGGCCGTAGCGGTTCTCGATCAGGCGCTCCACGGTGCCGACGGACCGCCCGTTGATCGTCACCCGCAGCAGCGCCATCCCGCGCAAGGTCGCGACGAACAGCTGATTCCGGAACGATGGGAAGCGCGTGCCGGTGTAGAACGACGCCCCGGACGGCGCGACGGCCGGCACGAAGAACGTCGCCGGCGTCCGCATGCCGGGCTGCGTCTCGGCGGCTTCGATCACCGGCCATCCGTAGTTGGCGCCGCTGTCGATGACGTTGATCTCGTCGTTGTCCGTCTGGCCGTGCTCCGTCTCCCACAGCTCGCGCGTCACCGGATGCCAGTCGATGCCCTGCGGGTTGCGGTGCCCGTACGAGAATACGGGCAACGAGAACGGGTTGTCCGGGGCGCTGCGCCCATCGTCGGTCAGCCGCAGGATCTTGCCGTTGAGCGACGCGACGTCCTGCGCGAGCGAGGACCTCGCGATGTCGCCGAAGGTCACGTAGAGGAAGCCGTCGGGCCCGAAGCGGACGCGCGACCCGTTGTGGATGTTCCCCGCCGGCACGTCGTCCAGCAGCACCACGCCTTCGGCCAGCCGGTCGTTCAGCTCGCGGTACCGCACCAGTCGCGCGACGGGGCCCTCCGGCGTCGTGGCCGTGTAGGTCAGGTAGACGTAGCGGTTCTCCGCGAACCGCGGGTGCACGGCCAGGCCCATCACGCCGCTCTCCCCCGTCGTGAACACGTCGGGCAGCGTGAGCGCGGGCTCCGGCAGCAGCTGCCCGTCGCGATAGATGCGCACGCGGCCCGGCCGCTCCGTGATGAACAGCCGCCCGTCGGGCGTGAACGCGAGCGCCCACGGAATGCGCAAGCCCGTGACGAGCGTCTGCACGCCGAAACGGGTGCCGTCGGCGGCCGTGAAGGTCTCCGACGGCGGCGGTCCCGGAGGCGGACCGTCGGGCGGCTCGTTCGAGCCGGGATCCGGCGTGTCGGACGTACCGCACGCGACGAGCGCCATCAGCAGCAGCAGCGCGGGAAGCTGAGCGGCAGGTCGGGATCGCATGGGCAATCCTATACTTGTCTCTCATGCGACCCGCACAGCGAATCGCCGCCGCCCTCGCGTTCGTCACTGCCGCTCTCGTCTCCTCCTCCGCACAGGTCCCCGGCTGGCTCGACGAGTACCGTGGGCCGGTCTCGCGTCTGATCGAGGCTGCGACGTCGAGCGACACCGCCTGGGAGCGGCTGGCCGAACTGACCGACACGTTCGGGCACCGGCTGAGCGGGTCGCAGGCGCTCGCCGACGCCATCGAGTGGTCGATGACGCAGATGCGCGCGGACGGCTTCGACGTCGTCCGGGCCGACCCGGTGAAGGTGCCGCACTGGATCCGCGGCCGGGAGTCGCTCGAGATCGTCGCGCCGCGGGGTCACCGGATTCCGATGCTCGGCCTCGGCCTGAGCGTCGGCACGCCGCCCGAGGGCATCGAAGCCGAGCTGCTCGTGGTCGGCAGCTTCGCGGAGCTCGATCGGCGCAGCGAGGAGGCGCGCGGCCGCATCGTGCTCTTCGACGTGCCCTACCGGGGCTACAGCCAGACCGTCGCGTACCGGGCCAACGGCGCGGTCCATGCCGCGCGGCACGGCGCGGTGGCGGTGCTGGTGCGGTCGATCGGGCCGCAGGGGCTCCGCACGCCGCACACCGGCATGATGAGCTATCGCACCGACGTGCCGGCGATCCCTGCGGCGGCGATCTCCGTCGAGGACTCGAAGCGCCTCGCGCGCATGACCGCGCGCGGCGATCGGCTTCGCCTGCGGCTCCGGATGGAGGCACGCCTCGCGCCCGAGGCCGATTCGGCCAACGTGATCGCCGAGGTGCGCGGCCGCGAGCGTCCCGACGACATCGTCGTCCTCGCCTGCCATCTCGACTCCTGGGACGTCGGCACCGGCGCCAGCGACGATGGGGGCGGCTGCATCGCGGTGTGGGAAGCGGCGCGGCTGATGCTGGCGCTCGACCTGCGCCCGCGCCGCACGGTCCGGGTGGTGCTCTTCACGAACGAGGAGAACGGCCTGCGCGGCGGGCTCGACTATCGCCGCCGCTACGCGGACGAGCTGCCCAGGCACGTGCTGATGGTCGAAAGCGACCTGGGCGTGGCCGCGCCAACCGGGTTCGGCTTCACCGGCAGCGACACCGCCCGCGACCAGGTCCGCGCGATCGCCTCGCTGCTCTCGGCGATCGACGCCGTGAACATCGGGCCCTCGGGAGGCGGCGCGGACATCGGCCCGGCCGTCAGCGCCGGGCGCATTCCGGCGATGTCGCCCGAGGTGGATTCGTCGGCGTACTTCCGGATCCACCACACCGACGCGGACACGATCGAGCAGATCGATCCGCGCGCGCTCGCGCGCCACGTCGCCGCCCTGTCCGCGATGGCCTACGTCGTCGCCGACATGCCGACGCGCCTCGGCGAAGTGCCGGGGACGCGGTAAACGGCGGGTTCACCGCCGGCACGGGAGTGAAGGCCGTCCGATCTCACGGGATCCCGTGCCGGCCACGACATCTCGCGGCCGACCATGGCTCGTCGTTCATCCGGTCCAGTCGACGAGTCCTTCGGCCGCGGCCGGCTTGCCAACGGCCGGATCCGTGCGGACGGCGCCCCAGAGCCGCACCAGCTCGACACACATCTCCGTCGCGCGCGCCATGTCCTGCACGCTGATCCACTCGTGCGGGCCGTGGATGTTCTGCATGCCGGTGAAGAGGTTCGGCGTGGGCACGCCCATCTCGGTCAGGCGGGATCCGTCGGTGCCGCCGCGCGTCGGCGTGGAGAAGGGCTCGACGCCGATTGCGCGGCAGGCCGTCCGCGCGAGCTCGACGGGGCGCATGTCCTTCTCGAGCCAGTAGCGCATGTTGCGGTACTGCGGCGTGATCGTGCACGTGATCCGGGCGCGCGGCTCGGTAGCGCGCACCGCCGCGCACACCTGCTGCAGCAGCTCGCCCTGTACTCGCAGTCCGTCGAGCTCGAAATCGCGCAGGATGAGATGCAGGTCCGCGGCCGCGGCGTTTCCGGCCATCTGGTAGACGTGGATGAAGCCTTCGCGCCCCTCCGTCGTCTCGGGCGTCAGCGTCGCGTGCGGCAGCGTGCCGATGATCTTCGCCGCCAGGTGCAGCGCGTTCACCAGCGTGCCCTTCGCCTGCCCGGTGTGAATGGACACGCCCTCCACGTGCACGTCGGCCTTGTCGGCCGAGAACGTCTCGTAGACGATCTCGCCCAGGTCCGCGCCGTCGAGCGTGTACGCGACGTCGGCCTGCAGGTCGGCGGGCAGGTTCGGATGGACGCCGCGACCGATCTCCTCGTCGGGCGTGAACGCGATCCGGATACGGCCGTGCGGAATGTCCTGCCGCTGCAACAGCGTGCGGGCCAGCGTCATGACGATCGCCACGCCGGCCTTGTCGTCGGCGCCGAGCAGCGTCGTGCCGCTCGCCGTGATGATGTCGTCGCCGATCTTCGTCCCGAGATACGGAAACACATCGGGCGACAGCACGATCTCCGGGTTGTCGGGCAGGACGATGGGGCGGCCGTCGAAGGCGCGGTGGACGATGGGCTTCACGCCGGTGCCGCTGAACGCCGGGGCGGTGTCGACGTGCGCGAGGAACGCGACCACCGGGGCGTCGAAAGCGGTGGTGGCCGGGATGGTCGCCAGCAGCGCGCCGTATGCGGTCAGGATGACGTCCTGGGCCCCCAGCGTCACGAGTTCGTCCCTGAGCGGATTGAGCAGGTCGAACTGCTTCGCCGTGCTCGGCGAGGTCGCCGACGACTCGTCGCTCTGCGTGTCGATGCGCGCGTAGCGGACGAGCCGCTCCTCGAGCTCGCGATCGTAGGCCGATCGCCGGCCGTCTCTCGCCGGAGCTCCTGCGGTCTGGGTGGCCATGACGGTTACCTCTCCTGTGTGGCGCGGCGACAGATGCCAGTGGCGTGCCCGGATGCTCATGCGCCTGAGGCGGGGCTGCTTGCCAGCCGAAGCCGCGAGCGAAGCACGCGCCTTGGCGCAGGCTGGAAGCCCCGCCGCCATGGAATCATGAACTGATCAGGTCACAGCCGGCGCCACTCAGACGACGTGGCGGCCGGCAGCACGACGCCGCGGCACTCGCCGATGCCGATCCGGGTCCACCCGTCGCGCTCGCACCAGCCGCGGAAGGCGACCTCGTCGCCGTCCTCGAGGAACGCGCGGCGCTCGCCCCCCGGCAGCTCGAGCGGCTGGGTGCCGCGCCAGCCGAGCTCCAGCATGCAGCCGCGCGACTCGCGCGTCGGCCCCGAGACCGTGCCGCTCGCCAGGAGATCGCCGGGCCGCAGGTTGCAGCCGTTGCTCGCGTGGTGCGTCAGCAGCTGCGCCGGCGTCCAGTAGAGGTGCCGGGCGCTCGTCCGCGCGACCACGGCCGGGGGCAGCCCCCTGGCGCGCATCGCCGCCGTCGCCAGGCCGACCTCGAGCCGCAGATCGATGGCACCGCGCGCCCGCTGCCGCTCGTCGTCCAGGTACGGCAGCGGCTCGGGATCTCCGTCAGGCCTGATGTACGCCGGAACCCGGAACGGCGCCAGGGCCTCGAATGTCACGACCCACGGCGACAGCGTCGTCGCGAAGGACTTCGCGAGGAACGGCCCGAGCGGCTGGTACTCCCACGCCTGCAGATCGCGCGCGGACCAGTCGTTGACCAGGCAGACGCCGAACAGGTGCGACTCGGCGTCGGCAATCGGGATCGGCATGCCCATCGCGTTGCCCGGCCCGACCACGAAGCCGACCTCGAGCTCGAAGTCGAGCCGGCGCGACGGCCCGTAGCGCGGCTCGGCGTCCGACTCGGCCTTCGATTGCCCGCAGGGCCGCCGGATGGGCGTCCCGCTGGCCACGATCGAGGAGACGCGGCCGTGATAGCCGATCGGCACGTACTTGTAGTTCGGCAGCAGCGGCTCGTCGGGACGCATCATCGAGCCGACGTTCGTCGCGTGGAAGATCGACGCGTAGAAATCGGTGTAGTCCCCGATGTCGACGGGCAGCCAGAGCACCGCCTCCGCCATCGGCACGAGGCACGGCTCGACCTGCCGGATGATCCGGCGCCGGTCGTCCGAGAGCAGGTCGCTGATGCGCCGGCGCAGCGCCGACCAGACCGCCGGCCCGAGCGCGAGCAGGCGGTTGAGCGATCGCCCCGTGCAGGCCTCGCCGGCCGCGGCGAGCTCGCCGTCGAACAGGCCGGCACGATGACACAGCCGGAGATCGAGGATGCGATCGCCAATCGCGACGCCGACGCGCGGAGGCTCGGGCGTCAGCGCCCGGTGAAAGACGCCGAACGGCAGGTTCTGAATCGGAAAATCCGTGCCGGCGATGTTGGCCGATACCACCCAGCTTCGCCGGCCGGGGTCGTGAGTCTCGTTGATCATCAGGCAGGAGGGCGGGTCCGGGCCCGCGTCGCTGTCAGCTCAACCAGGAGTGATAGTACTCCGGGTCCTCGATCTCCAGCGCCTGCCTGCTGACGTGGAACGGCCGGAACGTGTCGACCATGACCGCGAGCTCGTCGGTCCCCTTCGCGCCGAGCGAGGCTTCCGTGCGGCCCGGGTGAGGCCCGTGCGGAATGCCGTCCGGGTGCAGCGTAATCGACCCGTATTCAATCCCCTTGCGGCTCATGAACTCCGAGCTGGCGTAGTAAATCACTTCGTCGGACATCACGTTCGAGTGGTTGTACGGAACCGGCACGGCGTTCGGGTCGAAATCGTACGGCCGCGGACAGAACGAGCAGACGACGAACCCGTCCCCTTCGAACATCTGGTGCACCGGCGGCGGCAGATGGAGGCGTCCGACGCGCGGCTCGAAGTCGTGGATGCTGATCGCCCACGGATAGTAGTAACCGTCCCAGCCGACGACGTCGAAGGGGTGATGGACGAGGGTGACCTCGAACAGCCGGTTCTCCTTCTTGACGACCAGCCGGAACTCCCCCTTCTCCTCGACCGTGCGCAGGTTCTCCGGCCGCCGGATGTCCCGCTCCGAGTACGGCGACATCTCCGTCAGCTGGCCGTGGTCGTTCCGGTAGCGCTTCGGCGTGCGCACGTAGCCGGTGCTCTCGATGATCAGGAACTTCAGCGGGCCGGGGTCGAAGCGGTAGCGGTGCAGGATGCCGCGCGGGATCACCAGGTAATCACCGCTGCGGAACGGGAGCTCGCCGAGCGACGACTCCAGCACGCCGCTGCCCTGGCTCACGAAGACGATCTCGTCCCCCTGCGCGTTGCGGTAGAAGAACTCGTCGGCGCGCGTCGGCTGCACGAACGTCAGCGCGACATCCGCGTTGAACAGCACGGGAATGCGGTCGAGCGTCAGACTGCCGCCCGAGCCGAGCTGGTGCGTGCGGAAATGCCGGTGCCGGAACTGGCGCTCCGGGTCGGCCTGCCACTCGAGATCGCGCAGCGGCTTCACCGAGCGCACCGGCGTCGGCTGGTGCGCGTGGTACAGCAGCGACGACGGGCCGGTGAATCCCTTGTTGCCGATCAGCTCCTCCGCGTAGAGCCCGCCGTCGGAGCGGCGGAAGACCGTGTGCCGCTTTCTCGGAACCTGCCCGAGCTGATGGTACAAAGGCATGATCGCTCCGCGCCTACAGGTTGCCCCGCAGCGCCTGCTCGCGCTCGATGGCTTCGAAGAGCGCCCTGAAGTTCCCCTTGCCGAAGCCGCGGCTCCCCTTCCGCTGGATGAGCTCGAAGAACAGCGTCGGCCGGTCCTCCACCGGACGCGTGAACAGCTGCAGCAGGTAGCCCTCGTCGTCGCGATCGACCAGGACGCCGAGCTCCCGAATGAGGTCGATCGTCTCGTCGATCTCGCCGACACGCCCCGGCAGGAGCTCGTAGTAGCTGGCCGGCACGCGGAGGAACTCCACGCCGTTGTCGCGCAGCTGCTGCACGCTGTGCAGGATGTCGGCGGTCTGGAGCGCGATGTGCTGCACGCCCGGGCCGCGATAGTACTCCAGGTACTCGTCGATCTGGCTCTTGCGGCGCCCGGGCGCCGGCTCGTTGATCGGGAACTTGATCGCCTGGCTGTCGTCGGACATCACGATGCTCATCAGCGCGCTGTAATCGGTCGTGATGTCCTTGTCGTCGAAGCTGATGAACCGCTTGAACCCGAGGACGTCGCTGTACCACCGGGCCCACTCGTCCATCTTCCCGAGCTCGACGTTGCCGACGATGTGATCGATGCGGAGGATGCCGGCATCGTCGCCGGCGACGCGGTGCTCGATGTAGCCGGGCAGGAACGGCCCGTTGTAGTCGTCGAGCGAGATGAACGAATGCAGCGTGTCGCCGTAGGTGTGGATCGCGGCGCGGCGGATGCTGCCGTGCGCGTCGGCGACGTCGTGGGGCTCGATGGCCGGCTGCGCGCCCCGCCGCACGGCCTCCTCGAACGCGCGGTCGGCATCGTCCACCTGGAAGGCGATGTCGCGGACGCCGTCGCCGTGCTGCCGGATGTGTTCGGCGGCCGGGTGGTCGGGCCCGAGCGGGGTCCGGAACACCAGCCGGGCCCGCCCCTGGGCCATGGCGTGCGAGGCCATGTCGCGCTGCCCCGTCTCGAGGCCGGCGTAGGCAATCTGCGAGAAGCCGAACGCCTTGCGGTAGTAGAACGCCGCCTGCCGGGCATTCCCGACCCAGAACTCGACGTGATGGATCTGACGCAGCTTGAGCGGGTTGTCCTGCATGAGCCGAATCATAACGCCAATGAATGACGTCATTCCAGCTCGTGAATAGGTGGCCTCGATTCTGGGCCTTGGACTTTGGGCCTGGGGCCTTTGGGGGCCTTGGACTTTGGGGGCCTTGGACCTGGGGGCATTCGGCTTTGGGGGCCTTGGGCCTTGGGGCTTGTCTGGGGGCATCACCGACGGTCCGTGTCTCGCCCGGTCGTCGTTCGCTTGCCGGCCCGGGATCATTGACCTGGCGGGCACGAACGGGGGTTCGACGCGAGCGTGCATACAGCGCGACAGCGGAAGCTGCCCGGGGAAACGTCAGTCCTCGGGTACCCCCCGTTCAGCCCAAGGCCCAAAGCCGAATCCCCAAAGCCCAATTCGGTATGATTCGTTGATGCTTCGCCAGCGAACCGGTTCCACTGTCTGTCCCGGATGCGGATCGCTCGTCGGCGTGAACGACGAGACCTGTTACTCGTGCGGGCGGCGGAATCCGGCGCTCTGGGGTTTTGCGCCGCTGCTCCGGCGGCTGGGACACGACCTGGGTTTCGGGCAGGTCGTGATCGTCGTCTCGGTGGGGCTCTATCTGGCGACGCTCGCGGCCTCGGAGAACCCGCTGGGCTCCGGGGGGCTGTTCAACCTGCTCTCCCCTGACGGCCGCGTCACCTACATCTTCGGCATGAGCGGCGCGATCCCCGTGTTCGTCGAGGGACGCTGGTGGACGCTGCTGTCGGCCGGGTGGCTGCACGGGGGGCTGCTGCACATCCTGTTCAACATGCTCTGGGTACGGCAGCTCGCGCCGGCGACGGCGGATCTGTACGGCCCCGGGCGGATGATGATCATCTACACCGTCAGCAGCATCACCGGGTTCGGGTTGAGCTCGGCGATGGGCTACTACTTCTATGGCGTGCCGCTGCTGGGCGGGGCGCTGTTCACACTGGGGGCGTCGGCGCCGATCTTCGGCCTGCTCGGCGCGCTGGTGTATTACGGCCGCCGCACGGGGAGCTCCTACGTCGGCGCGCAGGCGCTCCAGTACGCGGCGATTCTGTTCGCGTTCGGGCTGTTCATGAGCGGCGTGGACAACTACGCGCACGCCGGCGGATTCGGCGGGGGCTGGCTGATGGCGCGGTGGCTCGACCCGATGACCCGCGAGCGCGTCGACCACCTCATCGCGGGCCTGCTCTGCATCCTCGCGACCTTCCTGGCCGTCGCCGTGTCCATCGTGACCGGCATCCGGCAGGTTTAGACGCTGTTCGCTGTCACGCTGCGATCGTGCTGGCGGGGCTGAAGCCCCGCCGCTACAGGCAGATTGAAAAGGAGCCGCGCACTCTCTCTCTGGGTGTACCGGCGGGGCTTCACAGCCCCGCCTCACGCGCGCGACCGCGAGCAGAAATCAGGGAGCGGGCGCGCGGGCGAGACCCGATCCGCCGCAGCCCGCGACCGATCGCACGCGGGCGGAGGCGGGACCTGATCCGACCCGATCGCGCGACCGCGAGCAAGGATCAG
>CAYUPN010000128.1:0-9369 GCA_964446605.1 uncultured Bifidobacteriaceae bacterium | reverse complement strand
CGAACGGGCTTCCACCACCTCCGGCACACATTCGCGACCGAGTATCTGAGGCGTGGCGGTGATGTCGTCCGCCTTTCCATCATCCTGGGTCATACCGAACTCAGCACGACGATGAAGTATCTCCATCTCGTCACGGCTGACATCCAGGCCCCTCATCAACGACTCTCACTTCTCAGTCAGGTGCGATGACCTGCATTCGGGGCTTCTGCGTTGGAAGCCCCACTTTCCGTGCCTGCTCAGGCCCGGTGTTTAAACGTAAGTCGTTTAAACGCAAAGATTTCCCTTGACAAAAGCGTCCCTCGTACGCTACTCTCTATTCCTGTCGGCGGAGTTCCACTCGCCACTTTCCTTTAGTTAATACGCATCAACGTTAAACGACGCCTCGCGGTGCACTAGCGCGTCACACCTGACCGTGACGCTCTCGGCACTGGCTTGGCATCGGTGTGTGTTTTAACACGGAAGGGCTGAGCCCTAAGAGATGGGGGTGGATGAGCCAACCTTTGGATTAAATATCGCCGGTTGTTGGGCCGAGCATGAGAGGAGGACTTTAATGAGTCGTAGGAGGAAGAATAGAAATGAGAGCAAGAGAAAACCCAGCGATCCGCACGTGCTTGCGCGGGCGGTGCTTCGTGCCCACTGGCAGACGCTCCAGGAGCAGAGCATCACGCTGCGCTACTGGAAGGAGGGCTGGTGGGAGTGGAACGGCCGGAGCTACCGGCCGGTGCCGGATTCTGAGATGAAAGCTAGGGTGAACAATGCAGTCCGCGTAGAGTTGGACCGGAAGCGCAAGGCCGAGATTTCGGTCACTCCGGCACTGGTGACGTCCGTGCTTGCCGCTATTCAGGCTGAAGTCCAGGTGTTTGGCGACCCTGACCAACCGTTCGGCTTAGGGGCGTTCGAGGGTCGGTCTGATCTGCTGGTGATGGAGAACGGGCTGCTCGATCTCAAGGCCCTGGTTGAGGGCAAGGAGAATCCGCTGCTTCCGCATACGCCGGAGTGGTTTAGCACGGTCGAATTGCCGTATTCGTTCGATGTCAATGCAACTTGTCCGAGATGGCTGAGGCATTTGGATTGGATGTTTGAGGGCGACAGCGAGCGCATTGCGTTCACCCAGGAGTGGGTGGGCTACTGCTTCACGCCTGACACGTCTCACCAGCTGTTCCTGGTGCTCATCGGGAGCGGCGCCAACGGGAAGGGTGTGCTGCTGGAAGTGTTGCATGAAGCACTCGGCGGCGGGGACAATGTGTCCGCGCTCACCCCTCAGATGATGTCTAGCAACTTTGGGCTCGTCGGCTTGATGGGAAAGCTTGCGAACATCTGCGCGGATATTGAACTTGACTCAATCGATGAAGGCCGGTTGAAGGCGCTCACGGGAGGCGACAGAGTTACTACGGATGTGAAGTTTAAGAACCCGATTACGTTCAAGCCGACGGCCAAGCTGATCTTTGCCACCAACAATCCGCCGCGCATTAAAGACACGTCGGATGGTGTCTGGCGCCGCATGCGCCTCCTTCCGTGTAACGCGCGGGTGGAGGAGGGAGCCATCAACCCGAACCTGGCGAAGGAGCTGAAGCAGGAACTGTCTGGTATCTTCAATTGGGCAGTTCAGGGGCTCCGGCGCCTTCGTGCGAATGGGCGGTTCACGAGCTCGGCGGCGATCAGCAAGGCTACGACCGCCCTCCGTGAGACCAATGATCCGGCTGGGACCTTTCTCCGCGAACGTTGCGAAAAGGCTTCCGGTGAATCGATTCTCACCACCACCTTGCAGAAAGAGTTCGAGAATTGGTGCGAGGAGAGGGGTGAGAAGTGCAGCCAGGAATCCCTCGGCAGGGCCGTGAAGCGTGCCTTCAACCTTGAACGCAAGCGGGTCAGCCAGCAGAAGGACGGTAAGCGGGGGTATGAATATCCTGGATTGCGGCTCAAGCTTGAGGCAGACGCAACGCGTGTCCCGGATGTCCCAGTAGAACAGACCTTCTTAGACGAATCTGATACTCCTTCCAAGAAAGCAGCATAACAATTAGCCAAGGACCGGGACAACCAGGACGGAGGGTCCCGGTCCTTTACTCTTTCAACTTCCTGCCCCTCTCATGCCCCCCTGATGCGGCGTTTGACGGCCTCCTCGGACAGCTCCAAGACTAGCGATTCTGCGAGGGCCGAAGGTGACCTCTCAGGGTTGCGCCTGAGTCGCCGCCCCTTCGCGTTTCAGTCATCTTTGGGGCTATGCTCAGTATCGTCGGTTTCGATGCGGTATCGCCCTTCTTTGGAAGGGCTCACACTGGGTACAGAAGCGCTTCGAATATTGCTTCCACAGCTCCGACCGTTGAATTCGCGAACCGACCACTCTAGCTTGGAGCCACTACCTCACACCTCGGGAGTCTCTTCTCTCGCGCTGCCTCCCACAAGCGGGGCCACACCGTCAGCAACTGGGCAAAGCTCAACACCTGTCTTTGCGTGGCGGTCACGTGTTCCTGCCCCTCCACCGCCGCGTCTGCAAGCTCGATCGGCAACACAAACTTGCATGCTCCGGCATGCGCAGCCATGCTCTGCCGGTACTCATCGACGGTGGCGGTCCAGTAGTCTGGAAGCTCCGACCTACCCTCTGCTGTGCTCGCATAACGCAGCTCACGCGCACGGCGTTCAATGATTGCCTCGTGTATGCAATCCAGGAACTCCCGTGCCGGCATGCGCCCGTACGACTCCATAATGGCCCCCACCTCCGCGGCGGCCAGCCCTGATCGTCCTCGCCTGCCGCAGTCTTCAAGTATCGCCAGAACGATGTCGGCGAACCCGGAGATCCTCGCAGTGACCATCCTGGCGCTATAGCCGCTCGCACGTGCAGAGTCGTGAACAATTCCGGCAGGAACATGCATGTATACGTTCCTTGGCTCCAGCACTTCGAGCAACCGCCCATACACACCGTCCTCATTCCGACCACACGGCATAAATGGGCCTCCCGCGACATAATCATTTCCAATAGCCATCCCGCCTGCCATTACAATCGGCTCGTGAGTCACGAGAGCTGCTGGCGCTACACGCCACATCTCCCGACTTCTCAGCGCGCGCTGAAATGTCGCCTCATCACTGAGGAGTTTTGCGCGCATCGCGCCTGAACAGAACAAGAGCGGGTCAGGGCACGACATCCCAGAATCGCCTGCAATCCCGACAGCCGAGGCTCTTATCGTACAACTCTCTGGCTCCTCAATCCACTCCAACAGCTCCGGGCATGCTTCACTGACGTCCACTCCATTCGCGTTCGCCAGAACGGAACCCAACGTCTGGCCCAGGGAGCTAGTCTGCAACGCGAGCAGATCAGCGGCAGATGGCGTGACTGACGAGATCGCCTCTGCTCTCGTGTCGAAATACTCAGACAGATAGCAATCGGAGTGGCGTAGAGACACCAGCTCGCGCTCTACGCCGTCGTGCGTCCATGGCTCGTACAGCATGTCGTCGTCTACCATTACCAACCTATGTCCCGCCGTCAGCAGCAACAGCAGATTGCGACACGCCCCAACTTCTCTAGGAGTCAGCGCCCACTCTAAGACGGATTCCTCCTCGATCACCTCCCGAAGAGCCCTCCGTAGCCTCTCGGCTTCGTGAGGCCCCCAGTACTCTGTACGAACCGGGGCGGCAACCGCGATATCGCCCACCAGCTGAGCGTTTCGCTCTTGATGCGTGCTACATTGAGAGGCGTCCACCACTACGATTCGCGACTCGAAGCGATGCCTCTGTACCTGACGTACAATCGATGCCAGACAGGTCGCCAGCTTCGCTGGACGATCCGCTGTAATGACTCCTACACACACCTCTGAGCTGCCTGAGGCGCGTCTGGCGCTATCACGACCAGTTGCCTCGGCGTACCTCTTCAAGAACCCGGCTTGGACAAACGCCTCCATTAGCTGCATAAGAGCGCCTCGATCCGCATGCAGCCCACGCGCGATCAGCCGCTCCACATGCCCGGCCAGTGTATGCACTCCGCGGCAGGCGGCGAACACTTCCGCGACTCGAGGGTCGATTGGAATGAGCTCGTCAGCCCCTCTCACACTGATCCAAGAGTAGCCGCCTCCAAGCGAACGTACTGCTACTCGACGTGGATAGTACCGTGCTGCCACCTCCATGCAGTTGCCCCCAGTGTCGAGGCGTCCTCACGCGGGACGCTCACCCTTATGCTGCAACGGTACGTGCTGCCGACCAGTCCCGCACGATCAGCAGCACCACCAACGCCGCCAGCGTGATCACTCCCGCACTTGCGATGCGCACTGGCACAAGCGACCATACCGCATACAGTAGCGACAGCGCCGCCAATGCGAGAGCCCGGGCCACGGCGAACCACGTCACCCCGAGACTCTCCAATCCGGGCACACAGCCGCACTTCTTCGCTGACGTCCCGGAATGCATAGTGCCGGACAGCGCAGCCCCGAACACCGCGAATAGCCCCGCCGCTGCAAAAGCGGCCGCAGTGTCCCAGATCGCAAGCGCGAGGCAGCTCCCCAGACCGATTTCACTGCCGGTGACAAGCCCAGCGACGAGTCCCCTCAGTTGCTTCGGCACTATTGCATACTGCTCAAGGCTTTGCTTGAAAGAAGCAAACTGTACTCCCTTTGCGATGCCGGCCACGAGCAGAATGCTCGCCACCATCGCTCGGGCAACAATCTGCACGCTTCCCAGTTCCCCGACCATGACTCCTCCCCGATTCGGACTGACCAGCGCGTACCGCGCTGCCCGTTCATGGGCAGCACGCGTAGATGCACGACGCGCATCCGCAGGAGTAGCAGTTGAGCGGAGGCGTGACACTGGTCTGGCAATGGCAAGTGCAGTCAAAGCAGCATACAAAGTCGGAGCACGCACAGCAGCTACCCCAACAGCCCCACCAGCACCAGTCACGAGGCGCAGCAGCCCCACTAAGCGACGCGAGATATGCGGTCGCGCCTCGGAGACCTCCGCGTCTACCGTGCTGATGGCTCGCAACTGCCAGCCTGGCCCCAGGCAGATCCCGTGCTGAACCGATTGCCGCCACTTCGGCCGGATTGCAGGCCTTGTCCAACTCGACGATCACTCCCCGCTGGTCTGTCGCGAAGCCCCCCAGGTGAGTCGCGGACGTGTTCTCTAGAACCGCGATGTACTGAAGCCGATCCTCAGGCACGAACAAGTGCAGCCGCCACCCCGAGGCAATCTCGGCTCCAGAGAGATCGAGAGTCTCGATGAACTTCCCACCAAGACCAGGAGCCTTCAGGAACTCGGCAGTTCGCATGCGCTCCACCGCCGGCGACCCTTTCAGCTGCGATGCTGTGAGATATCGTCCGACTTCCTGAAAGGTCCATACCTGTGCTGTGTTCAAGAACCGAAGCACCTGCACGCCTAGGTATCGGTGCTGCTGCACGGCGCTCGGTACGCTTGGCTGCGGGGTAGCGGCTTCAAGATCTGCACTTCCGACCGTCGCGCCGAGCCACGAGAACGTCAACAGCTTCTTAAGCGCTGTACGCCTGTCGTCGGTTCCCATTGTTTTCCCCTCCGGTCGCTCGCCTACACTCGCGAGGCCTAGAGACATCAGACGATCCGCCGGGCGGCATTATCGAGCTACTGCCCGTGCCAGCGCTTGCAGACACCGCTACAATTTCGCGCACATGTTCTGCCTACCACGCAGCGCCGCGAGTTGCGGATGTGCTATGGTTCGGGGCAACCGAGGCTCACTAGGACTGGAGATTCGCCTGATGGGGCACTGGACTCGATTCACTCTTGATGCCCGATATGCTCTCAGGACCGCTCTGTCTGACTGGCGCACCACCTCGGCCAGCCTACTCTCGCTCGGTTTCGGGTTGGGCATGGCCATTGCCATGTACAGTGTCGTCGATGCGGTTCTCTTCAACCCGTTTCCTTACCGGGCTCCGGACCGTCTCGTTCTGATTTCGGGGGCTCCACTCCTTGAGGTTCGGCGAGAACTCCCCAGGGCCACGCTTGAACACTGGCGAGAACAGGCTCGCACACTCACTTCTCTGGCGCTATTCCGCCTCACGCCGTCGCCTCTCCAATTTGACGATTTCGACGAATCACAATTGCAAGCGGCATATGTGAGCCCCGATTTGTTTTCAGTTCTCGGGGTTAGTCCGGCCATCGGGCCGGGGTTTACGTCTGCCGGTTCGGCGACCGGCCAGGTTGTCATTTCAGACAAGTTTTGGAGGGCTCACTTCGACTCGGACAGGAACATTCTGGGTCGACCTGTTCGCCTCAATGGTCGCGCGTACGAGATTGTGGGCGTGATGCCGAAGGGGTTCTTCTTTCCAGACACTGCCGTCACCCTTTGGTTGCCTCTTGAACGTGATAGCGGAATGTTTGAGGACGTACATGGCCTCGGTCGACTGCGTGACTCCGTGACGATTCAACAGTGCCGCGCCGAGTTGACTTCTCTCTTGTCATCGGAGTCGACTGCGGACTCTACGAAGGACGCGACTCACATCGGGCTCTTCCCACTCCACATTGTGGTGGTCGGTCAATATGAACTTGCCCTATGGACCTTGTCAGCGCTGACAGCTGCGATACTTCTTCTTAGTTGCGCGAATGTAAGCAATCTTCTGTTGGCACGGGGCTATCGCCGACAGAGTGATCTCGCCGTTCGCGCTGCGCTTGGAGCGAATCGTACTGACATCATTAGGTTGGTGCACTTGCACAGTCTGATTATTGCGGTCTTTTCTACGCTGTTCGGAGCTCTCGTTGCATACTGGAGCCTCCGAGTACTAACCGGCTTGGGCTTGAGCGCCATTCCGGGGCTCGATGCATTCGGACTAAACTGGCGCGTTTTTCTGTTTGCCTCTATCGCAGGCGCCACATCTGCTCTGGTAGCTGGAGTCGTACCCGCGTTTAGCGCCGCGCGTGCAGATCTGCTTCCCCATTTGCAACAGGGGGGCCCTGTTCATACGCTTCGGTCATCGCAGCTGCGGCATGGACTGGTGGCGCTGGAGACAGCTCTTGCTGTTGTCGTTCTGGTGAGTGCGTCGCTACTGCTCCGGAGTTTCGTCAAGCTGAGCACAGCCCAGTGGGGCTTTGAGCCTACACGTCTCGTGGTCGCACACAGCGTCTTGCCACAGCATATGTGGCTGCTTCGCACGGACACTCGTGCCAGTTCCGACGAGGTCGGCTCGTCGGGTGTTTCACAGCTACACTTTCTCGACTCCGCCCTGCAACGCCTGGGCCAGCTGCCCAGCGTTAAGCACGTGTCGGTGGCGCGGGATGTTCCCCTCGAACGTGGCGAATGGAGCTACCGCCCAGTGGCGGCAGACAGCGTGCTCACCCTTTCACGATGGCCTCTGATTGTCGCCGTAGGACCCGACTACTTTCGAACAATGGGGATCGCACTCTTGGAAGGCCGAGAGTTCAGAAGGAGCGATCCACGATCAAACAAGCAACGGGTGATAGTGAACGCTCAACTCGCACGTATTCTTTGGGGAGGCGCGAGTCCACTAGGACGAGAGCTTTCTATTCTGGAATTCGACGCGAACCGGCCGGATGTCGCGGAGCGCGTTCGGCGTCGTGACTTTTCAGTTACGAGCGACCGTTCGGCATTCAGGACGCTTGGAGGTAGCGCTGCTGAAGTTATCGGAGTCGTCGCCGGCATTAAAATGATCGGATTGCAGGCAGACGAGGAGCCGACGGTGTTTACTGATCTGCGAACATGGACTGAAGGCGTCGGGAACCGATTGATTTTTGTCATGAAGTCTGAGGAGGATCCTCAGCCTGTCGCGACGCTAGTGCGCGGCGCGTTGCGAACGGTTGATAGCAGCGTTCTTGTTCAGCGTGTGGCAGCGATGGATGACCTAGTGACAGCTTCAATCGGAGGTAAAGGCTCCAATGGTCTTCTAATGGCCACTTCTATCGTATTTGGCGGTCTGACACTACTGCTGGCGGCTAGTGGAGTGTATGGAGTAGTATCGCACACTGCTAGACAGCGCGTGAGAGAGCTCGGTGTCAGAATGGCGCTGGGGGCAACGAGCCGTGCCATTATCATTCTTCTGACCCGGGAGACTCTACGACCCGCCCTGTGGGGGATGGTTCTCGGCGTGACTGCTGCTTGGGCTGTGACACGCCTGTTTGGTGCACTCCTGTTCGCGGTCCGGCCCACAGATCTGGCGAGTTACATGGGTGCACTGTGTGTGCTTATAATAGCTACGCTGCTTGCCAGTGTCCTTCCGTCTGTTGCTGTGCTTCGCTCAAACCCAGTTGACGCGCTAAGACATGAGTAGACACGAGTCGTCTCCTGATTGGTTCGATGACATCTGGATATCAGTCTTGTTGAGGTAGTGAAGCCCCGCGTCCCAATTCACTGCTCCGAATTGTCCGTTCCAAGGCTTCGGCGGCTCTCGTGTCACGTACTAGGCGCTGGCTCTTGAGAAAGTCGCGCGCAGGCATACCGGTGGCCAAGGGTTCGGCAAATCCGGCAATGCCAAATAGTCGCTTTACGGTTCTCGGATCGGCATCTAGGAGAAACATCGGCCTGCACTGAAGAACGTGAGCCATGTGAGTCGCACGCATTAACCGCGCGAGTGTTAGCGATTGCTTTGGGGCGATGCCTATAGTGTGGCACAGCAGTTCCAGAGAAGCCAGGCTTCTTCCGCACTGACGTGCCCATTCAGTTGTTGTCCGGAGGTCCGTCGGTGCCTCTAGCATCGCTATGATCAGATGCGCCCACTTTTCGTGCGCATGGAAGACGACAGACTGGCTGCTGGAGTTGCTCTGACGATAGCGACGCATCGGATTTCACTCTCGTCGATAGCTTGGGGCAACTAGGTAAAGCGTTTAAGGCGGTGCCGGGCACGGTCCAACACTGGATGACGTACCGAGGACGTGCTTAGGTCCGCCCCGCCAGACCGGGGTAACCGCCGCCGATTTGAACATGAGTTCTTGCCTCTTGGTAGTGACCGGCTCTGATTTTCGTGCAAGCCTGTCGATCTGGCCGGCTGACAATCTGACGCGTCGGCCAGGCCTTTGGACCAGCTGGCAGGCCACCCTTGTGGCCTCGTCGAGTGGGAGCCACTCACCTTCACCCTAGCCCCCGCAGCCATCGTCCCCCTCGCTTGGCTGACTCTCTGATGCTTTTTCAGCCTGTAGACGTTCGTAAATCTCCTGCATCTCCTCCTGATGCTTCTGGCGCATCCGCCACACCCCCATCCGCACGACCTGGAGGCAATACTCCTGGAGATCGATCACGACCCGGCCGCGTTTGAAGACGGTCTCCAAAGGGAGGTCGAATTTGAGCGATAGCTGGAAGGTTCTCTCGCGGGAGCGGAGCTTACGATGTGTCCGCGACGCGATTCGTGTGCCCTGTGGCCCGGAACGATTTCAAATCGTCAACGTGGACGACTCAGATCCGTCTTGCATCCG
>CAYUPN010000127.1:0-9574 GCA_964446605.1 uncultured Bifidobacteriaceae bacterium | reverse complement strand
CCCGCCCCTGGCCCCTGACCCCTGGCCCCTGGCCCCTGCCCCTTGCGTCATGAACTCACACCGCGCCGAGAACGATGGCGCTGTTCTTCGATCCGAAGCCGAGGCAGTTGCAGAGTGCGGCGGCGGGGCGGGCGGGGCGTCCGACGTGCGGAATGAAATCCATGTCGCACGCCGGATCCGGATCGTCGAGGTTGGCGGTCGGCGGCAGGAATCCACGCGCGAGCGCCAGCGCGGTCGCGGTGATGCCGGCCGCGCCGCTCGCTCCCTGCGGATGGCCGATCATCGACTTCGTCGACGATCCGGGCACCTGATCCGCCAGCCGCCCGAACAGCCGGCGCGTGCACTGCGATTCGACGGTGTCGTTGAGCGGCGTCGACGTGCCGTGATAGTTGACGTAGCCGATCTCCTCGAGCGCCCGGCCCGATCGCTCGATTGCGCCGCGCATGGCCGCGACGATCTCCGTTCCGTCCGGCGCCATCTGCACGCGATGGTAGGCGTCGCACGTCGAGTAGTAGCCCTCGACCGTCGCGTAGATCGGCGCGCCGCGCGCCCGCGCGCGGTCCTCGCGCTCGACGACGTACATCCAGGCCCCTTCGCCGAGGACGAAGCCGTCGCGGCAGCGGTCGAAGGGGCGGGAGGCGGCCGACGGCCGGTCGTTGAACCGCGTCGAGACGGCGCGCATCCGCGAGAAGCCGAAGATCATGCCCGGCGTGACGCAGCCGTCGGCGCCGCCGGACAGCAGCACGTCCGCTTCGCCGGCGCGAATCAGCCGCACCGCGTAGCCGAGCGCGTCGGTGGAGCTCGTGCAGCCGGTGGAGAGGACGTGGCTGATGCCGCGCAGGCCGAGCGAAATGGAGATCTCGCTCGAGACCATGCCGACGATGCCGACGGCGATGGCGTAGGGGGTGACGTGGCGGCCGCCGGCGGTGAAGAAGTCGCGGTACTGCGCCTCGCCGACGTCGATGCCGCCGCCGCCGCTGCCGATGATCACGCCGGCATCCGGCTCGTGCGCGCGCAGCCCCGCGTCGTTCCAGGCTTCGCGCGCGGCAATCACCGCGAGCAGCGCCGCGCGCGAGTACCGTTTCGGGTCCGCGTGCAGCGGGCGTCCGTCGCCGTTGCCGTCGAGCGGCGGGATCGCATCGGCCGTGACCGGCGGCACGGGAGCGGCGACGCGGCACGGATACGCCGACACGTCGAATTCCGTGATCGCGCGCGTGCCGCTGATGCCGCGGCGCACGTGGTCCCAGAACGTCTCGCGCCCGATCCCGAATGTCGAGACGGCGCCAATGCCCGAGATGACCACCCTCGGCGCCGGCATGGCGTCACTATAATACGGGCCGGATGCGCGCTCCCCGGACTGCGGCGATCGTGTTCGTGTGGCTGGGTGCGCTGAGCTTCGCGTGCGCCCTCGCCGTTTTCGTGCACGCGTACTTCGTCCGGTTCTCGATCGTCGGCCCGCCTCCCCATCCGGCGGTCGCGCGGGCGGTCGACGTCGCGCTCTTCTCCGGGTTCGCCCTGCATCACAGCGTCTTCGCGCGGCTCGGCATGCGCCGGGCCGTGGCCTCGCTCGTGCACCCGGCTCTGGAGCGCTCCGTGTACGTATGGGTCGCCAGCGTGCTCTTCGTGGCCGTCTGCATGCTGTGGCAGCCGCTGCCCGGCCGCTTCTACCGGCACGACGGCGCGCTCGCGGCCGTCCACTGGGCCATCGTCGCCGCCGGCGCCTGGCTCACCTGGCGCGCGGCACGGGTGATCGACCCCCTCGAGCTGGCTGGCGTCCGCCAGCTGCGGGGAAACGAACGGCCCACGGAGTTCCGCGTCGAGGGGCCGTACCGGCTGGTCCGGCATCCGATCTACCTGGGATGGATCCTGCTCGTGTTCGGCGTGCCGGAGATGACGGGCACGCGGCTGGCGTTCGCGACGATCAGCAGCGCCTATCTCGTGCTCGCGATCCCGCTCGAGGAACGGACGCTGCGGACAACGGGTGGCGAGGCCTACGCGCGGTACGCGCAGACCGTCCGCTGGAGGCTCGTGCCGGGAATCTGGTGAGGAGTGGGCAATCCGCAATCACTCCGCAATCCGAAATCCGCAATCGGCTAGTCCTGCTCTCCCGGCTGCAGGAACACGACGGACTGATGCGACGGGACTTCGAAGCGAGCCCGGCACGTCTGACAGTGCACGACGTCGTCGACGCGGATGAGATAGTCGCGAAGCTTCGCGAAGAGGGCGCGGTCCCGCTCGGTGGCGCCGGCCGGGATGCGGTCCTTCTTGATGCGCCGGATCCAGCGCAGCTGGTATTCGTGCCGGCGGCGGCAGCGGGGACAAGTGAGCGGCGTCGGCCGGGTCTCCTGCCGCTCGGTGAAGAAATCGCGCTCCTGAAGGGCCATGCTGGGAGCATACCGCACCGCGGGGCGTCCGCCGCCCGGCATGCTCGCTGACGTTGACGCCTCTCACCGCTTCCGATGAAATAGCCGCAGAGCGCCTTTGCCCATGGCCGATCCATCTCCGACCGTTCAGATGCCGTCCGAGCTTCCCGTCCTGCCGCTGCGGGATGCGGTCGCGTTTCCGCTCACGGTCATCCCCCTTGCGGTGAACCGGCCCGTGTCGGTGGACGCCGTCAACCGCGCGCTGTCCGCCGGCAACCGGATGGTGTTCCTGACGCTGCAGAGCACGGACGCGGAGGACCCCGGTCCGCCCGATGTCCGGCAGGTCGGGACGGCCGGCATCGTGCGGCAGATGGCCCGCAACCCGCAGGGGCTGCAGATCATCGTCGAGGGGGTCCAGCGCGCCCGCGCCGAGGTCATCAACCGGACCGGGACCGCGATGACCGCGACGGTGCGCCCGCTGCCCGAGTCGACCGAGCGCTCACTGGAAGTCGATGCCTACGTGCGCCGCATCCACGAGCAGGTCGACCGCGCGCTCTCGCTGACGAGCGGCCTGTCCCAGGAACTGCGCGGCATCGTCGCCAACCTGGACGATCCGCTGCGGCTCACCTACCTGATCGGCAGCCTGCTGGACATCCCCGCTACCGACAAGCAGGCGCTGCTCGAGGCCGATCCGCTCATCGCGAAGCTCGACACCGTCTCGCGCGCGCTGGCGCGCGAGATTGCACTGCTGGAGGTGAAGGGGCGGATCGAATCCGAAGCGCAGCGCGAGCTCTCGGACCAGCAGCGGCAGTACTACCTGCGTCAGCAGCTGAAGGCGATCCAGGAGGAGCTCGGCGAAGGCGAGGCCGACGAGATCAAGCTGCTGCGCGAGCGGGTGGAGGCGGCCAACCTGCCGGAAGCGGTGCAGACGACGGCCGACCGCGAGCTGGGCCGCCTGGCGCGGATGAACCCCGCGTCGCCGGATTACCAGCTGACGCGCACCTACATCGAGTGGCTCCTCGACATCCCGTGGAGCGTCACCACCGAGGACCGGATCGATCCCGCCGAGGCGCGCCGCGTGCTCGACGAGGACCACTACGACCTCGACAAGGTGAAGGAGCGCATCGTCGAGTACCTGGCGGTCCGGAAGCTGAAAGGGGACATGAAGGGGCCGATCCTCTGCTTCGTGGGCCCCCCGGGAGTCGGCAAGACCTCGCTCGGCCAGTCCGTGGCGCGGGCGATGAACCGGAAGTTCGTGCGCATCTCGCTCGGCGGCGTGCGCGACGAGGCCGAAATCCGCGGTCATCGCCGGACCTACATCGGCGCGCTGCCCGGACGCATCGCACAGGCGATGCGGCAGGCCGGAGCGATGAACCCGGTGTTCATGCTCGACGAGATGGACAAGATCGCGGTGAGCTTCCAGGGGGACCCGGCCGCGGCGCTGCTCGAGGTCCTCGACCCGGCGCAGAACCACACGTTCCGCGACCACTACCTGGAAGTGCCGCTCGATCTGTCGCGGGTGCTGTTCATCGCGACCGCGAACCAGCTCGGCACGCTCCACCCTGCGCTGCTCGACCGCATGGAGGTGCTGCAGCTCTCCGGCTACACGGAGGACGAGAAGAAGCAGATCGCCCGGCGCTTCCTCATCCCGCGGCAGATCGAGGAGCACGGGCTGCCCGAGGGGGCGCCCGAGATCACCGACGCGGCGCTCGAGGGGATCATCCGCGAATACACGCGCGAGGCCGGCGTGCGGAACCTCGAACGGCAGATCGCCGCCATCGCGCGCAAGGTCGCGGCGCGCATCGCGGGCGAGCCGGCGCGCGAGAACGGCGCCCCGCCGGTGACGACCACGGTGGACGCGCCGCAGCTCGCGGAGTATCTCGGCCCGGCGCGGTTCCTGCGGGACAGCGCGTTCCGCACGTCGCGGCCGGGCGTGGCGACGGGCGTCGCGTGGACGGAAACCGGCGGCGACGTCCTGTATGTCGAGGCCACGCTGCTGCCCGGCGGGAACCAGCAGGTCACGCTGACCGGACAGCTCGGCGCGGTCATGCAGGAGTCGGCCCGGGCGGCGGTGAGCCACATCCGCGCGAACAGCGACGCGCTCGGCATCCCGGCCAACTTCTTCGAGAAGCGCGACCTGCACGTGCACGTGCCGGCCGGCGCGATCCCGAAGGACGGCCCGTCGGCGGGCGTCACGATGGCCACGGCGATCCTGTCGGCCATCAAGGGCGTGCCCACCCGGCCGGACGTGGCGATGACCGGCGAGATCACGCTCTCGGGCCTGGTGCTCCCGGTCGGCGGCATCAAGGAGAAGGCGCTGGCGGCGCGCCGCAACGGGATCAAGACGTTCGTGCTCCCCGCGCGCAACGAGCCGGATCTCGCCGAGCTGCCCCCCGAGCTCAGGGAGGAAATGCGGTTCGTCCTCGTCTCCACGCTCGAGGAGGTGCTGCGCGAGGCGCTGCCGGTCGAGGCGGAAAAGCCGGTCGCCGCCGAGTAGCGCGTGTCGATCGCGTTCTACATCTCCGGCCACGGGTTCGGCCACGCCACGCGGGACATCGAGCTGATCAACGCGCTCGGGCGCCGCCGGCCGGACCTCGACGTCGCCGTCCGCTCGGCCGCGCCGAAGTGGCTCTTCGATCTCACCCTCACCCGCCCTGTCGCCTGGGAGCCCCTCGAGTGCGACACCGGCGTCGTCCAGCTCGACAGCCTGCGGCTCGACGCGCAGGAGACGATGCGCCGTGCCTGCCGGTTCCACGAGACACTCGAGGCGCGGGCCGCCGATGAGGCCGCATGGCTCCGCGCGCGCGGCGTGCAGCTCGTCCTTGGCGACATCCCGCCGCTGGCGTTCGCGGCGGCTCGCGCGGCCGGCCTGCGGTCCGTCGCGATCGGGAACTTCACCTGGGACTGGATCTACGAGGGGTACCGGGACGAGACGCCGGACGGGTGTGCGCTCCTGGAGCGCATTCGCGACGCCTATGCGTCGGCGGAGCTCGCCCTGCGGCTGCCGATGCACGGCGGCTTCGACGCCTGCCCGCGGGTCGTCGACCTGCCGTTCATCGCGCGGAGGTCGGCGCGCGATCGTGACGAGGTCCGGGCCGCCCTGCGGCTGCCGGCGGGCCGGCCGCTGGTGCTGCTGTCGTTCGGCGGCTACGGCCTGGCGCGCATCGACCTCGACGCCGCGGCCGCCGCGTCGGACTACACCTTCGTGCTGACCGCGGACGTCACCGCCTCACGCCGGTCCGACGCGGTTCCGGAGGCCGAGCTCGAGCGGCCGCTGCCGGCGAACGTGGTCCTCGTGGACGAGCGTGCGCTCTACGACGGCGGCTGGCGCTACGAGGACCTGGTCGCGGCGGTGGACGTCGTGATGACGAAGCCGGGCTACGGCATCATCGCGGAATGCGCGGCCAACGGGACGGCGATGGTCTACACCTCGCGCGGCCACTTCGTCGAGTACGACGTCCTCGTCCGCGAGATGCCGCGCTGGCTGCGCTGCGCGTTCATCTCGAACGACGATCTGCTCGCCGGCCGCTGGCGCGCCGCGCTGGACGACGTGCTGCGGCAGCCGCAGGCCCCCGAGCACGCGGACGTGACGGGCGCAGAGCGCGCAGTGGACTTGATTCTGGAAGAGATCTCGTAGGGCGCGACTTCACTTCTGTCGCGCCAACACGAGTTCAGCGTGACAGCGGATGGTGCCCTGAAAGCACCCGGTTGCCACCCACCCGGCAGGGCCAAAGCCCAGGGTCCAGAGCCAAAGGCCAAGCCGAAGGCTTCGAGTCAGTCCTTGATGCAGGTGACCAGCGACCAGATCGGCGGGATGTTGACCTTCTCGATCGTCACCGGCTTCAGGTCGGCCTGCGCGAGGAAGGCCGGCAGATCGAGATCCGACTTGAAGCCGATGTGCACCGTGAACGGCGAGATGGCGCGCTCGACGGCGGACAGCATTCCGTTGCTGCTGCGGAAGTGATTCAGGATCACGATGCGCCCGCCCGGGCGGCAGACGCGCCGCATCTCGCGCGCGACGGCAACCGGATCCGGCACGACCGAGATCAGGTACGGCGCGTAGACGATGTCGAAGCTGTCGTCGGGGAACGTCAGCGACGTCGCGTCCATCTGCAGCAGCCGCACGTGGCCGAATTCGTGCTTCGCGACCCGCTCGTACGCCTTCTCGAGCATCGAGTCCGACAGGTCGATGCCGGTGATCTGGATGTCGCGGGGATAGAGCGTCAGGTTGATGCCGGTCCCGACCCCGACCTCGAGGACGCGGTCGCCGCTGCTGATGGCCATCCGGTGCAGGGCCTGCAGCCGCCCGGCATGCAGCGTCGGGCCGAAGACGTAGTCGTAGACCGACGCGAGCTTCTCGTAGACGCCCGCGACGAAATCGGTCTCGACGGCGGTGACGGACAGCGCGCGTGTGCCGACATCCGAAGAGGAGAGTACCTCCTCGTGGTCCCCACGCCCGTTCCGGTTGAACAAGGCCATCCGCGTCACTGCTCCTGATGAGCGGGGCGGCGCCGGCCCGGCCGGAACCCGGCCACGCCTGAGCCCCGAGCGACTATATCCTGCGGCTCCGTACGCCGACAAGCGCTGAATTGCATGAATCAGTGCGCAAGCTGCAGTCCGTTCAACACTGCAGCTGCCGCGGCCGGCGGTGCGGCCACCTGAATCCCCTGCACCCGGCCACGCAGAATGGCGGCCGTCTCCATTGCAATGGCAATGCCCTCGTCGGCGGCGCGCCCCTCGGCGTCGGCGGCCCGCATGCGCTCGATCAGCGCGCCGGGCACCGTCAGGTTCGGGACCTCGTTGGCGAGGAACTCCGCGTGCAGCAGGCTCTCGAACGGCCGCACGGTGGCGATCACCGGGACCCCGTGGCCCCCGATCCGTTCGAGCAGCCGGTCGAGGGCGGCCGGATCGAATACGGGCGGCGTCACCGCGTACTCGGCCCCGGCGTCGACCTTGTACTCGAACCGCCGGACTTCGTCGTCCAGCCGAGGCGCGGTGGGGTTCACCGAGACGCCGATGAGGAATCCGGTGGGCCTGCCGATGGGCTGCCCGCCGATGTCCCGCCCCTGGTTCAGCCGCCCGACGACGTTCGTCAGGCCGATCGAGTCGACGTCGAACACCAGCGTCGCGTCGGAATAGTCCCCTCGCTTGCGGGGGTCGCCGGTCGTGACCAGGAGGTTGCGGATGCCGACGGCGTGCGCGCCGAGCAGGTCCGACTGCATGCCGTGGAGGTAGCGGTCGCGACACGTGTAGTGCAGCACCGGCTCCAGCCCGGCCTCGTGGAGGATGAGCGTCGCCAGCGAGAGCGCGCTCATCCGCGCGGTGCTCCGGCTGGCGCCTTCGGTGACCACCAGCGCGTCGACGCCGAGCGACGCCAGACGCCGCGTGCTCTCGAGCGCGTCGGCGGCATCGCTGCCCCGCGGCGGCTCGACCTCGACAATCGTGACCGGCCGCCGCTCGGCCAGCGCGCGCGCCAGGGCCGACTTCTCCGCCATCGGAACCGGCGGCGGCGCCGGCTCGGCCGCCGGGGCCGCGACGACCTCGACGCGGGCGGGCGGCGTCTGGGATGCGATGGCGTGACAGATCTGGCGGATGTGCTCGGGGGTCGTGCCGCAGCAGCCGCCGACCAGCCGCACGCCGCGCTGGACGAACCGCCGGGCGTAGGACGCCATGTACTCCGGCGAGCAGAGATAGAGGTTGCGCCCTTCGATCTCGCGGGGACGGCCCGCGTTGGGCTGCGCCGAGAGCCGCCGCGTGGTCACGCGCGCCATGCGCGCGATCGTCTCGAGCATCGGCGCGGGGCCCACGCTGCAGTTCAGCCCGATCACGTCGGCGCCGCGCGCTTCGAGCGCCGGCGCGAACTCCTCCGGCGGCGTGCCGTCCAGGCTGTTGCCGTCCTCCTCCGTCGTCATCTGCGCGACGATCGGACGGTCGCTGACCGACCGGATGGCGGCGATGGCGGCGCCGATCTCGTTGACGTCGCGGAAGGTCTCGAGCACGAACAGGTCGACGCCGGCCTCCGCCTGCGCGGCCGCCTGCTCGCGGAAGATGCGCTCCGCTTCGTCGACGCCCGTGCGGCCCCACGGCTCGATGCGGATGCCGAGCGGCCCGATGGCGCCGGCGACGAACGCGCGGCCGCCCGCGGCCTGCCGCGCGATCCGCACGCCGGCGGCGTTGATCGCCTGCAGTTCGCCGGCGAGCCCGAAGACGTCGAGCTTCACGCGGTTCGCGCCGAAGGTGTTGCTCTCGAGGACGTCAGCGCCAGCGCGGACGTATTCCCGGTGCACCTCGGCGACCAGGTCGGGCTGGCTCAGGTTCAGGGCGTCGAAGGAGCGGTTGATGAAGACGCCGCGCGCGTACAGCATCGTGCCCATCGCGCCGTCGCAGACGAGCACGCGCTCCTCGAGCGCGTCCAGAAATCCCATAGACGTGCGGATCGCGGACGTCCCCTATTCCCCCTCGCGCTCGATCGGGGGCTTCGCCCCCGCCGGCGGCGGGATCAGCAGCTCGGACTTGTCCCAGATGAAGTCCTTGTTGCTGTAGACGGCCGTCTCGTAGTCCTTGCCCATGAAGATGGCCGAGACGGGGCACGCCTCTTCACAGTAGCCGCAGAAGATGCACCGGGTCTTGTGAATCTGGTACACCTTCGCGTAGCGGGGGCCGGCGAGGACCGTGCCGTCGTTCTCCGCGGCCTCCAGGTAGATGGCGTCGGCCGGGCAGGCCACCGCGCACAGGCCGCACGCGACGCACTTCTCCAGCCCGTCCTCGTCCCGCATCAGCACCTGCTTGCCGCGGAACTTCGGGAACATCGGGACCTTCTCGTCCGGATAGTTCACCGTGACGGGCTTCCGGAAGATGTGCTTGAAGGTCGTGGCGAACCCGGTGATGATCTCGCTAATCATGAATGCTCCGCCGGCCGCGGCCGGAGTATGTAAACCCTTCGATCATAGCATCTTCATGCGCGGACTCCGCCGGCGCGGACCTGGTCAGACCTGATCGCCCGCCCGTGCCGAAAGGTTCCGGCGGGCCCGCCGTAGCCCGCGAACGATCAGACCTGATCGCGCGCCGCCAGACCTGATCGCGCGCCGCGAGCAGGAATCAGCGAGCGGCCGCGCGGACCTGATCAGACCTGATCAGACCTGATCAGACCCGATCAGACCTGATCTGACCTGATCTGACCTGATCCGACCTGATCCGACCTGATCCGACCT
>CAYUPN010000126.1:0-9666 GCA_964446605.1 uncultured Bifidobacteriaceae bacterium | reverse complement strand
GTCGCGCATCAGCCAGGCGTGCGGCGGCTCGCCGACGAGGACGCCATGCTCGAGCGGCTTCACCGCGCGGGCCATGACCAGGCCGTCGGCGAACACGGTGCGCCGGTCCATCGCGCCGTCGCGGTCGGTGTCCTCGAGCACGACGATGCGGCCGAGCGGGTCGTGTTCGCCGGCGGCGGCAATGTCGCGCATGTAGCCGGGCATCTCGACGACCCAGAGCCGGCCGGCGGGATCCCAGTCGATGGCGACCGGGTCCTGCACGAGCGGCTCGGCGGCGACGAGCTCGATGCGGTAGCCGGGGGCGAGATGGAACGTCTTCAGCGCGTCGGCCGGGGCCAGTGGCGGCGAGTCGGCGGGCACGGGCTGGAGGCCGGGCCAGACGTCGGGGCGCGGGTCCTGCGCGGCGGCAAGGCCGGCGTCGAGCGGGGCTGAAGCCCCGCCGCTACAGAAGCCCGCGAGGCAGGCGATGAGCAAGCAGACTGGAAGTCGTGTGAGGGTCACGCGTCTCGTGCAGAATAGCGCCATGAACCGGCGCGAGTTCCTGACCGGATCGGCGCTCGGCGTGCTCGGACTGGCCGTGGGGACGCGGCCGGGCGCGGCGGCCGAGCCGATCATAGACATCCACCAGCATCTTGGCTACTCGGGGCGCCCGGATCCCGTCCTGCTGGCGCACCAGCAGGCGCTCGGCGTCACGACGACGATCCTGCTGCCGGCGGGACGGCCCGTGTCGCGCCCGTCGACGCACGACGGGGTCGCCAACGGCCTGCAGGCGGAGGCGCTCGGGAACGACGCGTGCCGGGCATTCGCGGCCGCGCACCCCGGCGCGTACCTGGTCCGCGCGAACGAGGTGCCCGACCTGGACGATGCGGTCGCGACGATCGAAGGCCATCTGAAACGCGGCGCCGTCGTCATCGGCGAGCAGAAGTTCGGCATAGCGTGCGACGCCCCAGAGATGCAGCGGCTCTACGAGCTGGCGCAGGCGTACGAGGTGCCGATCCTGCTGCACTGGCAGCACGGGATGTACAATCACGGCTTCGAGCGCTTCCACCGGATGCTCGCGAAGTATCCGCGCGTGACGTTCATCGGCCACGCGCAGACGTGGTGGGGCAACATCGACCGCAACCACGCCGACCAGACGGTGATGTACCCGAAGGGGCCGGTGACGCCGGGCGGGCTGACGGACCGGTACCTGAGCGACTACCCGAATCTCTACGGCGATCTCTCCGCCGGCTCCGGGCTCAACGCGCTGACGCGCGACGAGGACTTCACGCGCGACTTCCTGACGCGGCACCAGGACAAGCTGCTCTTCGGCAGCGACTGCAACGACCGTGCGGGCGGCACGGAGAAGTGCCAGGGCTCGAAGACCATCGCGGCGATCCGGCGGCTGGCGGGCTCGAAGGCGATCGAGCGGAAGCTGTTGTACGAGAATGCGAGGAGGGTGTTCAGGCAATAGGCAGCAGTAGGGCCGAACTTCAGTTCGGCCGAGACCACGAACCACGGAGACACAGAGGGCACAGAGCGGGCACGGAGGAGGCACAGAGCATTCGACGTCAGAGTGCCTTCGACCATCTCTGTGTTCTCTGTGGCCTCTGTGTCCTCTGTGCTCCGTCTCTATTTCCTCTTCTTCCACATCCTCGGATCGAAACTGAACGGCTCGGGCGCGCCCGGCCTGATCCTCGCGAACTGCGGGTGCGCGGGGTTGAGGATCACGTTGCGCTCGTGGGGAATGACGGCGGAGGGGACCCAGAGCACCGCGGACTTTGCGGCCCGGAACCAGTCCTCGCCGATGCGGGCGAGCGCCGGCGGCGCGGGATGGGCACGCCAGTCGGCCGGCAGCGCGTCGAGCTCGATTGTCTCCACGCGGAGCCGCTCGTCGATGTCCGCCGCAATCGCGACCAGGTCCTCCGGCTCGAGGTCGGGGTCGACGTGCACGAACCGCTCGAGCGCCGCGAGCGAGAGCGTCGCCGAGGCAAAGACGACCGGCAGCCCTTTCGGCGTCCACCGGCTCCCGTAGCGGCGCGCGCCTTCGCCGTCGAAGGCGGCGTGGGCCGCCCTGGCGATCCGCCAGACGCGCACCCCTAGCCCACGACCCCGTGCTCAATCCGTCCGAGGACGTCCTCGATCTGTCGGGCGCCGACGTCCGTGTCGAGCAGCCGCAGCGGCGCCTCGCCGCCGAGCGCGCGGTTCGGACGCTGCAGCCACGCCGACGCCTTCTCCTCGGAGCCGAGCACCGAGACCGCCTGCGCCGCCACACGCGCGAGCCGGAACAGGCGATCCGACTCGTCGGCCGCCAGCCGGCGGGTCTGCCTCCGCCGCGCCAGGGTCCTCGGCGGCAGCTGGAGCACGCCGGCGGCATCGCTCACCGACAGCCCGAGCCGCTCGCGCACCGACTCGAACGCGCGATACGGCAGCCCGCGCTTCACCTGGGCCCGCAGCTCAGCCGCGCTGAGCGTCGTCCGGCCCCTGAACACGCCGGGCCCGCCGAGCACGTCGAGGACGTATTCGCTGCCGATCATGAATGCCTGCCAGAAGGCATTTTACCATGATGCCATGTGGCACGACGGGCCACAGAGGCACAGAGGCCATAGAGACGGTCGAACGGAGTAATGGCCGAACTGAAGTTCGGCCCTACGTTGCCTGGCGTTTGGCGCTACGGTGTTGGCCGGACTGAAATTCGGCCCTACGTCTGCCCTACGTCTGCCCTACGGTTGCCCTACGGTCCGGCCGGCGCTGATTCACTCGTACCGAAGCGCGTCGACGGGATTCGACGTCAATACAATCAGTGCGGGGACGACGCTGGCGACGATACCGGCCAGCATCAACAGGACGATGGCTCCCGTGTAGCTGATCGGATCCGTCGGCCCCACCCCGAACAGCAGCGCATCGAACATCCTGGCGGCCGCCCAGGCGCACGTCAGGCCCAGTGCGCACCCCCACGACACCGGCCTGAGTGCCTGGATCGTCACCATCCGGACGATCGACGTGTCCGTCGCGCCGAGCGCGACGCGAATTCCAATCTCGCGGACCCGCTGCCGGCACGAATGCGACACGACGGCGTACACTCCCGCGCCCGCAAGCACCAGCGACAACACACCGAACAGCAGGGATGTCGCAAGCAGGAGTGCATTCGAGCCTCTCCCTCCGATTGACGCCGTCACGAGCGCCTCCATGGTCGAGACACGCTGGAGTTCGATGTCTCGGGACTCCGATCGCAGCACGTCCCTTATGAGACCAGTGACGGCCTCGGCATTTTCCGCCGCCCGAGCCACGAAGACGAGGCGCGTGCCGAAGGTTGTCTCGGTCCACACGCGCAGATCGGTGAAGACGGCCGGCTCGGGCTCCGGCTCCAGGCCTCCCATCTTCACGTTGCGCACGACACCGATGACCTCCAGGGAACCGGTACCGAGGACCTTGTACGCGGACCTGTCGTTGACCACCGAGAAGTCACGACCCTGCACGCGCCGGGCGACATCGGGCCTGCTGCTGTCGAACTCCAGCACCGACAGTTCCCTGCCCACCGCCTCCTGACCCGGCCAGAGCCTCCTCGCGAGCGCTTCGTTGACGATTGCCAGCCGGCGTGCCGACGGCTCATCACGGCGGAACTCACGACCTCTCAGCACCTCAATGCCCATCGTCTGGAAATAGCCCGGACCCACCGGCTGGATCAGCGGCCATCCCGATGTCGTGAGCACGGCGTCGGCCGCGACCGGCCTGTAACTCCACTCGCCCCGTTCGAGCGGCACGTCGCGCGCCACGGCAACAGAGGCCACCCCCGGCAGACTCCGGATGCGTTGGAGCACGGTCTCGATGAGTGCCGACTGGCGCATCGCGACAGGAGCCTCACCGGAATCGGACTCAGACGACGGGACGAGCCAGAGTCGTTCGGGAACGGTCGCACCGCCCACCACGAGACGGGATGGCTCGAATCCCCAGTCGGCCGTCGTGAGCTTGACGAAGCTGCGAAGCAGGAGGCCGGCGCTTACGAGCACGACGACCGCCAGGGCGGTCTCCAGCGCGACGATGCCCTCCGGGAGGCCAGCTGAATGCCTCGTGTGGGTAGTGCCGGCCGCCCGCTGAAGCGCCGGATGCACATCGGTGCGCGCGGCGTGAATCGCGGGCGCCGTGCCGGCAACCACCACCGTCAGGAGGCCCGCCACGATACCGAACATGAGCACCCGCGCGTTCAGTCCGATGGCCGCGAGGCCCGGGATATCGGTCAATGTGAGTGCCGACAACCCACGAATGCCCCAGTAGGCGGCGGCGATGCCGCACAGCGTGGCCAGCGACGCGACAATGGCGCTCTCCAGGAACACAAGGCGGGCGATCTCGAACGGGCGTCCCCCGAGAGCCATCCGGACGGCGAGTTCTCCCCTGCGGTTCACGCCTCGAGCCAGCAGCAGGTTCGCCGCGTTGCCGCACGCCAGCAGCATCAGGACGATGGTGAGAGCGAGGAGCGTCCAGAATGCGAGGCGGTACGGTCCGACCACGACGGTGTGGAGCGGAAAGACGCCCACCTCTCTCCCGCCGTCTGCTCGCGCGCCGAAGGCCGCTCTCCACGAGGTCGTCAGCTCGGCACGGCACTGCTCGACAGATGCGCCAGCTCGCAGGCGGCCGATCGCGTGGACCTCGTCGAACATGCCAGCCTCGCGGCTCAAGGGCAGCCAGAGGCTCGCCGTTGTGTCGGGGAAGAAGAAACCCGCCGGCATGACGCCGACGATGACGTAGGGCCGGCCGCCCAGATTCATCGTCCGGTTCAGGACGTCGGGGGCGGACTGGAACATCGACGTCCAGAGGTCGTGCGACAGCACGACCCGGTCCGGGCTCGCATCGTCCGATGCGAATCCCGGCCCGATGAGAGGCACCACGCCGAGCCGGTCGAAGAGGTCGGACCCGACATAGGCGCCCTGCAGTTGCGCGCTCCGGGCGTAATCGAGCTGGAACGTGGAGGGACTCAGTCTGAACAGCGAAAGACCTTCAAGCGTGCGGCTCCCTGAGCGCCATCCCTCGAGGATGTCACGAGGAAGTTCGCGCCGCACCTCCAGCGACGGGGTGCCCGAGATCAGGACGAGCCGGTTGGGCTCGTGATACGGAAACGGGTTGAGCAGAACGGCATCGACCACGCTGAACATGGCGGTCGTGACGCCGAGCCCGAGTGCGATCGAGAGCAGTCCGGGCAGCGTGCTGCGCCAGTTCTCGCGAAAGGCCCGCAGGCTGTAGCGGGCATCCAGGAGGAACGAAGCGCCGAGCGAGAGCCGTGGCATGTCAGCCCTGTGTCTGGTTCCCGGTAATGGCCGAACTGAAGTTCGGCCCTACGGCACGACCGAACTGAAGTTCGGCCCTACGCCCTCTGTGCCTCTGTGCGAGGCGGGCGTGGACTGGGCTACCTCGCGTCGAGCGGGTTGAGGCCCTTCTGGAAGCCCGGGTCCATCGCCGCCAAATCCGTGCGGTAGCTCACGGTGTCCGCGGTCGGGAAGGTCGCCGGCACCTTCTGCGTGACGTCGCCGGTCGCCGCCCACTCGGTACCGCGCTGCAGCGTGGTCACGAACCCGACGCAGCTCATGCCGTTGACGTCGTGGCCGAGCGTGGTGTGGAAGATGCGCCCCTTGCCGTACGAGAGCACCATCAGCATCGGCTCGTCGCGGCCGGAGCCCGCGTTCTCCTTCGGCGAGCGCGCGGTCGCGAGCACGGTCATGTTCTTCCCGGGCCCGCGCAGGTGCGCGTAGAGCTCGTCTCCCTGGTGCATCCAGACGGGCGGCAGGCCGCGCACGATCGGATGGTCCGCGGCGCGGACCTCGATCGGGAACGGAATGCGGCGCCCGTGGCTGCCGGCGTTGCCCTCGGAGGTGTCGGACGTCAGCTTGCCATCCTCGAAGTACCAGAACGGACCTGACGCCGCGGTGCGCCCGCGCCAGCCGCCGACGCCGATCATCTCGTTGAACGCCGGCCACCCCGAGAACGCGTTGTTGGCGGCGTGGACGATGACGACCCCGCCGCCGTTCGAGACGTAGCGCTCGAACGCGGTCTTCAGGCCCGCCGGCCACCGCTCGTCGGGCGCGTCGTAGTTGAAGACGACGGCCTTGTACCGCTCGAACGCCGGCGCGAACGTCGTCAGCTCACCGGCCGCCGCCGGCGCGGTGACGACGTCGACGCGGAAGAGACCGGTCTCGTCGAGCGCCTTCTTCAGGACGGGGGTCGTGAGCTGCCACTTGTGCCACGGGCCGCCGCTCTCGCCGTCGAGCAGCATCAGCGGAATCGGATCGGCGGCGCGGGAGCCGGACGCCGCGAGGGCGAGCGCGAGCACGAGAGACGTCGTGAGGATGGTGCGGATCATCTGGACGATTCCTGGTTGCCCAGGGCGACATGTATGTCGCCCCTACATGGTGGGGGGATTATAGGCGAGCGTGCGGGTTCCACACCCACTCGATCTCTGCGCCCTCTGTGGTCTCTGTGGCCTCCGTGGTGATCAGCCGGCGGCGCCGGTGTCGGCGGGGGCGGCGGCGGTGCGCGCCGGGCCGCGCGAGAGCAGCGCGACGAGGCCGGCGGCCACGAGGGCGAGCAGCACGAGGCCTGCGTTGAACCCGAACCCGTAGCACCAGATGTAGGCGAGCGCGCCGGCGGTCAGGCAGTAGTACGTCATCGGAATCACGGTCTTCCGGATCAGCACCCCCTCCTGCCCGAGCAGGCCCACCGTGGCCAGCGCCGCGACGACGTTGTGCACGGTGACCATGTTGCCGGCGGCGCCGCCCACCGCCTGCACGGCGACGACGACGAGCGGCGAGGTCGCGATGCGCTCGGCGGTGGCGAACTGGAAGAGCGCGAACATCAGGTTGCTGACGGTGTTGCTGCCGGCGGCGAAGGCGCCGAGCGCGCCGATCCAGGGCGCGATGAGCGGCCACGCGGTGCCGGCGGCCGCGGCGGCCGCCTCCGCCATGGTCAGCGGCATGCTGGCGAGGCCGGTGGTGTTGAACTCGGGGCCCGAGTTGATGAACACGCGGACGAGCGGCACCGCAAAGAGCAGCGCGACGCCGGCGCCCGCGAGCTGCCGGCCCGCCGCGCGCCACGCCGCCGCGATCTGCGGCCCGCGCATCCGGTGCAGCGCGTGCGCCGCCAGCGTCGCGAGGATGAACATGAAGCCGGGCAGGTAGAACGGCTCGAGCCCCTGCGAGATCGGCGTGCCGAGAATGCGCGTCCAGCCGACGGAGATCGAGGACAGCATCCCCTTGAGCGGCAGCTGCGGCAGGCGCGTCGCGACCAGCAGCAGCGCGACCAGCACGTACGGCGCCCACGCGCGCGCGTACGACATCGGCGCGGCACCCGATCCGTCGTGCGGCTCCACGACGCCCGTCCATTCCGCGGCCCAGTCGCGGCGCGGCAGGAAGTCCCACGGCTCGCGCGGCAGCAGGAACCCGGCGCGCGCCGCGGCGGTCACGATGCCGAGGCCGATCAGCCCGCCGAGCAGCGACGGAAACTCGGGGCCCAGGAAGTTCGCGACGAGCGCGTACGGCACGGTCATCGCCAGCGCGGCGAAGATCGCGAACGGCCAGATGCCGAGGCCTTCGCGGAAGCTGCGGTTCCGCCCGAAGAAGCCGGTCAGCAGGCACGAGAGCAGCAGCGGGATCAGCGTGCCGACGATCGCGTGGAAGATCGCGACCTGCGCGCCGACCTGCGCGAGGTACTCCGCGTGCGAGACGCCGAGCACCGCCAGGTGCGCCTCGTACTGCGCGCTGCCCGACAGGCCGCCCGAGACGCCGACGAGAATCGGCGTGCCGACGGCGCCGAAGCTGACGGGCGTGCTCTGGATGATCAGCCCGACCATCGCCGCCGCCATCGCCGGGAACCCCAGCGCCAGCAGCAGCGGCGCGACGATCGCCGCCGGCGTCCCGAAGCCCGACGCCCCCTCGATGAAGCTGCCGAACAGCCAGCCGACGATGATCGCCTGCACGCGGCGGTCGGGACTGATGCGCGTGAACCCGGCGCGGATGGTGACGATGGCGCCGCTGGCGGTGAGCGCGGCCAGCAGCAGCAGCGCGCCGAAGACGATGTAGAGGAGGCTCGCCGCGATGATGAGCCCCTGGATGGTCGACGCGGCGATCTCGCGGGCGCCGACGCCCCACACGAGCGCCGCGCCGGCGACGGCGGTGAGATAGCCGACCGGCATCGCCCGCGTGGCCGGCCATCGCCGGCCGACGAGCAGCACGCCGATGACGACGAGGGGCGACGCGGCGGCCAGCGCGCGCGGGACGAGCGGGTCCATGCGCGCCTACTCTACCCTTCGACCCGCCTCGCGCTCCAGCGCGCCGCGCCGTACTCGCCGAGATGGAGGTCGCCGGCCATGGACGCGGCGTCGGCCGCCGTGCCGGTGAAGGTGAAGTTCAGCCGGACGCCGTTCTCGGTGTACGAGCTGCGCAGGACGACGTCGCGCCCGTGCAGCGCGCCGGCGATCGCGCGTGGCGCGAAGCTGGCGTGGTGCATGCCGCTGAGCGCGGCCCCGTCCTGCGCGAGCACGAAGACCTGCCGCGAGCGCCGGGCGGCGAACTCGACGTCGATCTCCCACCGGCCCGCGAGATCGAAGGCCGGCGCGGGCGGGGCGGGCTTCGCCGGCGGCGGACTCGAGAGCACCTGGTACACCCGCTCGGCGATGATGCGCTCCTCGCCCGCCTCGAGCTGATACGGCGAGATGCGGATGTTCGGCTGCGGGTTCGGCGGGAACGGCAGGAACGAGCCGGCCCCGCTGACCGCGATGCGCGGCTCCCCCTCGTAGAGGAGCATCTCGACGTCGTGCCCGGTCAACGGAATGCGGGCAGGGTCCCAGCCGATTCCCAGCGACGAGGTGCGGTTGGAGCGGCCGCGCGGCTGGCGGATCTCCGTGGTCACGCCGGGAATGCGCCCGACGCGCGCGGCGATGTGCTCGAGCCATCCGGTCCACATCCGCGCCTCGGCCTCGTGATCGCGCCGCATCCACATCTCGACCGCGGCGAGCATGCCCATGATCTCCTCGCGGCCGACCTTCAGGCCGCGGCCGAGGCCGTGGTGGGGCGCGCTGTTGATCCAGGCCGCCTGCACGAGCGGCTTGCGCCCGAGGAGCAGGCCGGCGCACTGCGGGCCGCGCAGGCACTTGCCGCCGCTGTAGGCGACGAGGTCGGCGCCCTGCGCGAAGTGCGGGTTCGGGACGTCGAGCGTCTCGGCCGCCGCGTCGACGAGAATCGGGATGCCGAGCGGCCTGGCCACTTCCGCGATGCGCCGCAGCGAGAGCGGCCCCTCCTCCGATCCGCGGCCGGCGAGGACCATGACCATCGCGGTCCGCGGGCCGAGCGCGGCGACGAGCTCCTCGAAGGTCGCGACCTCGACGATCCTGGCGCCCACGGCCTTGATCGCATGGTCGTATGCCGTGCGGGAGTACCGCGGCGTCACGACCTCGTCGGGCAGGCCCGCGAGGTCCGGCAGCTGCGCCATCCGATCCGGATCGCCGCCGGTGATGCAGCCGGCCGTCGCGACGGTGAGCGCCGCCGACGCGCCGGACGTCACGATGCCCCACTCCGCACCGGTGAGCTCGGCGAGCCGCCGGCCGACGCCGTCCATCAGCTCGTCCAGCTGCACGTAATCGCGCGCGGCCGCCTCCATCGCCTGCTTCACTTCGGGCAGCGTGCGCGTCGCGCCGATGATGGT
>CAYUPN010000125.1:0-10095 GCA_964446605.1 uncultured Bifidobacteriaceae bacterium | reverse complement strand
CACATCAACCGCGGGTTCCGCGTGGAGTTCAACAGCGCGCTCGGCCCCTACAAGGGCGGGCTCCGCTTCCACGAGTCGGTCACGCAGAGCGTCATCAAGTTCCTCGGCTTCGAGCAGGTCTTCAAGAACGCGCTGACCGGGATGCCGATCGGCGGCGCGAAGGGGGGCGCGGACTTCGACCCGAAGGGACGATCCGACGGCGAGATCATGCGCTTCTGCCAGAGCTTCATGACGGAGCTCTACCGGCATCTCGGCGAGTACACCGACGTGCCCGCCGGCGACATCGGTGTCGGCATCCGCGAGATCGGATACCTGTTCGGCCAGTACAAGCGCATCACCAACAAGTACGAGTCGGGCGTGCTGACCGGCAAGGGGCTCGACTGGGGCGGCGCGCTCGTGCGGCGCGAAGCGACCGGCTACGGGCTCGTGTACTTCGTCCAGGAGATGCTCAAGGTCCGCGGCGAGGACTTCGAGGGCAAGGTCTGCGTGGTGTCCGGCACGGGCAACGTCGCCATCTACACCATGGAGAAGATCCAGATGCTCGGCGGCCGCGTCGTCGCGTGCTCCGATTCCGGCGGCTATGTCTACGACGAGCGCGGCATCGATCTCGAGCGCGTGAAGCAGATCAAGGAGGTCGAGCGCGGGCGCATCTCGGAGTACGTCGACACGCACACGAACGCGAAGTACGTGCCCGGGCGCAGCATCTGGGAAGTGCCGTGCGACGTCGCGCTGCCCTGCGCGACGCAGAACGAGCTGAACGGCAACGACGCGGCGATGCTGGTGAAGAACGGCTGCGGGACGGTCGCGGAAGGGGCCAACATGCCCACGACCCCCGAGGGCATCAAGGTGTTCCACGAAGCGGAGGTCCGCTTCGGACCGGGAAAGGCGGCCAACGCCGGCGGGGTCGCGACGTCGGCGCTGGAGATGCAGCAGAACGCCAGCCGCGACGCGTGGACGTTCGAGCACACCGAGGCGCGCCTCGCCAAGATCATGGGCGCCATTCACCAGCGGTGCTACGAGACGGCCGAGGAGTACGGCACGCCGGGCAACTACGTCAACGGCGCCAACATCGCCGGCTTCATCAAGGTCGCGCGCGCCATGGTCGCGCTCGGCGTGATCTAGCACACGACGCGGACGTGCGTGCCCGCGCGGCGCTGCGCGTGCGGGCGCGCGCACGGGCGTGCGGCCGTTCAACTTTCCCGTGCGGTTGCCGATTGGTTCTTCAGTTCCTTCCAGGAACAGGAGAACCGATACGTGCGTCCGGCGGCCCTCATCCTCTTTCCCCTCATCTTCAGCGTTGCCACCGCCTGCAGCTCGACGAAGAGCAGCGACGATGCCGGCCGCCCCGGCAGCCCGTCCGGCCTGAGCGCGGTGCCCGCCCTCCGCGGAGAGGTCACCGACCCGGCCGGCGACGCGACGGTCGTCGCGCGGGTGCCGATCTCGCCGGACCTCGTGTCCGGAGCGATCGTCATCGAAGGGGACGCCGCGGTCTTCACCGTGGAGTTCGCGCCCGGCACCTTCAACGCAGCGACGTCGACGGCGCAGTTCGCCCTCGATCTCGATGAGAACCCGAGCACGGGCAATCCGGACCGCGACTTCGGCATCGGCATCGACTTCCTGGTGAACTTCGGCTGGAACGATGACGGCACGGTGCGGCTGATGCGGCAGGACGACGCCGCCGACGTCGGATACGAGACGGTCGGCAGCGTGCCGTCCACGACGACGGCGAACGGATTCCGCGCGACGGTCCCTCTCGCCTCGCTCGACGGCGACGACGGCCGCGTGACCTTCCGCGTGACGGCCTCGTCACGGCTGAGTGCGCAGTCCTTCACGGGCATCCTCGACTACATGCCCGATCCGGGGCTCGCGGCAGCAGCCGTTCGGTAGCCCAACGCCCAACGCCCGGAGTGTGTGCGTCGAAACGGCAACCATTTGACCACAAACGGTTTATGGTGTAGAATGTTCACATAGGCCTGCGAATCCGCCGGCCTCCCGCAGCGGGCAACACACGCCCGCGCCGTCCGCCGGACCGCGCCGACGCACTGCCCGCTCCGGCGACCCGCGCAGCAGACTGCCGGCCGGCATCCGGCGTCCAACTCATCAAAGGAGGGCCTGCACGTGGCTGACGCCACCCACGTCGACGTCTCGACTACGGGTTCGGCAGTGGTGCGGCCGGCCGGTCTGCCGGCCCGCATCGGCCGGGCGCTCCTCGGCCTGGCCCTCGCGGTGGCCGTCGGCGTGCCGCTCACGTCCGCGGCCCTGGAGGCGGCGCGCGAACGCTTCGAGACCGCCCTCCCGCTCGTGTCCCGTCTGCCCGTCTACGACCAGATCGTCGACGACACGCCGGTGCCGATCACCGTCAGCGCAGGCTGGGAGCGCGTGGCTCATGTGGCGACCGCGGACGCGATCCGCTCGGATGCCACGCTCTGGCGGCAGATGCGCGTCGAGGACTGGGATTCGGTGCCGGAGCCGCTGCGGACCCGCGGACTCGACGCGATGCTCGATCGCTACCGGCCGCTGCTGACGACGCCGGTGGTGTGGGACCGCATGGACGCGCACGACTGGGACGCGGTGCCGCATCCCGTCCGCGCACTCGCCTTCCGGCACATGGTCCAGTACTGGATCAGCTACTACCGCGTCGGCGATCGCTGGGGGCTGCCGCGTCCGCTGGTCGCCGACACGGCCGCGGCGATCGTGATGTCGGAGTCGTGGTTCGAGCACCGCGCGGTGAACGTCAACAGCCGGGGCAACCGCGACATGGGTCTCGCGCAGGCGTCGGACTTCGCGCGCGCCCGCATGCACGGCCTGCTCGTGGACGGCCGCAGCGACGTCGCGTTCGAGGACGAGGAGTACTACAACCCCTGGGCCGCGACGCGCTTCCTCGCGATCTGGTTCTCACACCTGCTGGACGACATGGACGGCGACCTCGACGCCGCCGTGCGCGCCTATCATCGCGGGGCCGGACGCGCGCGCGCCGGCGAAGGCATGGCGTATCTGGAGGGCGTGCTCAGGCGCCGGCGCGTCTACATCCGCGGCCGCAGCGAGTCGCCATCCTGGCAGCACCTGCACGCGCGCGACCGCGAGATCACGCGCGAAGCCTGGCCCTGGATCCAGGCGCGGCGTCTCGGACACGACACGCCAGTCTGGTGGCGCTTCGCGGTGACGACGCCTCCGTGGGTCGAGACGACGCCTCAGGCCCGGCCGTAGCGTTCGGCTGCCCGGGCCCGGGCGCGCGCGGCCCACTCCTCACGGTCGCGCGGCGGCGCCGACGTGACCAGCGAGTCCAGCAGGCGGCGCGCCGCCGCCGCGATCTCGTCGACCGCGCGCTCGAAGGCGGCCTCGTTCGCCTGCGACGGCTTCGTGAAGCCGGAGAGCTTCCGGACGAACTGCACCGACGCCGCCCGCACGTCGGCGTCGGTGGCTGGCGGGTCGAAGTTGAACAGCGGGCGGATATTGCGGCACATGGAGAAATTGTATCCGCCCCGCCCGGCGGAGCCGCCGATCGGCGCTACATCGGGAGCTCGGCGCGGGCCGTGATGAGCCGCAGAATCTGATCCCGCGAGATCACGCCCTTCAACCGCCCGGCCTCGATGACCGGGAGCTGGTTGACGTCCTCACGGCCGATGACCTCGAGGGCGTCCTTCACCGGTGCCTCGGGCGACACGCGATGCAGCCGCTCCAGCGGACGCATCACCTCGCCGGCCGGCGTGGTCGCCCACCGCTCCCGATCCACCGTCCGCATCTCCGCGGGCGTCAGCATCCCCGCCACGTGCCCATCGTCCATGACGAAGAAGCAGCGGCGGCCCGTGCGGAAGACCTCGTTCGCGACGTCCTGCACCGGGCGCCCGCGCTCGATCAGCATGCAGTCGCGCGCCATCACGTCGCCCACGCGCACGCCGCTGAGCGCCTCCGAGAGCTCCACCTCGGCGGTGGAGGCGCGCGCCGCTTCCAGCAGGAACATGCCGATGAAGGCGAGCCAGAGACCGCCGAACCCCGCGCCGCGGAACAGGCTCAGGAACCCGAAGACGATCAGCCCCACCGCAACCAGCTGCCCGATTCCGCCCGCGATGCGCGTGGCGCGCACGCGGTCCTTCGTCACGCCCCAGATCGCCGCGCGCAGCACGCGGCCGCCGTCGAGCGGAAACCCCGGAATCATGTTGAAGAGCGCCAGCAGCACGTTCACGCCGCCGAACCAGACGAGCATCACCATGCCGGCGCTGGATGGCGTGGCGTCGTACTGCCAGCCGAGCGCCCGCGCCACGCCCAGCGCCGCGAAGCCGATGGCGAGGCTGGCCGCAGGCCCGGCCAGCCCCATCCAGAATTCCGTCTTCGGGTCGGCCGCGTCACGCCCCATGTGCGCGATGCCACCCAGCGCGAACAGCGTGATGGTCGGCACGGGGATGCCGCGGCTGCGCGCCACGGCCGCATGCGACAGCTCGTGCGCGAGCAGCGCCGCGAAGAACGCCAGCGCCGTCAGGAGAGCGACGCTCCAGATGAGGCCGCCTCCCCAGGCCGGGTTGACCAGGTGGAGCTGGCCGGCCAGCGAGACCGTGATCAGGCCGGCGATGAGGAACCAGCTGTAGTGCAGGCGGACGTCGATGCCTGCGATCCGCGCGATCCTGAGCTGCCCCCGCATTGGTGCGCCTCCGCTGTCGTGCGGCGAGACCCGGCCATGCCGCGGGTTTGCACGATCCGCGCCGGACCGCACGAACCGGCGAACACGGCGATGGCGGAGGGTTTGCACTTCCGGCCGTCATGCTCTCGAGGCTGAACGTCCGCATCGGCTGGGGTGAGCTGTTCAAGCGCACCATCCGCGAGACGATCGCGGATGACGGGCTGGCCCTCGCGGCGCAGATGGCCTACTACTTCTTCTTCGCCCTCTTTCCGGCGCTGCTGTTCCTCATCGCGCTCGCCGGCAGCATCGGCACCGAGAGCCTGATCGACCGCATCATTCCGCAACTCGAAGGCACCGTCCCGCCGGACGTCGTCCGGATCGTCCGGGACCAGCTGACGCAGATCTCGCAGAGCGGAACCGGCGGCATTCTGACCTTCGGCGCCCTCGTGGCGCTCTGGAGCAGCTCGGCGGCCCTGGTCGCGATCATCAACGCGACGAACCGCGCGTACGACGTCACGGAAGCGCGGCCGTGGTGGAAGCAGCGGCTCACCGCCATCCTGCTGACGATCGGCCTCGCGCTCTTCATCCTCGTCTCGGCAACGCTCGTCGTCGCGGGCCCGGAGCTCGCGTCGTGGGTGGCGAGCCGGGTCGGCCTCGGCGCGGCTTTCGAGTGGAGCTGGAAGATCCTGCAGTGGCCGGTGGTCTTCGCGCTGATCGTCACCGGGTTCGCGCTGGTGTACTACTTCGCGCCGAACGTCGAGCAGGAGTTCATCTGGCTCACGCCCGGATCGCTGCTGGCGGCGCTCCTCTGGATCGCCGGCTCGCTCGGCCTCCGCTACTACATCGTCAACTTCAGCTCGTACAACGAGACCTACGGCGCCATCGGCGGCGTGATGGTGCTGCTGCTCTGGCTCTACGTCTCGGGGCTGGTCCTCTTCGTGGGCGCCGAGATGAACGCCGAGATCGAGCACGCCTCGCCGCAGGGCAAGGAGGCCGGTGAACGCGTGCCCGGTGAGCATCGCGCCGGCGAGAGGGCCACCGCAGAACGACCGCGCGCAGCCGCGTGGCCCGGGACGATCCACACGCCGGCCCGGCCGCCGGCCGCCGTGCCCTCCACGGCCCGCAGCGCGTCGACGTTCACGACCGTTGCGCGGGCCGGCGTGCTGCTGACGGGCGCCGTGGCCGCGATCTTCGGACGCCGGCAGATCGGATCGTAGCGCCGGCGCATTGCCGGGGCCTGAGAGGAGAAGAAGCGATGCCCTCGTATGACCAGTCGATAGCGGACGTGCTCAAGAGCACGCTGAAGGACGCCCAGGATCTCGTGCGCAGCGAGATGGCGCTGGCGCGGGCCGAGCTGCGCGGCGACGCGAAGCGCGCCGGCGCCGGTATCGCCCTGCTGGCGGGCGCGGCCGTGGCCGCCGTCATCGCGCTCGTGTTCCTCCTGACGACGATCGCGTGGGGCCTCTACGCCGGCTTCGGATGGCCGATCTGGGTCGGCTTTGCGATCGTCACGGTGCTGATGGCGATCGCGGCCGCCGTGCTGGGCATGGTCGGCCGGAGCCGGCTGGCCGCGGATCGGCCGATGCGGATGACGATGGATTCCCTGAAGGAGAACATGCAATGGATGCGAGCACGAACGTCCTAGCCGAAGAGGTCCGTGCCAAGCGCGTCGCGATCGACAACGATCTGGAGCTGCTGCGCGTCCGCCTGAAACAGGCCGACCCGAGGCGCATGGTCGACGTGCGGCGCTGGGCGCGCACCGGCACGCCAATCGCCGCCGGCATCGCCGGGCTGTGGATGCTCGCGCGGCAGCGGCGGCGCGTCAACTCGCTCGACCAGCTGCTGCTGCGCGAGCTCGCCGACCTCTATCGGACCGAGCGGCTGCTCGTGCCCGCACTCGAGCGGATGAGCCGCAAGGCCACCGACCCGGAGCTGAAGAGCGCCTTCGAGGCGCACCGGCTGGAGACGCAGGGGCACGTCGAGCGGCTGGAACGCGCGTTCCGGTCCCTCCGGGCACGGCCGCGGAGGGGCGAGGACGGCGTCCTGTCGGCCGTGATCAGGCAGGGAGAGCAGCTGATGCGCTCGAACGTCTCCGCGGACGCGCGCGACGCATGGCTCATCGCGACGGCACAGCGCGCGGAGCACATCGAGATCGCCGGCTACGGCACGGCACGCACGTACGCCGAAACGCTCGGCTACACGTACGCAGCCGACCTGCTCCAGCAGACGCTCGAGGAGGAGCGGGCCGCCGACGAACGGCTGACGACCCTGGCCGAACGGTTCATCAACCCGCGCTCGGCGCGCGGGGGAAAGACCACCACCCGCTGACCGTCGACCCCGTGCAGGGGCGCCGACGCCGGCGTCCCTGCCGCAGCGTGTGCCTCCCGAGGCGCGTCAGCGCGCCGCACCGGCCTCCGTCGCTCCCGATCCTGACTGCTCCTTCACCGCGCGATGCGGGACGACGAGCACCGGGCACGTGGCCTGCCGCAGCACCTGGTCGGCGACGCTGCCGAGCAGGAAACGCCGGACGGCGCCGTAGCCGTGCGTTCCCATGACGATGAGGTCCGCGCCGTGCGTCTCGGCGTAGCCGACGAGCTCGTGTGCCGGCCGGCCAGGCACCACCGCCGTGACGACCTCGCTCTGCGGGAGCTGCATCTTCGTCAGCAGATCCGTCATCTGGGCGTGCGCGGCGTCCATCCACTGTTTCCGGAGCCCGACCCAGTCCACACCGGCCGTCTCCACCATCCATGGCTGATGCATTGGATCCGGCACGACGTTGACGATGTGCAGGCGCGCGCCGCTGGGCCGGCTGATCTCGAGCGCGGTCTGCAGCGCTTCGCGTGCGGTGTCGCTGAAGTCGGTTGCAACGACGATGGTGCGGAACGGGGTCATGGGTGATGCTCCTGTGAGGATACGTCCACTCCCTTGCGCCCCGGCGATATCCGACGGGACGCGCTACGCCGGCGCCCCCTCGTCCCGGGGAACGCCAGTGAAGACCGGCACCAGCAGATACTCCGACGCCTGCTCCGCTCCGCGCAATGTCCGGGCCTCCCGGCCGCCCTGCACGTGCACGGCGAACGGCGCACCAGCCTCCGGGACGAGCGCGAACGGCGGCGGCGCCAGCGTGCCCGTTTCCATTGCGAACACGTACTGCACGTGAATGGTACCCGCGTCGTCATTCGGCGTCACCAGGAGGTGCACCTCGGGATAGTGCTCGCGCCTCACCGAGAACCCACCGTCCAGCGGACGCTCGAAGCGCACGCGGCGCTCCGGGAACTCGCGCGCGAACGTCGCGACGTCGCCGGCGACCTGCTCCTCGAGCACGTCCATGTACGACTGGAGCCTCGCGGCGCGGCGCTGCGCCTGTCGCACACCGGTCTGCGCGCGCCGGTCTTCCTCGCGCTCCTGCTCCCGCTCAACCGCGATGAACCGGCCCACCCAGTTCTGGCTCATGGCGTCCTCTCGCGATTGCTCAGGTGCAAGCGCCGTACCCCGGCGCACGGCAGACGTTCCGCGCGCGGAGCCGTGCGGCAGCGGCCGGATGTGAGCGGAACGGTGTTCGGCGGACGATGGCTGGCGCGGAAACTTGCGATGCCTGCGGGGAATATTCCGGCGGACAGGTGGCCGCCTGGCGCTGATGAACGTCAGGGAACCGGAACGACCTCCACCGCGCAGGGCGCGCGGCGGACGATCGGACCGGACACGCTTCCGAGCATGACCCGATCCAGTCCGGCGCGACGATGCGATCCGACGATGATGACGTGAGGACGCCAGGCGTCTGCGGCCCTGAGGATGACGTCGGCCGGCTCTCCTCTGAGCACCTCCTTCGAGGCGGTGAAGCCGGCGTCCCGGAGCTGGCGCACTGCAAGGTCGGCGATCTCTTCGCCCTGTCGGAAAGCCGACCGCCGATGCGTCAGTACATCGTCAGCAGCCGACGGTCCTTCGGCAAACGTCAGCGGCGCGGGAACCGACTCCGCCCACGTCACGACGTGGACGACACGGACTTCGGTGCCGGCCGGATCGAACTGCCGCAGCAGCGCCTGCAGCGCCGCTTCCGACGTCCCGGATCGATCGAACGCGAGCAGCACGCGTCTCATGCGCGCGCTGATGGGCATTCTGCGGCCTGATTCGCCGGGTCCGGCGACAGGGCCGCCCACACCTCGCCGTTGTCGTCGCAGCGCAGCACGAGCCTGGCGCCGCGCCACACGCCCACGACATCGAGATTGAAGATCACGCTGTCCCCGTCCGCCCGGATGTCCGGCAGCGGAGCGGGGCGCGCACCGCGGGAATGATGCCGGTGAGTCATGCGCGGGCGCTTTGCAATCTCGTGGCCAGCTTCAGCCGGCACTGCACGATAGCGAGTGCCCGGGGGGTCGGCGTCAGGAATGGTCCGCTCTGTGCTTGTGCCCCCGGGAAGAATCGGCCTCCCCGGCACGCGGGGGTTCGTGCCGCCATCGTGGCCGGCGGCGGACGGGCAGGAGTCATGGTTACGCGGATGAGCATCTTTGCGGGACCGGCGAGCCTGCGGCTTGGCGCGCGCGTGTGCGAGCTCCTGGATCTCGTGCCGACGCGATACGAGTGCCGGCGCTTCCCCGACGGCGAGGTGCAGATGGACGTGCTCGAGTCGGTGCGCGAGCGCGACGTCTTCCTCGTGCAGTCCACGAGCCCGCCGGTGGAGTCCCACCTGATCGAGCTGCTGCTGCTCGCCGACGCGTGCCGTCGGGCGGGCGCCGCGCGCATGACGGCGGTGATCCCGTATTTCGGCTACGCGCGACAGGACCGGCGTGCGAATCGCTGCTCGCTCGGCGCGCGCGTCGTCGCGGACATCCTGGGCACCGCCGGGTTCGATCGGCTCATGCTCATCCACGCGCACACGCCGGCGATCGAGGGCTTCTTCCGGATTCCGATCGATCATCTCGCGGCCGTGCCCGTACTGGCAGACGCCGTGGCGCAGGAACCCGTGGAGGGGCTCGTGGTGGTGGCGCCCGATCTCGGCGCCGTGAAGCTGGCCCGCGAGTACGCGCAACGTCTGCACGCGCCGTTCGCTGTCGTGCACAAGACCCGGCTGGACGGCGACGAGGTCGCCGCGCTCGACGTGATCGGCGACGTGCGGGCCCGCCGCCCCCTGCTCGTCGACGACATGCTGAGCACCGGCGGGACCATCGAAGCGGCGACCAGCGCCCTGCGCGCCGCCGGCGCCGTCGTCCCGCTCGACGTCGTCGTGACGCACGCACTCGGCGTGGGCCGCGCGCGCGAGCTGCTGGCGGCGCTGCCAATCGCGCGCCTCATCGCCACCGATACCGTCGAAACCACGACCCCGATCGAGCGGCTGCAGACGGCCAGCGTCGCGCCGCTCATCGCAACCGCGATCCAGCGCTGTCACCGCGGCGAGTCGCTGGTGGACTTGCGGACGAGGGCGTGAACGGGTCGGATCGGGTCGGATCAGGTCGGATCGGGTCGGATCAGGTCGGATCAGGTCG
>CAYUPN010000124.1:0-10200 GCA_964446605.1 uncultured Bifidobacteriaceae bacterium | reverse complement strand
GTCTTCCGGTTGTGCGTGATCAGGATGAACTGCGTGTGGTGCAGCATCCCCTTCAGCATCTCCACGAACCGCCCGATGTTCGCATCGTCCAGCGGCGCGTCGATCTCGTCGAGCAGGCAGAACGGGCTCGGCTTGTACTTGAAGATCGCGAACATCAGCGCGATGGCCGTCAGCGCCTTTTCGCCGCCCGACAGCAGCTGCACGCTCTGCAGCCGCTTGCCCGGAGGCGACGCGACGATGTCGATGCCGCTTTCCAGCGGGTCCGACTCGTCGAGCAGGGTGATGCCGGCGCGCCCGCCGCCGAACAGCGTCGCGAACGTCTCCTGGAAGTTCCGGTTGATCGCCTCGAAGGCGTCGCGGAACCGCGTCTTGCTGGTCTCGTCGATCCGCGCGATGGCGTCGTTCGTCGCGGCGATCGAGTCGACGAGATCCTTGCGCTGGGTGACGAGGAACGCGTGGCGCGTCTCGAGCTCGTCGTACTGCTCGATCGCCATCATGTTCACGGGCCCGAGCTTCTCGATCCGGCCGCGCAGGCTGGCGATGGCATCCTCGGCCGTGATCGTCTGGGGCGCCGGCGCCGGCCCGGCCGCCGCGGCCGCCACATTCGATTCGGCTGCGCCGGCACTCTCGTCGGCGCCTTCCTCGCCGGCGTCCTCGCCGGGCTCGTCGACCGCAAGGGTGCGCGCATCGGGCACGGCCGCCCCGTCGCGCTCGAGCTGCTCGACCTCGATCAGCACGTCCTCCAGTGCCGCGCCGACCGCATCGGCACAGGTGGCGGCGAGATGTTCGAGATCGCTCTCCGCGCGGGTTCGCGCGATCTCGTGTCCCGCGGCTTCGGACCGGACCGCGTCCAGCGCGGTGCGCGCCTCGCGCGCGAGCTGGTCGTGCCGTTCCGCCTCGCTCTTCAGCGCGGCGGCCGCCTCTTCCGCGGCCTGCACATCCGCGCGCAGCCCGTCGAGCGCGGCGACGGCCGCGTCCAGCCGGACGACGGCCTCGGCGGTCTCGGTCTCGAGCCCGTCGCGCGCGGCGATCTTCTGGGTGCGTTCGGCGCCGAGCGCGTCGACGCGGGCCTCGATCTCCCGGGCCTGCTCTTCCAGGCGGCCGATCTCGGCGCGCAGCGCCGCCTCGCGCTCGACCAGCGCGGCATGCGACGCGCGGGCCTCGGCCGCCCGGGCCGAGAGCCCTTCGACGCGCTCGCGCGCCTCGAACAGGCGCCGCTGCGCGTCGTTGAACCGCAGGTCGGCCTCGGCCTGGCGCGCCTCCAGCGCCGCGATCGACTCGCGGGCTTCGGCCTGCCGCGCCTCGAGCCGCGCGATCTCCTCCTCGGCGCGGCGCCGCTCGCCGGCGAGCAGCTCCTCCTTGCGCGCCAGACGCGCCGCTTCCTCGCGCGCCCGCGACATCTGCCCCTCGAAGGCGACGATCGCCTTCTCCTCGGCGTGCAGCCGCGCGCCGGCGTCCTCGATCGCGAGCGATGTCTCGTGCAGGCGCGCCGCCGTTTCGGCCGCGCGCGCCGCCAGCTGCTCGACCTCCGCGCGTCCGGCCTCGAGCCGCGCGCGCAGGTCCTTGATCTCGCCCTTCGTCGCGAGGATGCCGCGCGCGTCGCCGCCGGCGCCGCCCACGACCAGATGACCGCCGCGCACCAGTTCGCCGTCGAGCGTCGCGACGTCGGCGCCGGTCGCCAGCGCCGCGCGCACGGCGTCCTCGTAGCGCTCGGCGATGTAGCCGCGCGAGAGGACCGCCGCGATCGCGTCGGCGTACGGGCCCGTGGCACGCACCACGTCGCGCGCGGCGAGCACCCCCTCCGGCGCCGGACGTGCGTCCACCGGCGGCACCGCGTCGAGGACCAGGAACCCGCAGCGCCCGGCGCTGCGTTCCCGCAGCAGCTGCACGCCGCCGAGCGCGTGCGCGTGCGACGGCACGAGCACGTGCTGCAGCAGGTCTCCGGCCAGCGTCTCGACGGCGCGCTCGTACCGGCGCTCCACCTCGACGTAGTCGGCGACGGCGCCGCGCTGATCCACGACGCCGTTGGCCTCGGCGAGCAGCACGCGCGCCGCGTCGGTGAACTGCGCGCGCGCCGCATCGAGCTCCTCGAGCGACCGCAGCCGCGCGGCGAGCGACGCGACCGCGTGCTCCTGCTCGCGCAGCCGGGCCGACAGCGCGGCGTGCTCGTCGCGCGCGGCGGCACGCCGGGACTCCAGCGTCGCGCGCTCCGCCTGGATGGCGGCCAGCGCGGCCTGCGCCGCCGCCAGCCCCTGCTCCGCCTCCTCGCGGACGCGCGCGAGCGCGTCGCGCTCCACCCGCAGGTCCGCGTCCTCGACGTCGACGCGCGCCAGCCCCTCCTGCGCGCGCTCGCGCGCGGCGCCGGCGCTCTCGATCGCGTGCCGCAGCGCGGTGGCGGCGTTCATCGCCGAGAACACTTCGCCGCGCGCGGCCTCGACCTCGCTCTCGAGCCCCTCGATGCCGCGCTGCGCGGCCTGCAGCTGTTCCGCTTCCGCGGCCAGCCGGTCGGCGGCCTCGCGCCGCTCCTGGTCCGCGCGCTCCGCGGCGCTGCGGCGTTCGGCCAGCAACGCCTGATGCGGCTCACGCCGCGCCACGAGCGTGGCCAGCTCCGTCTCGAGCTCCACCACCCGCGCGCCGAGCGCACCGACCTGCTGCCGGTTCAGCTCGACCTGCTGGCTCGTGCGCTGGATGTCGAGCTCGTGCGCGTGCGACCGGTCGCGCGCGGCGGTCGCGCGCGCATCGGCTTCCGCCACCTCGATGCGCAGCCGTCCGATGTGTCCTTCGACCTCGGCGAGCCGGGCTGCGGCTGCCGTCTCGCGTTCACGCGCGTCCTGCAGCCGTTCGCGTGCCCCCTCGATCGCGACGTGCAGATCGCGGTAGCGCCGCGCGAACAGCACCTTTTCCCAGCGGCGCAGCTCCTCGCGCAGACGCTGGTAGCGCCGTGCCTTCGCCGCCTGCCGCTTCAGGCTGCCGCGCTGCTTCTCCACCTCGTAGACGATGTCGTCGATGCGCGTGAGGTTCTGCTGCGCCGCTTCGAGCTTCAGTTCGGCCGAGCGCCGGCGCGCCTTGTACTTCGTGATGCCGGCCGCCTCTTCGATCAGCTGACGGCGATCGGTCGGGCGCGAGGACAGGATCATCCCGATCTTGCCCTGCTCGATGATGGCGTAGGCCTTCGCGCCGAGGCCCGTATCCATCAGCAGTTCGTGGATGTCCTTCAGGCGGCAGTGCTCGCCGTCGATCAGGTACTCGCTCTCGCCCGATCGATAGAGCCGGCGGATCAGCTCGACGTCGCGGCCCGCCGGCCGGAAATCCTCCAGCACCTCGGAGGCCGGTGTCCCCTCGGCCGCATGACCGTTGCCGTTCCCATGGCCATGGCCGTTCCCGTTCGCCGACGGGAGCGTCGTCACGCCGCTCAGACGGAGGCGCACTTCGGCGGCGCCGGTCGGCCTGCGCGCGTCGCTGCCGCTGAAGATGACGTCCTCCATCTTCTCGCCGCGGAGGCTGCGGGCGCTCTGCTCCCCCAGCACCCACGTAATGGCGTCGGCCACGTTGCTCTTCCCGCAGCCGTTCGGGCCGACGATGGCCGTCACGCCGCGATCGAAGGACAGCTCCGAGCGATCGGAAAAGGATTTGAAGCCGGAAATCTCAAGGCGTTCGAGCCGCATGCCTCTCCTCGATACGCACGAACCGGCGACGGGCCCCACCGGCAGGCCGTCGTGCCGTCTCCGTCCCGAGGCCGGGCTGCCGCCCTTGCGGGCCGGGCCCCGCCGGGTCCGGACCGGCGCTGCGCCCGCGAGCGCGCGTCAGGCCGGAAGACCGGGTCGATGCTGGGAACAAGTGGAAACGGGTCCGTGCTGTGCGCCGAACTCGGCGCCGGGCGCACCGGCGGCTGTCGGCCGGGGCCGGAATGGGCCGCGCGACCGGCAAGCGCGGCCAGTGTAGCAGGGGCCCATTCCTAGTGGCAAGCACGAATCGGCCCCCAATTTATAGGGCCGTTGGCCAAAGCGTGCACCCCAGAGTTGGCCCCCCTTTGGGCCCGGACTGGGCCTTGGGCCTTGGGCCTTGGGCCTTGGGCCTTGGGCTCTGGGCGAGCTACGCGATCTCGATCAAGGCCGGTCGGCGCGGGCGGCCCGGCTGCGCGACAGCTCGGTGAGCCGCTCGGCTTCCTGGAACAGACTGAGCGCGAACTGGGCCTGCGGGTCGGCGTCGAACAGGTGCCGGCGCGCCGTGGCGACGCCGAACAGCGCCAGGTCGATGTCGTACCGGATCATCGCCCGGATGAACGGCAGGTCGGCCTCGAAGGCCGCGTCGTCGATCTCGACCCCCTGCTCCCGGACGTAGTCCTTGAACTCGCTGACCATTGCCGCGTCGACGACGAAGTCCCGATCGACGAAGCGCCGATCCTTGCCCGTGCTGCCCGGCCGCGTATCACCCTCCAGCGAGAAGCGCTGCGCGAAGCCCGCGAAGAGCTGCCGCGCGTAGAGCGACCGGCCGAATTTCGAGGGGTTGAAGCCGCCGACCGGACCCTCGAGCCGGCGATCCGGCTCGATGCCGCCGCCGCTGTAGACCTCGCGTCCGGCATCCGTGTAGCGCCGGTCCTGCGGGTCGCGCTCCCGCGGGACCGTCTGCTGGTCGCGATACGAGTACGACAGGTACTCGTCGAACGTGCCGTCCCACGGGCGCTGAATCAGCCGGTTGCTCGGCGTGTAGTATCGCGCGGTCGTCAGCGCCACGCCGGCGCCGTTCTCGAGGCGGAAGATCGACTGCACGAGCGCCTTGCCGAACGTCGTCTCGCCGACGATGAGGCCGCGATCGTGGTCCTGGATGGCGCCGGCCACGATCTCCGACGCGCTCGCGGACCCGCGGTTCACGAGCACCACCAGCGGAATTCCGGTGAAGTTCCCCTGCTCCCTCGCGTTGAACACCTGCCGCGAGTTGCGCACGCGCCCGCGCGTCGAGACGATCAGGTCCCCTTTGGGTAGGAAACGGTTCGCCACGGCAATCGCTTGATCGAGCGGCCCGCCCGGATTGTCGCGCAGGTCCAGCAGCAGGCGCTGCATGCCCTCGTTCGACAGCTCCTGGAGCGCGCGACCCAGGTCACGATCCGTATGCTCGGCGAAATCCTGCAGCCGCACGTACCCCGTGCGGGCGTCGACCATGAACGCCGCGGGAATGGTCGGAATCGTGATCTCGTCGCGCGGCACGTCGAGCGTGATCAGCTGGTCGAAGCCGACGCGCTTCAGCGAAACCTCGATCGTGCTGCCCTTCGGCCCGCGCAGCCGCCTTACGGCCTGATCGCTGGTCCAGCCCTTCGCGTCCTCACCGGCGATCCGGGCGATGATGTCGCCGCGACGGATGCCCTTCTGGTACGCGGGGGATCCTTCGAAGATCCCGACGACGGTGATGTCGCCGTCGATCACCTGGATGGTGATGCCCAGGCCGTAGTAGCGCCCCTCCTGCCGCTCCCGCAGCTGAGCGTACTGGCGCGGGTCCATGAAGCTCGAATGCGGATCGAGCGTGTGGAGCATCCCCGAGATGGCGGCGTAGACCAGCCGCTCGGAGTCCTCGGGCTCGAGCGGTTCCACATAGCGCGACTCGATCGCCGCCAGGGCGGCCGAGAACGTGCGATAGTGGTCCTCGATGCGGGCCTCCGAGGCCGCGACGCCACGGCCGAACAGACCGCCGGCCAGCGCGGAGCCGAGGATGGTGACAATGGCAAGCGCAGCGACGCGGACACGACCCATGATCCGATGCTAGCAGATAACCCCTGTCGCAACAACGATTTCAAGGCAGCCCGGCAGGGACGAACCGCTTGACCCGACCCGACGTGGGTTCCTATAATCAGGATTGACGTGTGCCGCCCCGTTCCGGCCGGACCGCGGCGCCGCATCCAGCCTGCGTGCGCGCTCCGGCGCGCGGAACTCACCGGAGACCGCCGGGTACGGGACGGAACTTCCTGGAGCGTTTATGTTTGGTTCCATCGGCATGCCGGAGCTGATCATCATCTTCGTCATTGCCCTGATCATCTTCGGCCCGCGCAAGCTGCCCGAGCTCGGCAAGTCGCTCGGCCGCAGCATCAACGAGTTCAAGCGCGCCTCCAACGAGCTCAAGAGCACGCTCGAGGACGAGATCCGCATCGAGGAGCAGCGCGAGCAGCAGCAGCGCACCGCCGCGACGGCCCCGTCGACGCCCGAGCCCGAGCTCGCACCCGCGCCCGCGCCGGTCGATGAAGAGACCGTGGCGCGCCACGCCGCCGACTGACACGATCCGGCAGGCGATCCACGCCGGCGCCTGCCGGCCACTTCGCAACACCGCAACACTGGCTGACTGACATCCGATGGCCCTGGTGCCCTTCCCCGGTTCGGCCCAACCTGCCCCCTACGACGATCCCGAGCCGGACGACGATCTCGACCGCGACGAGGACGCCGCGGGCGGGAAGATGTCGTTCCTGGAGCACCTCGACGAGCTCCGCCGACGGCTCGTCTACGCCGTCATCGCGGTCTTCGGCGGGTTCCTCGTCGCGCTGATTTTCATCAACCAGATCTTCGGGTTCGTGATGCGGCCGCTGCAGGAGCTCCTGCCGGACGGCGGCCGGCTGATTTACACGGCGCCCACCGAAGGGCTGCTGTTGCAGCTGAAGGTGGCGGCGCTGGCCGGCCTGATGATTGCCGCCCCGGTCGTGATGTGGCAGGTCTGGCTGTTCGTCGCACCGGGCCTCTACGCCAACGAGAAGCGCTTCGCGCTGCCGTTCATCCTCGTCTCCAGCCTGTCATTCGTGGCAGGCGGCGCGTTCTCCCACTTCGTGGTGTTCCCGAAGGCCTGGGCGTTCCTCGCCAGCTTCGAGACCGAGTACATGCAGTTCCTGCCCCGGATCTCGGAGACCTTCGGGCTCTACGCGAAGATGGCGCTCGCCTTCGCGCTCATCTTCCAGATGCCCATCGTGGTCTTTGCGCTCGCCCGCATGGGCGTCGTCACCGCGGGCTTCCTCCTGCGCCAGTTCAAGTACGCCGTGCTGGCGATCTTCATCATCTCGGCCATCATCACGCCCACCAGCGATCCGCTGAATCAGACGCTGATGGCCGGATCGATGATCGTGCTCTACGTCGTGAGCATCGTCATTGCATGGGCATTCGGCCGCGGGCGCACCGGACGCTCCTGATCGGGCAGAACCTGCGTGCAATTCCGGGCGAATTCCGGCAGGTTCCGGTTTGACCCGTCAGCTACAGGCGCGTAATATCTGACAGTTGACCGTGTTCATTGCTGCTACCCGGGAGTCTTGTGTGATGCGACAACTGCTGAGGTTGGGAGGACTGGCCATCGCGCTGATGCTGCCGGTACCGGCCCCGGCTGTGGCCCAGGATCAGAATCAGGAGCCCGCGCCGGCCCAGACCCAGCCGGCGACGGATGCGGAAACACGGCCCGCCACGACCACCTTCCTCGGTGACACGGGCCTGTGGTTCGTGCCAACCGGCGAGATCCTGCCGGCGGGCCGGTGGTCGGCCGGCGGTTACTACCTGAACCAGGACTTCACGACCGGGTTCATGGACATCAGCAACTTCGTCGGCACGTTCGGCTACGGCATCCGCGACCGTGCCGAGGTGTTCGGCAGCTTCCAGTTCTACCGCCGCATCGACACGGATCGGCGGCCGCTGCTCGCCAACGGCGCCCCGGTCGAGTATCCGAATCCATCCGATGGCTGGCAGGAAGGCGTCGGCGACGTATACATCGGCGGCAAGGTCAACCTCGCCTCGCAGTGGCGTCAGCAGCCGGTCGGCCTGGCGCTGCGTGGCGTCCTGAAGCTGCCCACGGCCAGCTACGACGACGGTCTGGGCACGGGTGAGGTGGACTTCCTGGTCGACGGAATCGTCAGCAAGGAGCTGCCGGCGAACGTCGAGCTTGCCGGCTTCGTGGGCGTGGCGCTGCGTGGCAGCCCCGAGGCGGTCGACTCGACGCACGGGCTCCGGTACGGCGTCGGCGTCGCGGTGCCCACCCGCTCGTCGCTGCGCTTCATCGGCGAGCTGTTCGGCGAGAAGTACTTCGACGGCACCATCACGACCAGGATTCCGGCGCCTCCGGGCGATCCGGTGCTCATCGGCATGCGGCCGGGCACCTTCGACGTGAAGTCGCCGTTCGAGTTCTTCCTCGGTCTCGACTATCTCCACACGAGCGGCTTCTTCGCCGGCGCAGGCCTGCGCGGCAACGTCAACTTCGACGGCCGCAGCAACTTCGGCGTCGACGACGAGGGCGGCGACAACCTCGGCGTCCAGGTGCGGCTCGGCTTCCATCCGGGTGTCCGGTATTACGTGCCGCCGCCCCCGCCGCCGCCTCCGCCGCCTCCGGTGCAGAACCGCCCGCCGACGGTGAAGGCGCGTTGCGAGCCGTGCGTCGTGCAGGTCGGCAAGACCGCCATGGTCACCGCCGACGCGCAGGATCCGGACGGCGACACGCTCACCTACAAGTGGAGCGTGCCGACGGGCCGGCTGGCCAACGCCGCGGATCGGCAGACGCAGTGGACCGCGCCGGAGCAGGAAGGCTCGGTGCCGGTCACGGTCACCGTGGACGACGGCCGTGGCGGCACGGCAACCGATACCGTGACGATCCAGGTCGTGCGGCCGCCGGTGCGCGAATACAAGTTCGAGGACGTGCACTTCGACTTCGACCGCTATTCGCTGCGCGCCGAGGCGACGCGCGTGCTCGACGAGGTGGTCCGCGCGATGACGGACAACCCCGATCTCCGGATCGAGATCGAGGGCCACACCTGCAACATCGGCACGGCGGAGTACAACCTCGCGCTCGGCGAACGGCGCGCCACGTCGGTGCGCGATTACCTGACGTCGCGCGGGATCGGCGCCGACCGGCTGAGCACGGTCTCCTACGGCGAGGAGCGGCCGAAGCACGACAACTCCCGCGAGGAGACGCGCCGGCTGAACCGCCGCGCCGGCCTGGTCGTCCGGCTGACGCAGTAGCCGCCGGGACCACGCAGGTCCGGGCACGATCGGGGCACGGCTCGCACGCGCGCGGGCCGTGCCCTTTTTCGTAGGCCGTCGCGGGCGCCGCGGAAGGCGGCCGCCCGGAGTCCCCAGCACGTGGCCATCCGCCAGTCCGCCAGTCAGGAAGTCAGACGTCTGCTCGACCTGCTCGAGCGCGAGGACACGGACGACGCGCGGCGCGAAGCGGCGCTGGCGCGCCTCACGGTCATCGGCACCCGGGCTGTCCGGCAGGTCCTCGAGCATCTGGCCGCCGCTGAGTCCCCCCGCGCGCGCGTCTCGCTGCTCGCCGCGCTGGAGCGCATCCCCGACTCGCGCGCGATCGAGCCGGTGATCGATCGGCTCGCCGCCACGTCCCGTGAGGAACGGCTGGCGGCGCTGGGCGCCGCGCGTCCCCTGCTCTCGCTGCCCGAGGCCACCCCGCTGCTCGACCGCATCGCCGGGTTCCTCCTCGATCCCGCCCACCCGGCCGTGGAGCGCATCGCCGCGCTGCGGACGCTTTCGGCTCTTCCCGCGCGGACGCTCCGGCCGCTCGTCGACCAGCTCACGACCGATCCCGATCCGGACGTCCGGGCCGCGGCAGGCGGCGATCCCGGACCGGACGGCACGGCGGTGGAGGTTCAGGGCGAGGCAGGGGCTGCTCTGCCGGCGGAGCCGCACGAGGTCCTCGCGCTGCTGCAGCAGTCGGGAGCGGAGGCGCCGCTGCCGACACTCCACCGGCTCGTCGAACATGCGTGTGCGAAGGAAGGGACCGGCCCGGAGGCGCGCCGGCGGGACTGGTCGGCCGTGCGCGGCGCGCTGCACCTGGCGCTGGCCAGGCGTGGGAGCACCGTGGCGCTCTACGACCTGCGCGAGGCGGTGGGACGCGCACGCGCCCCGCTGGCGCTCGACTACCTGACGGCGATGCGGTTGCTCGGGGATGCGGATTGTCTGGAGCCGCTGGCGGCGGCATATGCGCACGCCGGCTCGTCACCGGGAACGGCCGGCTGGCAGCGCGAGCTCGCGGCGACCTTCCGCGAGATCGTCGCGCGCGAGCGCGTCACGCGCCGGCACGGCGTGTACCGCCGCCTGCGCACACGTTTCGGAGAGACGGTCGATCGACTGATGTCGACCTGATCGGCCGAAGCCGCGCGAGCCACGCGCGGCGAAGGCCGGACCTGATCAGCCGTCGTCGCGCGTGTTCAATCACGCGGCGACGGCGAGACCTGATCCG
>CAYUPN010000123.1:0-10248 GCA_964446605.1 uncultured Bifidobacteriaceae bacterium | reverse complement strand
GGCCGGGATCGCCGTCGCATGGAGGTTCTACCTGCGCAGTCCTTCGATGCTGGCCTCGCTCATGCGCGGCGCCGTGCCGCAGGCGGTGCATCGCTTCTGGTACGAGGGCTGGGGCTTCGACCGGCTGTACGACCGCCTGTTCGTGCGGCCGTTCGTCCAGACCGCCCGGGCCTGGAAAGCGGACGGTTTCGACCGCATCTACGACGGCCTGGCCGGAGCGGCGCGCGGCGCGTGGCGATCCCTGGCGGCGACCCAGACCGGCCGGCTCCGGTGGTACGCGGGGGGGCTCACCGCCGGCGCGCTCATCATCACGACCATCGTGCTGCTCTCATGAGAGGCGTGCGCGGATGATTCTCGTGCTCCTGATCGTCGTGCCGTTCGTCGCCGGCATCCTCGCGTGGCTCGCCGCCCGCTGGGGCGATGCGTGGCCGCGCTGGATCGCCCTGGCCGGCGTCACGATCGATCTCGGGCTCGCCATCGGCGCGTGGGCCGGCGGCTCGACGGACGCGACGGGATCGACAGGCGCGTGGATGGCCGCAATCGATCTGCCCTGGATCGATGCGCTGGGCATCCGGTTCCACCTCGCGATGGACGGCCTGAGTCTCCTGCTCGTGCTGCTCACCGCGCTGCTGGGGGTTGTCGCGGTTGCCGCGTCCTGGCACGAGATCACCGACCGGGTCGGCTTCTTCCACTTCAACCTGCTGTGGGTGCTGGCGGGCATCGTCGGCGTCTTCACCGCGCTCGATCTGTTCCTCTTCTACTTCTTCTGGGAGCTGATGCTCGTCCCCATGTACTTCCTCATCGGGATGTGGGGGCACGAGCGTCGCATCTACGCCGCCCTGAAGTTCTTCATCTTCACGCAGATCAGCGGCCTGCTGATGCTCATCGCCATCGTCGCGCTGTACGTCATCCACGGGCGCGCGACCGGCGTCTACACGTTCGAGTACGAGCAGCTGCTCGGCACGCCGCTGTCGTCCACCGCGGGCTGGTGGCTGATGCTCGGCTTCGTCGGCGCCTTCGCCGTGAAGCTGCCGGTCGTGCCGGTTCATACCTGGCTGCCCGACGCCCACACCGAGGCGCCGACGGCGGGCAGCGTCATCCTTGCCGGCCTGCTGCTCAAGACCGGCGCGTACGGCCTGCTCCGGTTCGTGCTCCCGCTCTTCCCGGAGGCATCGGCGGAGTTCGCGCCGATCGCGATCGCGCTGGGCGTCGTCGGCGCGTTGTACGGCGCGGTGCTCGCCTTCGGCCAGACCGATCTGAAGCGGCTCGTCGCCTATACGAGCGTCAGCCACATGGGCTTCGTGCTGATCGGCGTGTTCGCCGGCACCGAGCTGGCGCTCCAGGGAGCGGTGCTGCAGATCCTGGCGCACGGGATCAGCACCGGCGCGCTGTTCGTGCTCGTGGGCGCGCTCCAGGACCGGCTGCACACGCGCGACCTCGGACGCCTGGGCGGGCTCTGGCCGATGACGCCCCGTCTCGGCGCGATGACGCTGTTCTTCGCGCTGGCGTCGATGGGGCTGCCCGGCCTCGGGAACTTCATCGCGGAGTTCCTGGTGCTCGTCGGGACCTGGCGCGTCAGCCCCGTCGCGACCATCCTGGCGTCGCTGGCGCTGATCGTCTCCACCGTCTACGCGCTCTGGATGGTGCAGGCGGCCTTCCAGGGCCGGCCGGGCCCGGCCGTCGAGGGCGCATCCGGCGTCGGCGACCTCGACCTGCGCGAGATGGCGGTCGCCGGCGCGCTCGTCGCGGTGATCGTCTGGCTCGGCGTCTACCCGCAGCCGTTCGTCGACGCCGCCACTGCCGGCGTGAACCGGGCGCGGACCGTGGCAACGACGGCGGGAGGCGCGCCGTGACGCCGCAGGACCTGCACCTCATCGTGCCGCTGATCGTCGTGGCGGGCGCCGCGCTCGTGGTGATGCTGGCGGTGGCCGTCCGCCGCAGCCATCAGGTCGCGATGCTGACGACGATGGGCGGGCTGGCAGGGGCGTTCGTCACGCTGCTGAGGCCAATCGAGGGACATGTCGGCATGCTCCTCGCGGTCGACGACTACACCCGTGTGTACAGCGGGCTCATCCTGGCCGCCACCGCGGCCGTCGTGCTGCTGTCGTACGACCACCTGGAGCGAGGGACCGAGGAGCGGGAGGAGTACTACATCCTGCTGCTGCTCGCCGCGCTCGGCAGCCTGATCCTCGTCGCGTCGGTGCACTTCGTCCCGCTCTTCCTGGGTCTCGAACTGCTGAGCGTGTCCCTGTATGGATTGATCGCGTACCAACGGACGGAGCGGGCGGCGCTCGAAGCCGGAATCAAGTACCTGGTGCTCGCCGCGACATCCGCCGCGTTCCTGCTCTTCGGGATGGCGCTGGTGTACGCGGAGACGGGCACGCTGGCCTTCGCGGAGATGGCGGCCCGCGCCGGGGCGGCGTCGACGATCGCCACGCTCGTCGGCGTCGGGCTCATCGCCGTCGGATTCGGGTTCAAGCTCGCGCTGGTCCCCTTCCACCTGTGGACGCCCGACGTGTACCAGGGCGCGGCCGCGCCCGTCACGGCGTTCGTAGCGACGGTGTCGAAGGGCGCGATGTTCGCGCTGCTGCTCCGCTACGCGGCCGCGATCCAGCTGCCCGCCGACGGCGCGCTCGCCGTCGCGTTCGCGGCCATCGCGGTGGCGTCGATGGCCGGCGGCAACCTGCTCGCGCTCTGGCAGCGGAATGTCAAGCGGCTGCTCGCCTACTCGTCGATTGCCCACCTCGGCTACCTGCTGGTGCCGTTCCTCGCCGGCGGCGCGGATGCCGCCTCCGCGGTGACTTTCTACCTGGCGGCGTACTTCATCACGACGCTGGGAGCGTTCGGCGTCGTCGGCGTGGTTTCCGAAGCGGAGGGCGGGGCCGCGGACATCGATGAGTACCGGGGACTCTTCGCACGCCGGCCCTGGCTCGCCGGCGTGTTCGCCGCAATGCTGCTCTCGCTGGCCGGCATTCCGCTGACGGCCGGGTTCGTCGCCAAGTTCTACGTGACCGTGGCGGGCGGCAGCGCGGCGCTGTGGGGTCTGCTCGTCGTGATGATGGTCACGAGCGGCATCGGCCTGTTCTACTACCTGCGCGTGATCGTCGCGATGTTCATGCAGCCGGTCGCGGTGTCCGAACGCCGCCCCGCCCGGGCGCGGATCCCGATCGAGGCGGGGCTCACGCTCGCGGTGCTGGTCGTCCTGCTGGTCTGGATCGGTCTCTACCCCGGGCCGCTCCTCGCGCTGGCGCGCGCGGCGGTCACGTGATCGATCCGGCCTGCGCGCCTATCCGCGCACGGCTGCGAGCGTGAGGGCGAAGCGATCGGCCTGATCGATCCACTGCCCTGCGGGTTCGAAGCCCGCCTCGCGCAGGACGCGAGCGAGCGTGTGCGGCTCGTACTTGTACGAGCTCTCGGTCCAGATCGCCTCTCCCGGCGCCAGGACGGCGTCCACGTCCGCGGCCGGAATGACCATCCGGTACTCGCCCGTGCTGACGAGATGCATCTCGACGCGCGAGTCGGCTGCGTTCCACACCGCGCGATGCGCGAACGCGCGCGGGTCGATGGCGGCGCCGAGCTCGCGGTTCAGGCGGGCGAGCAGATTGCGGTTGAAGGCCGCCGTGACCCCGAGCGGATCGTCGTAGGCGAGGAGCAGCTGCGGCTCCGGCTTCACGAGGTCGGCGCCGAGCAGCAGCGCGTCGCCCGGACGCAACGCCGCGCGGACCATGCGGAGAAACGCCTGGCACCCGGGCGGATCGAAGTTGCCGATGTTGGATCCCAGGAAGAGCACGAGGACGCCACTGGAGCGGCGTATCTCCGGCGCCAGCTCCGACAGCCCGTCCTCGTAGGTGGCGGCGTGCGTCCATACGCCGGTCTGTCCCGCCTTCCGCACCGTCTGCGCCGCGTGCGCGAGGGCGCTGGTGGACACATCCACCAGGTGCACCGAGACGCCCGGGGCCCGTGCATCGCGCGAGGCCAGCAGGGCCGCCAGCTTCGTGCCGTTCCCGGGACCCAGCTCGACGAGGGTGACGTGCTCCGGCGTGAGGGTATCGAAGATGGTCCGCCCATGCGCGCGGAGCAGCCGCATCTCGGCGCGCGTCAGCGCGTACCATGGCAGCAGCGTGATTGCCTCGAAGAGCGCGGACCCGAGATCGTCGTACAGGTATCGGGACGGCAGCTGGCGCGGCCGCTGCGCGAGGTAGTACCGGACGTCGGCCGCGAACTCGTCGAGCGCCCGTCGTGCCGAACCGGCCAGGTCGGGACCGCTGCCGGTCCGCGTCACGCGGACCTCGCGCAGCGGAAGGTCGCGTACACGAACGGATAGCGGGGCCGGAACCAGTTGCGGAACGTCGGCCGCAGCAGTTCGCGCGCCGTGGCGGACGAGGCCCCCTTGATCACGACGTGCTGCCCGTCGAAGAAGTCGGCCGAGTACTCCGGGTACGACGCCATCGCGCGGAATCCCGGGAACGGCTCGAACACCGTGCCGGTCCATTCCCAGCCGTTCCCGACGAGATCCTCGACGCCCCAGGCGCTGCGCCCGTCCGGATGGCTCCCCACGGGGTGCGGGTCCCAGCTCTTGAAGTCGAACACGCCGCGATCCGGGTCCGGTGGGGCCACTCCCCACGGGAACGGCCGTTCCTCTCCGGACGGCGTGCCGTACGCGGCGCGCTGGAACTCGGCCTCCGTCAGGAGGCGCGCGCCGCGCCAGCGGGCGTACGCCGCGGCCTCGGCCTGGCTGACGTAGACCGGCCACGACGGCGGCAGCGGGATGCGCTCGAACATCCCGCGCCAGTACCAGTCCTCCCCGTCGCGTTCCCAGAACGACGGGTGGCGCAGGTGCTCGCGACTGCGCCAGGCCCGGTCTTCGGGCTCCCACCAGCGCGGCTCGTCGTATCCGCCCGCCTCGACGAACTCGAGGAACGCCGCGTTCGTGACGTCGTATCGCTCGACCGAGAACGCGGCGACGCGGTCTCGCCGTGCCCCGAACTCGTTGTCCCAGCCGAACGCGATGGCGCCCCGGTCGACGCCGAGCGTCGCGGTCCCTTCGGGTACGTCCACCCATTCCTGTGCCGGCACGCGGCCATCCACCACCGGCCGGTACTCCGCGGGCTGCCGCTTCTGCGCCAACGGCAGGCGGTGCCACATGTACAACAACGTTTCCTGGTGCATCGCCTCGTGCTCGAGGATCGCGTGCACCGCCTCGGCCCCGTCGAGCAGCGGATGCCCGGGCACGTCGAGGTCGGCGTGCGCCAGCGCGTCGACCACCCGCCGGTCGGCCTCGTCGACGAACTGCTGCACGGCGCCGCGCTCGGGCCATGCGAGCGGCGCGCGATCCGACGCCCCCTCGGCCGGATCGATGCCGCGCGCGAAGAGCGCTTCGAGCCGCGGATCGATGCTGGTGCCTCCGAGCGCCTTCTTCACCAGCGTGTTGAAGCTGAAGGCCGGCAGATGCCCTTCGTAGAAGACGATCGGGTGGCGGGCCGCGATCGGCGCGGTGTAGTACACCTCGTCCGACAGAAGGGCGAACAGTGCGTTCGTGCGCGCACGGAGGCGCTCATAGCGATCAATCAGACCAGCGCGGTCCAGCGGTGCGCGGGCGTGGATCATCGGTCGGGACTCCTTCAGTACCGGGCGAACGTATCATCCGGGTAGCAGTACAGCCAGCGCTCCCCTTCTTCGGCGGACGCGATCACCGGATGGCCGCTGCTGCGGGCATGCTTGCTGGCGTGCCGATTGGGCGAGGAGTCGCAGCAGCGCGTCCCGCCGCACGTCTGGCACGTGCGCAGGTGCACCCACGTCGCGCCGATCGCCACGCACTCCTCGCACACCCGCTCGGCCGGCTGCCTGACCGTCTCGACCGCCTCGATGTGAGTGCATCCGCCACGCGCAGTCGCCATGGTCTCCTCCGATCACGCCCTCAGCCAGTCCGGGCATTGAAATCGTTCCGCGGTGCCGTACTCCGGCGGGTCGCTGCCCCGCAGCACCTCCGGACAGCACGACGCGAGCACGCGGCGCTCGAACTCGATCACCTCGGCGGGCGTCATCCGCTCGAACGCCGCGGCGTCGAACCCCGATGCGGTCTCGACGTCCGTGTCGCTGACGCGGATCACGTTGGTCGTCTGGTCGAACCACGCCGACCCGATGGGCACGAGGCGCTTCTCGCGGCCCTCGGCGAGCTGCAGCACGAGATACAGCGGCATGTCCGACTCGCCCGAGAGCAGCAGGCCATCGAACGCGCCGACGCGCTCGTCACGGGTGTTCAGCACGTCGACACGCGGGACCTGGCGGCACGACGGCCCGAGATCCGGCGGCTGCGCGTAGCGCAGCGATGGCTGATCCGCGGTCGAGTCGTATTCAGGCATGACGCGGCTCCTGCCCAAGGATATCCCCTCCGATCGAGGTCGGGCACGCATTGCACCCATTGACGCGTGAATGCTCGAGGTGACGCTGCTCAGCTTCACCCGGAGCTGTTCATGCAGGATGATGGGCATCCCGATGGGCCATGCCGTGTCCGCATCGCGCACCAGCGCCGCGGCGCCGGCGACCCGCAGGAGTGACCAGTCCATGCCCCACAGCAACTCGATGGCCGCCGACGCGTGGCCCGCGCTCCCCTATGACGAGTGGAAGGACACCTACGCGACGCTGCACATGTGGTCGCAGATCGTGGGCAAGGTGGCCCTCGCCCGGTCGCCGCACGTCAACCACAGCTGGGGCATCACCCTGCACGTCACCGGCCGGGGGCTTCAGACGTACGCGCTGCCGCACGGACGGTACGCCTTCACGATGGAGTTCGACTTCATCGACCACCACCTCGTCATCGAACGCTCCGACGGCCTGCGCCGGGCGCTTCCGCTCCAATCGCATCCGGTCGCGGACTTCTACCGGGACGTGATGGCGACGCTCGACGAGATGTCGCTGCCCGTGCGGATCTGGTCGATGCCGGTCGAGATCCCGTCGCCCATCCGGTTCGAGCAGGACACGATGCACGACACGTACGACCCGGAATACGCGGCGCGGCTGTGGCGGATTCTGGTCCAGGTCGAGCACGTGTTCACGGAGGCGCGCTCCCGGTTCATCGGCAAGTGCAGCCCCGTCCACTTCTTCTGGGGCGCCTTCGACATGGCGGTCTCGCGCTTCTCGGGCCGTCCCGCGCCGCCGCGTGAAGGCCCCGCCTTCATGCGCGAGGCGTATTCCCACGAGGTCATCAGTCACGGCTTCTGGCCCGGCAGCGCCCCCGTGCTGGAGCCGGCGTTCTACGCCTACGCCGTCCCGGAGCCGGACGGATTCGACGCGGCGCCCGGGCTGCCCGACGGGGCGTACTACCATCCCGAGCTCAGGGAGTACATCCTCCCCTACGACGCGGTGCGAACGGCGGTCTCGCCTGCCGCTGCCATCGCCACGTTCATCGATCGCACGTACAGCCACGGGGCGACACTCGCCGGCTGGGATCGCGCGGCGCTCGAGCGGCCGGAGCCCGTGCGCGGCTGACCGCCGACGCGATCAGCCCGGCAGCTCGAGCAGCGCCGCGCCCACCTCGTCGTGCATCCGGCGGTGCAGATGGCGCGACGATTCGACGACGACGATCTCCGTCGTCGGCCGGACCGTCGCCTCGAGGAGATGACCGCCGTGCGCGCTGCCGTCGGACTTGCCCACGACGACGTGCGCATGCAGCTTCGGCTCGCCTACCGTCCTGCAGCAGTGCGGTCTTCATGATCGTGCTCCGCGACTCTGGCGCGACGCGCCGCGAACTGATCACCGCAGTCTACGACGTCGCCGACACCGATGAGCTGCCGCCCGCGCATGGGCTATCGCTGCGCATGGGCCGGCTCCGGTCTGCAGCGGCAGAGCTCGAGATCCGCGAACGCGACGTCTGGATCGCGCGTCATACTGGTACGGCCATGCGCGCAGCGCCGCTCAGGTGCCGGGCGCGCGCGAGTCACCGTCGCGATGCGGAGCACGATCTTCCTGCGCCTGCTCGGACTGTTCCTGTTGACGCTGGCGATCGCGATCCCGGGTTGCCAGGCCGCCTTCGCGGAGCCTGCCGCGCCGGAACCTGCGGTCGCGCGATGGCCATGACGGACCCGCTCGCGCCGGTGCGGGCGTGGGCGCCGACCGCGAAGGCCGCGGTCCTGTTCCTGCTGCCGCTTCCACTCACGATCGCGCTGCTTCGCGGGCTGATCGCCGGCGACGCCGCGCGCGCCGCGTTCAGCAGCGCCGCGCTCGCGTGTCTCTGGGGCTCGGCGATGGTCGTCACGTGGGCGCTGGCGGCCGAGGCCCGCTACGCACTCGCGCAGCGGCCGCGCCTGCCAGCCGTCCCCCTGAAGGTGCCGGCCGCGGCGCTGACGGCGTCAGGTGTGTGGTGCGCGGCGATTGCGGCAGGCCACACGGGGGCGCTGCCGTTCATCTTCGCGGCGCTCGGCGCCATCGGACACCTGGCCTTCTACGGCCGCGACGTCCGTCCGGCGCGGATCCGCCTGCTCGATGCAGGTGCCCATGGGACGGCAGTCGCCGCGGCGCTCACACAGGCGCACGGGCGCCTCCGCGGCATTGACGTCGCGGCGCGCGCCATCGCGGCGCCGGACCTGCGCGACCGCCTGTTCCGGCTCACGACGACGGGGCGATCGATCCTCGAAGAGATCGAGCGCGATCCCACGTGCGCCGCCCGCGCCAGACGGTTTCTCACCGTGCACCTCGAAGGGGCCGAGCGCGCGGCAACGGAATACGCACGGACTCACCGGCGGCCCGGCGCGCAGCCGCTCGCGGACGCGTTCCGGCGGTTGCTCCTGGAGCTGGAGCGCACGTTCACCGAGCAGCATCGCCGGCTCGTCGAGCGCGACCTGATGACACTCGGCGTCGAGATGGAAGTGCTGTCCGCGCAGATTCGGAGCCAGCTTCCTCCGTCCCGGGAACATGACTCACAGCGGATGGCCGGCAGCCAGGGCGCGGAGGTGCGCCCGGAAGCGAGGATGCCATGAGCGACACGAACCTGACCACCGCGCCCGCGTCTCCGGTCACCACGCCCCCACCGGCCGGCGCGCCCGATCGTGACGACACCGCGTCGCCGGAGCGGCGGGCGGAGATCGAACGGGCCATGGCCGAGATCGTGCTCGACGACAGCATGTCGATCCTGTTCTTCGGCACGGCCGCGCAGGAGGAGATCACCGGCGTCACCGACGAGATCCTCGAACGGGTGCGCAACCGGGACACGGCCGCCGCCGGCGAGGCGCTCAACGAGATGGTGACGACCCTGCGCGGACTGCCGGTCGCGGACCTCGACGTGGCGGAGAAGCCCGGCGCCGTCGCGCGCCTGTTCCGCCGTGCGACGCCGCTGGCCAGGACGCTGCAGCGCTACGAGCACGTCCGAACCCAGATCGAGAGCATCGCCGATCACCTGGACGCGCATGCCGGCCGGCTGATGAAGGACGTCGGCATGCTCGATCGGCTCTACGATGCGATGCTCGCCTGCTTCCGGCGGCTCGAGGTCTACATCGCGGCCGGCGACGAGCGGCTCCGCCGCCTGGACCTCGAGACGCTGCCGGCGCTGGCGCACGAGGTCGGCCGCGGCGCCGGCGTGCTCGAGGCGCAGACGCTGGCGGATCTGCGGAGCGCGCGCGACGAGCTCGAGCGCCGCGTGCACGATCTGAGGCTGACCCGGCAGGTGACGATGCAGGCGCTGCCGTCGATCCGGATGGTGCAGCAGAACGACAAGGCGCTGATCGCCCGGATCGCGTCGACGCTGGCGAACACGATTCCGCTCTGGCGCCAGCAGCTGGTCATCGCCCTCGCCATCGCCCGCTCGGCAGACGCCGGCGAGACCCTCAAGCGAGCCACCGACCTGACGAACGACCTGCTGACGGCCAACGCCGAATCGCTCCGCACGTCGACCCAGACCATCCGCGCCCAGGTCGAGCGGGGCATCGTCGACATCGCGGCGGTGAAGGAGGCCAACGACACGCTGATCGCGACCATCGGCGATGCCCTTCGGCTGAGCGAGGACGGCAGACGCCAGCGCGCCGAGGCCGAGAAGCAGCTGGCGGCGTGCGAGGCCGACCTCGCACGAACCCTGGCCGCCGCGCGCCAGCGGGGACCGGGATCCCGGTTGCCGGAGTGATCCGTCCGCCCGCGCGCTCGTGCCAGCGCGGGCGGGACCCGATCAGACCCGATCGCGCGACCGCGAGCAGAGATCAGCGAGCGGGCGCGCGGACCCGCCATCGCCAAAAGCACGCTTAGCTCGCGGCTCCGGCGGGC
>CAYUPN010000122.1:0-10485 GCA_964446605.1 uncultured Bifidobacteriaceae bacterium | reverse complement strand
GACCTGATCCGACCCGATCACAGCCCTGACCCGCCCCTGATGAAGCCGGCCATCCTGCCGGTTGCGGCTCCCTCGCGCCGGTAGGAATGGAACCATGCCGCGTGGCATCGCGTACACAGGCCGCTGACGTGAATCTGTGAGGGCGGCAGTCCGGCCGCGATCAGCTGATCGCGGTTGGCGGTCCACAGATCGAGATGACGCCTGGCCGCCGGACGGGCGAACCAGCGGTCGAGGGCTTCGCGCCATCCTGCATCCGCGAAGCGATCGGCCACCTCGTCTCCCACTTCATAACAGCACGGACCGATACACGGGCCGATGGCCGCGCGAAGATCGCGGCGATCCTCGCCGAGCCGGACGAGCGCCTCGATCGCCGTGCCCGCGACGTTCGCCGCCGTGCCCCGCCATCCGGCGTGCGCCGCGGCCACAGCCCGCCGTCCCGCCACGAGCAGCGGCACGCAGTCGGCCACCTGCACGGCGACCGCACACGCGTCCGATGCCGTGACCGCGATGTCCGCCTCCGGCAGCACGCCGTCAGTCATGGGGCCATCCACGACGTGCACGGCGGCGCCATGCACCTGGTGCAGACGGCCGAGCGCCGGCGGTTCCACGCCGGCTGCCCCGGCAACCTGCGCCCACTCGTCGGGCCCCGATGCCGGCGGCCTCAGCCTCAACGGCTTCGTCGTCCAGCCATGCGAGACGTGCGCGAGCGCCTCGACGCGCAGCACGACGCCCCAGGGCGCGCGGCTCCAGGAGAAGCCGGCCCGCGGCTCGGGAGGCGCCTGCCTGGCGTCCGATGCGGATGTCTTCACGGTTCCGGGTGCTTTCGGGTAAGGTGATGCGCGCTCCCCGCCAACGGCCGCGCGCTTGCCTCCCGATTGTAGAGTACGCCCATGACCATCGTCGGACTCGGACTGGACGCGACGGAGATCGCGCGCATCGCCGACACGCTGCAACGATACGGGGAGCGCTTTCTCGAGCGCGTCTTCACGCCGCGGGAGATCGCGTACTGCATGCGGCGCCGCAACCCGGCGCCCCACCTGGCCGGCCGCTTCGCGGCGAAGGAAGCGGGGATGAAGGCCATCGGCACCGGTCACTCCCAGGGCGTGCTGTGGAGGGACGTGGAGGTCGTGCGCGCAGGCGGCCCCCCGCAGCTGCATTTCCACAACGAGGCGGCACGGCATTTCGCCAGGCTCGGTGGAACGCGCGCGCTGCTCACCATCACCCACACCGACGACCTGGCGCTCGCGCACGTGATTCTGGTCGGCGACCCGCGGTAAACCGGCGTTTCCGTTCCTGCTCGCCGGCGACGCGCCGCCGGCCCGTGTCCGTACGCTCCCGGACTCACAACCTCTCCGGGCTGCACGGCTTGCGCAGACGATCAGCGGGCACGTGGCTGCGGCAGGCCTCTTGCCACTCCCCCGGCAGGTCCCGGGCGCGCGACTCGCGCGCCCCTGCCAAGGAGTGATGCCGTGGTGGTCAAGATCACGCCGAACGACAAGGGAAACCCGCCTGGCAAGCTGGCGGACGCCGAACTGCATTTCGTCGACGGGCCGCTCGAGGGGCTCAAGCTGATCGGGTTCGCCGTCTGGGAGCGGCGGTCCGGGAGCGGCCGCAACGTCACGTTCCCGGCGCGCCAGTACAGCGTCAACGGCGAGCGGCGGAGCTTCGCGCTGCTGCGGCCCGTCGCGGATGCCAGCGCGCAGGACCGCGTCCGCGAGCTCGTGCTCAATGCCTACGCCGAGTTCGAGGAGCAGCAGCAGGCCGTCAGCTCCTGACTGGAGCTGCATCCCCTGCGCCGGCGCCGGTCGCGGAACCGGGCCTGTTACTTCATCTTCCGCGACCGGCGGCTGCTGTCGTGGTGATCCGCGGCGCGCCGCCGGCGCGCCGCGCGAGACGCTAGCTCTCGTTCTGCCGGCGGAGGAACGCCGGCACGTCGAACTGCGAGGATCCGGCGCCGTCCACCGCCTGGTCCTCCGCGCCCGCCGCCTTCGCCATCGGCGGCAGCTCGACCGGTGTGCGCCGGGCGATCGGCTGGCGCGGGACGATGGCCGGCGGCGAGTCCGGCGTGCGGAGCCGGGAGGAGTAGTGCGACAGGTCCACCGGCGTCTGCACGGTGTTCGCCGCCGGCGCGCGCGTGGCGCCGGACCGCTCGAACCCCGTGGCGATCACGGTGATCTTCACCTTGCCGGCGAGCCCTTCGTCGACGACCGCGCCGAAGATGATGTTCGCGTCCTCGTGCGCGACCTCCTGGATGATGGTCGACGCCTCGCTGACCTCGAGCAGCGACATGTCCGGGCCGCCCGTGACGTTGATGATGACGCCGCGGGCCCCTTCGACCGACGCGCCCTCGAGCAGCGGGCTGGAGATGGCCTTCTGCGCCGCGAGCATCGCGCGGTTCTCCCCCTCGGCGATGCCGGTCCCCATCATCGCCAGGCCCATGCCGGCCATGATGGTCTTGACGTCGGCGAAGTCGAGGTTGATCAGCCCCGGCACGAGGATCAGATCCGAGATGCCCTGAATCGCCTGGCGCAGCACGTCGTCCGCGGTGAGGAACGAGTCGTGGAGCGTCGTGTTGCGGTCGATGATGTTGAGCAGCCGCTCGTTCGGGATCGTGATCACCGTGTCGACGCACTCGCGCAGCGCCTCGAGTCCGGCTTCGGACTGCTGCAGCCGCTTCTTGCCCTCGAAGCGGAACGGCTTGGTCACGACCGCGATCGTGAGCGCGCCGAGCTCCGAGGCGAGGCTCGCGATCACGGGCGCCGCGCCCGTGCCGGTCCCGCCGCCGAGGCCCGTCGTCACGAACACCATGTCGGCGCCGTCGAGCGCCTGAAGCAGCTTGTCCGTGTCCTCCAGCGCGGCCTGACGTCCGACGTTCGGGTCGGCCCCGGCGCCGAGCCCCTTCGTCAGCTTCGCGCCGATCTGGATCTTCACCGGCGCCGGGTTCTGCTGCAGCGCCTGCAGGTCGGTATTGGCCACCAGGAAGTCCACGCCCTGGAAGCCGGCCTTCACCATGCGCGAGACGGCATTGCTGCCGCCGCCGCCGACGCCGACCACCTTGATCCGCGCGCCGGTGCGCCGGTCCTCGTCCAGGCGCAGCCTGAGATCGTTGGCGTCGATGTCCCTGAAGATCGGCGTGAAATCGTCGTGCCCCATTCGTGCCCCTCCGCGCCCCAGCAGGCGCCCGATCAGAAGAACTCCCGGAACAGCCCCTTCAGCCTGCCCGCAACCCGGCTGAACGCGCCCGCACCCGCGGTCCGCACGGCTTCGATGGCCCGATGCCGCTGTCCGTACAGGACGAGCCCGACCGGTGTCGCATAGGCCGGACTCGCCACGTGATCCGCCAGCCCGCCGATGCCCGCCGGCAGCCCGCGCCGGATCGGCAGGTCGAATATCTGCTCCGCGATCTCGGGCATGCCGTCCAGAATCGCGCCCCCGCCGGTGAGGACGATGCCCGAGTTCAGCGACTTCTCGTAGCCGGCGCGCCGGATCTCGTCCCAGACGAGATGAAAAATCTCCTCGGCGCGCGGCTGCAGGATTTCCGAGAGGATGCGGCGCGCCATCACGCGCGGCCGGCGCCCGCCGACGCTCGCCACCTCCATCGTCTCGTCCTCGTCGACCATCGCGGAGAGCGCGCAGCCGCACTTGCGCTTCAGCTTCTCCGCGTCGGGAATCGGCATGCGCAGCCCCACGGCGATGTCGCTCGTGAAGTGGTCGCCGCCGACCCCGATCACCGCGGTGTGCCACAGGCTCCCGCGCTCGTAGATCGCGATGTCCGTCGTCCCGCCGCCGATGTCGACCAGCGCGACGCCGAGCTCCTTCTCGTCCGGCGTGAGCACCGACTCGGCAGCGGCGATCTGCTCGATCACGGTGTCGATGACGCCGACGCCGGCGCGGTTCACGCACGAGACGATGTTCTGCGTCGCCGTGCTGCTGCTGGTGACGATATGCACGTTCACTTCCAGCCGGGCGCCGGTCATGCCGACCGGCGCGCCGATGCCGTCCTGCTCGTCGACGACGAAGTCCTGCGGGAGCACGTGCAGGATCTCGCGCCCGGCCGGCAGCGACACGGCCTTGGCGGCGTCGATCGCGCGCCGCACGTCGTCGCGGGTGATCTCCCGGCTCTTGCCGGCGACCGCGATGACCCCGCGGCTGTTGAAGCCCTTGATGTGCGGCCCCGCGATCGAGAGATGCACGGAATCGATCTCGACGCCGGCCATCAGTTCGGCCTCCTCGATCGCCTTCTTGATCGAGTCGACCGCGGCCTCGAGGTTCACGATCACCCCGCGCCGGATGCCGCGCGATTCCGCAACGCCGATGCCGACGATGTCGAGTCCGTTGTCCTCGACGAGCTCGCCGACGATGGCGCACACCTTCGACGTGCCGACATCGAGTCCGACCAGGTAGCGTTCCTTGCGTCTCACGTGCGTCCTCACCTCCGTGCCGGCTCGTCGTCCGCCAGCCGATCCCGCCGGGTGCCGGGGAGTCCGGCGTTCATTGCACGGCCCGCACTGTCCTGGCGGCCGGCCCGCGCGCCGGCCTGACGTACACACGATCCTCGAACCGCAGATCCGCGTATTCGATCTCGGGAACCCGCAGCCGCAGCGCCTCCGACAGGTCCAGCCAGGCCTGCAGCCGCTCGGCAAACCGGCGGTCTCCGAGATGCAGCAGCGCGGGGTCGCGGCGCAGCAGCACCACCGCGTCCCGCGCGTCGCTCACGTCGACCTGCGAGACCAGCGGCAGCAGGTCCCGGCGCTCCTCGAACGCGGCGAGCAGGCGCGCGGCCAGCGCCGCGCGCGCCGGATCGACGGCGGGACCGTCCGGCCCCGCGCCGTCCGCCAGTCCGTCCACGATCGGCAGATCGAACTGCCCGTACCCGGGCCCATAGCCGTCGATGACACGGCCGTCGCGATCCACCAGGTACAGCTCCCCGTCGATGCGCCCCAGCGCCATCGGCGTCCGCTCGCTGATGACGACCTCGACCGTCGACGGCAGCACGCGCCGCAGCGCGGCCTGCTCCACCCACGGCGATCCCATCAGGCGCCGCCGCCAGGGCTCGAGATCCGTGAGCAGGATGTGCTGCCCTTCCAACCCCGCCAGCAGCGCCATCACCTCGCCGCCCGGCAGGTGCCGGTTCCCGTGGATCTCGATCGCGTCGATCTCCAGCACCCGCGCGGTCGCCATCGCGTGCGTGCCGTACCAGCCCGCGCCGGCTACCGCGACCGTGATCGCCGCCGCCCGCGCCGCCAGGCGCCATCGCGCGGCGGCGAGCGAACGACGCCTCGCGGGCCGCACGTGTGCGCGGCGGAAGCGACGATCGGACGGCGCGGAGACGGGCATCAGCCGAGCGCCTCCAGAATCCGCGGTCCGACGCTGCCAATCGAGCCGGCCCCGAGCGTGATCACGAGATCGCCGGGCCGTACGCGTCCGGCGACCGCGCCGGGCAGATCGGCAATCTCCGGTACGACCGTGACCGCCTGGTGCACCTGCCGCACCCGCGCGGCCAGCGCGTCCAGCGTCACGCCCGGCAGCGGCCGCTCGCCGGCCGCGTAGATGTCCGTGAGGACGATCTCGTCGGCCAGCGCCAGCGCCGGACCGAAGTCCTCCATCAGGTGCGCCGTCCGCGTGTAGCGGTGCGGCTGGAACACGCAGACGACCCGCCCCGCCGACGCCGCGCGCGCCGCCCGCAGCACCGCGGCGATCTCGGTCGGATGGTGGCCGTAGTCGTCCACCACCGTGACTCCTCTCGCCTCGCCCTTGCGCTCGAACCGCCGCGCGGTGCCGCGGAACTCCGACAGCGCCCGGGCGATCGTCTCGAAGGGCACCCCGAGCTCCAGCGCCACGGCGGTTGCGGCCAGCGCGTTCGCGACGTTGTGGCGCCCGGGAACCGCCAGCGTGAGTGCGCCGAGCGGCTCCTCCCGCCCGTCCGTCCGGCGGACGGCGGTGGCCTGCGACCCGAACCCGCGCAGCTCGATGTCCACCGCGCCGATCCGCGCGGTCCGATCGTCGAGCCCGTACGTGATCGCCCGCGGCATCCGCGCCGCCAGCTCGCGCAGCGACCGGTCGTCGGCACAGAGAATCGCCCGGCCGTGGAACGGCACCCGCCCCACGAACTCCGCGAACGACTGCTCGATCTCCTCGAACGACGCGTACGTGTCGAGGTGCTCCCGATCGAGGTTCGTCACGACCGCGATGACCGGCCACAAGCGAAGGAACGATCGGTCGCTCTCGTCCGCCTCCGCGACGAACAGGTCGCTGTTCCCGATGCGGGCTCCGCTGCCGAACTGCGCCATCCGGCCGCCGACGACCACGGTCGGGTCGAGCCCGGCGCGATCGAGCACCCACCCGACCATCGACGTCGTCGTGGTCTTGCCGTGCGCGCCGGCGACGGCGATGCCGAGCGTCGGCCGCATGAGCTCGGCGAGCAGCTCGCCGCGCGCGACGATCGGGATGCCGCGCCGGCTCGCCTCGACGATCTCCGGGTTGTCCTTCGCCACCGCGGAGGAACGCACGACGACGTCGACGTCCCCGACGTGGGCGGCATCGTGGCCGAGGGTGAACGTCAGCCCCCGCTCGACCAGTCGCGCCGTCGACGCCGACGACTGCTGGTCCGAGCCGGAGACGCGGAGCCCGCGACGCAGCAGGATTTCGGCGAGCGGGCTCATGCCGCTGCCGCCGACCCCCACGAAATGGGCGCTCCGCGTCCCACCGAGTCCCCTCATGCCCCCACCAGCGCGAGCGCGCGGCCCGCAATCGCGGCCGCCGCGTCCGGACGCGCGAGCGCGCGCGCCGCCTCTCCCATCGCCTCGCGCCGCGCCCGATCGGCTGCCAGCGCGCGGACACGCGAGGCCAGCCCGGCGCCGCTCAGCTCGCGCTGATCGATCACCTCCGCGGCGCCGGCCGCGGCGACGACCTCCGCGTTGCGACGCTGGTGATCGTCGGCGGCCGTCGGCAGCGGGATCAGAATCGACGGCTTGCCTGCGGCCGCCAGCTCCGCCAGCGTGGTCGCACCCGCGCGGCAGACGACGAGGTCGGCCTCGTGCATCTCGCGTTCCATCTCGTACAGGAACGCCTCCACGCGCGCCGTCAGCCCCGCGCGTTCGTAGCCCTCGCGGACGAACGCGAGATCGCGCTCACCGGTCTGGTGCGTGATCGCCAGCGGCGGCGAGGCTGCGGCCAGCGCGGGCGCCGCGTCGACACAGGCGGCGTTGATCGCGCGCGCCCCCTGCGAGCCGCCGAAGATCAGCACGCGCACGGGGTCGCCCGCTGCCGCACTCGCCGGCCCCGGGCGGTCGAAAAAGCCGGGGCGGACCGGATTGCCGGCGACGAACCCCTTCCCGCGGAAGAACGGGAGCGTCGACTCGTACGTCACGGCGGCGGCACGGACGAGCGGCGCCAGCAGACGGTTCGTCACGCCCGGCAGCGCGTTCTGTTCCAGCAGCAGCGTCGGGATGCCCCGCGCCGCCGCGATCGCGACCACCGGACCGGAGCTGTAGCCGCCGACGCCGATCACCAGATCCGGCGCGCGCCGCGACAGCAGCCGCCAGGCGTCGAGCGCCGAGAGCGGCAGCAGCGCGAATCCCCGCAGGCGCGCGGCCAGCGAGGTCCCCTTCAGCCCGGCACTGCGGATGACGTCCAGCTCGAACCCCTCGCGCGGCACGACCCGTGCCTCCAGTCCGCGGGCCGTCCCCGCGAACGTCACAATCGTTCCCGGCCGCCGCGCCTGCAGCTCGCGGGCGACGGCAATCCCCGGGTAGAGATGTCCGCCCGTTCCTCCCCCCGCAATCACCACTCGCAGCGGCCGCTCGCTCATCGCTGCACCGGCGCCCCGGCCCGGCCGGCGCCCTGCGTCAGGCCTCGGGCACGCCGGATGCGTGCTGCGAGACGTTCAGCAGGATGCCCATGCCGACCAGGTTGATGAGCAGCGACGACCCGCCGGCGCTCACGAACGGCAACGGAATCCCCTTCGTCGGCACGAGCCCCAGCACGACGCTGAGATTGATGAGCGCCTGCACGGCGATCATCGCGGTCAGACCCGTCGCGAGGAACGCGCCGAACTGATCCGGCGCGCGTCCCGCCACCCGCAGCCCCCGCCAGACGATCGCGGCGAAGGCCAGCACGGTGAGCGTTGTCCCGAGCAGACCGACCTCCTCGGCAATCACCGCGAAGATGAAGTCGGTGTGCGGCTCGGGCAGGTAGAACATCTTCTGCACGCCGCCCATCAGCCCGCGCCCGGCCAGGCCGCCTGTGCCGACGGCGATCAGCGACTGCAGCAGCTGGAATCCGGATCCGAGCGGATCGCATTCGGGACAGAGGAACGCCGTCAGGCGCTTCCACCGGTAATCCGACAGCCACACCGCCAGGAACGCGGGCGGCACCAGCAGCAGCCCGCTGATCGCGATGTAGCGGAGGCTGAAGCCTGCCGCGAACACCATCACGCCGATCGTCGCGAGCAGGCAGGCGGACGTGCCGAAGTCGGGCTCCAGCATGATGAGCAGCGTCATGCCTCCGACCACGCCGGCCACCGGGACCGCGACCTCCTTCAGCTCGTTGATGCGGCTCATGCGGCGCTCGAGCAGCGCGGCCACGAACAGGATCGCGGCCAGCTTCGCCAGCTCCGACGGCTGGATCCCGAACCCGCCGATGCCGAACCACCGGCGCGTGCCGTTGATCGGCGTGCTGAAGAGCACCGCGACCAGCAGCAGGAACGCTCCACCGACCGCGGCGACGATCACGGCCGGCTGGCGCCAGATCCGGTAGTCCACCCGCATCACGATGCCCAGCAGGGCCAGGCCGAGCGCCGCCCACAGCGCCTGCTTCACCAGCAGCCGGTGCGGCTCCTCGTACCGGAAGGCGTTGATGTATGCGGACGCGCTGAACACCATCACGACGCTCGCGAAGACGAGCAGGAGCGTCGCCAGGAACAGCACCTTGTCCGATTTGAGCTTTCGCGCCATACTTCCCGCCCTGCCCGCGCCCTAAAGCCCGGGCACGGAACGCCCGAAACATGGGTCGGCCGCGACCCCGGTATACGGGGCGCGGCACAGGAACGGCGGGGCCGGCTCGCCATGGACCGGACCCGCCGCCCGTGAACAGTCAGCAGTCATCAGTCAGCCAGGGGTCGGGACACACGCCTCGCAGACCGGGGCAGCCTGCGTTCCCAGCGGCACGCTCCCGTATCGCCGCAGGCTGACTGACGACTGCTCACTGCTCACGGGACGCCCGCCGCTCCGCGGCGAGCTGCTGCACCTCCTGCCTGAACGCCTCGCCCCGCTCCGCGTAGTCGCGGAACATGTCGAAGCTCGAACATCCGGGCGCCAGCACGACCGTGCCGCCCGCCGGCGCCAGGGCGAACGCGGTCCTGACCGCGTCGCGCATCGTCTGCGCCCGCTCCACCCGGATCTCGCGGCCGAGCGCGTCGGCGATGAGCTCCGAGGCCTCGCCGATGGCCACCACCGCCGCGCCCCGCGCCCGAAGCGGTCCGGCGAGCCCGGCGAAGTCACCCCCCTTGTAGCGGCCGCCCATCACGACCACGAGGTCGCGGGCGACGCTCTCGATCGAGCGCCGGGCCGCCTCGACGTTGGTCGCCTTCGAGTCGTTCACGAACTCGATCCCGTCGATCGCGCCGAGCCGTTCCATCGCGTGCGGGATGCCGGCGAACGCGCGCACGGCCTGCGTCATCGCCGCCGCGGGCACGCCCGCGGTGCGGCCGATGGCCGTCGCCGCCACGACGTCGCTGAGCAGGTGCCGGCCGCGCACCTGCACGGCCGACAGCGGCACGAGCGGCACCGCGGCGCCGCCGCGGCGTTCGACGATCTGATCGCGCTCCACCGTCACGCCGTCACCGATCGGCGCGTCGATCGCGACGGCCACCCGCCGCGCGGCGATGCCGTCGGCCAGCCCGCGCGCCCCGGCGTCGTCTTCGTTGATGACGGCCCAGTCGGAGGCGGTCTGGTGCGCGAAGATGCGCCGCTTCGCCGCCGCGTACGCCTCGATCGTCGGGTGCTGATCCAGGTGGTCCGGCGAGAAGTTGAGCAGCGCCGCGATCCACGGGTGGAACGTGTCCGTGGTCTCCAGCTGGAAGCTGCTCGCCTCGATGACGTGCAGCGTCCCGGGCGTGGACCGATCGACCTGGCTGCTCAGCGGGACGCCGATGTTGCCCCCCACGAGCACGGGAAGGCCCGCCGCCTCGAGCATCCGTCCGGCAAGCGTCGTCGTCGTCGACTTGCCCTTGGTGCCGGTGATGGCGATCACCCGCCCCTGGATCCAGCGCCAGGCGAGCTCCAGCTCCCCGATTACCGGAACCCCGCGCGACCGCGCGTGCTCCAGCGCGGGGTGATCGAGCTTCACGCCGGGGCTGACGACGATGAGGTCCGCGGCGCCGAAGGTGGCCGGGTCGTGGCCGCCGAGCTCGAGCGCGATCCCCTGCGCCGAGAGCGCCCGGGAGTCGTCGATCGCCGGCCGCACATCCGTCAGCGTCACGCGGGC
>CAYUPN010000121.1:5909-10542 GCA_964446605.1 uncultured Bifidobacteriaceae bacterium | reverse complement strand
GCCGCCGGAAGCCGGAGCGGCTGCCGGTTCATGAAGACGTGCCGGTTCATGATCGCGAACGCGATCCCGGCTTCGCGGGTCGCCTGCGCGACCGGCAGGCCGGCAGGCGCGGCCTTCCGGATTTCCGGCAGCGCGGCGGGCGGATCGAGCGCGAGCGCCAGGAGGCCGACGCCCGCCCGCTCCAGCGCCACCCGCCCGCGTCCGAGCGCCTCGACCGCCTCACGCGACGCCCGCGAACCCGCCGACCAGAGGAGCAGGATGGCCGGCCTCCCCCGCAACGCGGCCAGCGACCGCGTCCCGCCCTCGAGATCGGGCACCGAGAAGTCAGGCGCCGGGAACGGCTCGTACAGCCACGTCGCCCGGGGCGCTGATGCAGGCGTCGCGGAGGGATCGGCCGCGGTCTGCTGCCCCGCAGTCGACGCCGCGAAGGGCTCCTGCTCGAGCGGGCCTCCCTCCACGAGCCGGAGCCGCACGTCGACCGGGAGATCCGTGAACACCTGCCGTTCACCCGACGGCCAGACGACGGCCAGCGTGTCGACGCGCGTGCTGTCGCCAAGGCCGACGAGCAGCTCCTTCGAGTGCTGCGACAGGAACCCCGATCCCGCCATCAGAACCTTCGTCCGCCGCAGTCTGTCGGTTTCGACGACCACCCGCGCGCCGATCGCGTCGCGGTTGCTCCGCGTCCCGGTGAGCCGGATCGCCAGCGCGCGCCCCCGCGGTGCGGCGTCGTTGCGGAACAGCCGCAGCTGCGGCGACTGGCGCGCCGCCATCACCGCGAGATCCGGGTCGCCGTCGCCGTCCATGTCGAAGGCCGCGAACGACCGCCCGTCCTGATCCAGATCGAGCCCCACCGCGCCGGACACATCGTCGAAGGCCCCGGCGCCGTCGTTGCGCAGGAACACGTTGCGCTGCCGGCCGGCGATGTTCTCGTGAATCAGCAGCTGGTTGATGGCGCGCCAGGCGCCGTCGTACGGCGTGCCCGTCACGCGAGTCAGCGGCGAACGGGCGACCACCTGCCGCCAGAAGAACCCCTCCAGGTCGTGCTGCGCCCGCCGCCGCGTGAGCATGCCGTTGGCGACGTAGAGGTCGTCCCACCCGTCGCTGTCGAAATCGAGAGCGTCCGACGACCACGCCCACCGGCCCATCGCCACTCCCGCCTCGGCCGTCACATCGTCGAACGTGCCGTCGCCGCGGTTGCGGTGCAGCGCGTTGCCGCGTGTATGACGGCGGTAGAGCGCGCGGACATCCGCCGGGGCCTCCGGCATGAACGATGGCGATGCCGTCACGCGCTGGCCGCTCGCCGTCCACATGTTGCCGGTGTAGATGTCGAGCCGGCCGTCGTTGTCGTAGTCGAGGAAGGTCGCGCTCATCCCGGCGCCGTGGTCGAGCACGCCTGCCGCCGCCGCGACGTCCTCGAACGTCACGTTCCCGTTCACGCGCCCGCGGTTCCGGTACAGATTGTTCGTCCCGAAATCGTTCGCGACGTAGAGATCCGGCCAGCCGTCCTCGTCGACGTCGGCCCAGGCAGCCGCGAAGTGATACCGGTCGTTCCCGACGTCGAGCCCCGACTCGCGGGTCACGTCCACGAAGCGGCCGGTCCCGTCGTTGCGGAACAGCACGGCCGGCGGACCATTGCGCGCGTCGTAGTACGGGGCCGGCGTGCCGGCCTTCTCCTCCCCGGCGCCATAGAAGTAGGAGTAGACGCACAGGTACAGATCGAGAAAGCCGTCGCGGTCGTAGTCGGCCATCGCGATCGACGTCAACGCCCCCTGCAGCGGCCGGGCGAACCGGAACCCATCGGGCACGGGCGTGAAGCGGCCCGTGCCGTCGTTGACGAAGAGCAGCGGGCGCGTGCCCGTGGCGATCACGAGATCCTGGTCGCCGTCGTTGTCGACATCGGCGAAGAGCGACTGCGCGGTGTCGTCGAGAACGGCCACCCCGGCGCGCTCCGTGATGTCCTCGAACGTCCCGTCACCGCGAGCACGAAACAGCCGGTTCGGCAGACCCGACGGCTGCGCGATGTACAGGTCGTCCAGGCCGTCGCCGTCGGCGTCACCGGCCGAGACGCCGTGATGGCCGTTCGAGTCGCGCGTGAGCACCGAGTCGAACGTCGCCATCCACGAGTCGAGATCGACACCCAGCTGCCGGCCGAACGCGTCGATGCCGCCGAACGCACCGCGCGTCGCCTCGACATACACCGGTGTCCGCGCCCGGCTCGTCGTCTGCGAGGACGTGGACCACGACGCGATCTGCCAGCGTTCACCATCCCGCCGCCAGTTGATCCGCCAGGTACCGACATGCTGGATGCGCCCCTCCCCCTCCGTGTCCCCGACGATGTCGAAGCGGACGACGGTGTCGAGTCCGTCGGGTCCGTCGGCGGGCGCGATCGCAGTGACGATGAACTCCGCCACGAGCACATGGCGCATGCCGGCGATGAGGGTCGACAGCTGCGGGCGGAAGCGCTCCCGGTCGAGCGAGGCACCCTCCTCCACGCTGCGGGCGCGGCGGATCTCGAGCGGGCCGTGCGTCTGCGCCGGCCGGTCCAGCGCCGGAAGGAGCGGCGCGCCGCGGACGTCGGGAGCGAGCAGTGCCAGCGCCTCGTCCGGACGGCCGGCGCGAAGCGCGGTGCCGAGCTCGCGCAGGCGCGCCTCGATGGCCTCGGCGTCGCGCTCGAGCGGAAAGGCGTCGTGGCCCGGCTCGACGTGCGGGAGGTACGGCTCCAGCATCTCCGGAACCGCCAGCTCCGGGTCATAGACGTCCGACGCGCTGCCATCGGCGGCCGGCGGATCCACCGGCCGCCGTGCCGCATCCGGCTCGGCGAGCGCGGTCATCGTAAGCAGGACGACCGCGGACGCGCGCACGAGATTCCTGAACCGCATGCGCTGCCTCATCGGCCCGTTGGCATCCGTCCGGGCTCGACACGCGTCGCCCGCGTGAGCTCGAGCACGTGCAGCCGGTCCGCCGCGAGACCGGTCCAGCGCCAGCGGGCGCCGCCCGGCATCCGCACGTCCACGTCGACGGGCGCGTTCGAGTCGCCGAGCCCGAAGTACGCGCGCAGGTCTCCCTGCGAGAGATACGTGCCGCCCGACCGGATCTCGCGCATCTGCCGGCGCCCGCCCGACTCGATCGTCACGACCGCGCCGATGGCGAACCGGTTCGGCGCCGGGCCGATCACCTGGACGCCCACCCAGTGCCGGCCGGTCCGCTGCCGGTTCTCCAGCACCGTCGGCTCGTCGTCCATGTTGCTGATGACGAGATCGACGTCTCCGTCGTTGTCGAGGTCGCCGAGCGCGAGGCCGCGGCCGACGCGCGCGAGCCGGAAGCCGCCACCGGCCTGCGCCGAGACGTCGCGGAAGCGTCCGCCGGTGTTGAGAAAGAGCTGGTTCTGCTGGCGGAACGTCTCGCGCAGGTCCGGGTACCCGTCGATGTCGGCGAAGATGTGACCGTTGACGATGACGAGATCGAGGCGGGTGTCGAGGTCGGCGTCGACGAACGCGGCGCCCCATCCCATGCGCGTGAAGGTCGCGGCCGCCAGGCCGGACGCTTCGGCCGCGTCCTCGAACTGCCGCCCGTCGACGTTCCGGTAAATCGTGTTCCGGTCGTGCGCGAAGGCCGTGAGGACGAAGTCCGGCCGGCCGTCGCCGTCGTAGTCGCCGGCATCGGCGCCCATGCCCGCCTGCGCCCGCGCCTCGGCGTTCACGCCGACGCCGGCCAGCAGGCCCACGCTCTCGAAGTGGCCGTCGCCGAGATTGCGATACAGGAAGTTCGGGTTCGAGTCGTTGGCGACGAACAGGTCGACGAAGCCGTCGCCGTCGTAGTCCGTCGAGACCACCGCGAACCCGTAGGCGCCGGCGGCATCGGACAGGCCGCGGACCGCCGCCGACTCGACGAAGCGCCCGCCACCCCGGTTCTCGAAGAACAGATCGGGCTCACCCGGCAGGCCGGCAGGACCGACCATGATCTGCGGGCCGTTGCGCCAGACGAGCGTGCGCCGGGCCGACACCACCTCGTCCCACGTCGCGCGGACATAGCGGGCGACGTACAGGTCGAGGTCGCCGTCGGCGTCCGCGTCGAAGAACGAGCAGCCCGTGCTCCAGCCGTCCGCCCTGATGCCTGCCTGCGCGGCGATCTCCTCGAAGGTGCCGTCGCCGCGGTTGCGGAACAGGAAGTCCGGACCCCAGTTCGTGACGTAGAGGTCGATCAGGCCGTCGCCGTCGGCGTCCCCCGCGCAGACGCCAGTGCCCCACGCGGCCGCGTCGACGCCGGCCGCACGGGACACGTCCTCGAACTGCCAGCCGCCGCGATTGCGATAGAGCGCGTTGCGGTGCGGGATGCGTTCGCGGGACGGCGTGAGCTGCGGCGCGGTGACGAGATAGATGTCGAGGAGGCCGTCGCCGTCGTAATCGAGCAGCGCGAGGCCGTTGCCGGCCGATTCCAGGATGTGGTCCTTCGTGGGACCGCCGCACCAGGTCGTCGTCGGGAGCCGCGCGGCGACCTCGAACGTCACGGGCGATTCGTGCGCCGTCTCCTCGGCCGCGGATGGCTCGGGCGCGGCCGGCCCCATCGCCGACGCGTGACCGCCGTAGACCGTCTCCTTCGGCGGCGTGCGGCTGTAGCTGCCCTGGAAGGTCAG
>CAYUPN010000121.1:2666-5809 GCA_964446605.1 uncultured Bifidobacteriaceae bacterium | reverse complement strand
CGGCGGCTCCCAGCCTCAGCCGGAGCCAGCCGCTCATCCCCCCCACGGAGGGGCACTATACGGTGGACGGGGGGGAAACGGGAAACCCTCCTCCGCCCGGCGGGCGATGGAGGGGCAAGCGGGAAACGGGAAACGGGAAACGAGAAGGGCGCGACTGCCCGGTGACACTGACTCGCAGCCGCGCGGCTGCTACTTCGCGCGTCCGACGTCCCCGATGAGCTTTTCCATCTCGTCCATCGCCCGCTCCATCTTCCGGATCGTCAGATCCAGCGGCTCGGCGGTGGTCATGTCGACGCCGGCGTCCTTCAGCAGATCGATCGGAAACTTCGACCCGCCCGCCGCGAGGAAGGCGCGGTAGCGATCGAGGGCGCCGGCCTCGCCGGCCATGACCTTCTCGGAAAGGGCCGTCGACGCGGCGAACGACGTCGCGTACTGGAACACGTAGAACGGCCGATAGAAGTGCGACACGTATCCCCACTCGTTGGCGATGTAGTCGTCGACGAGGCAGATCTGCCGATCGTGGCCGTAGTACTTGCGCGTGATGTCGAGGTACAGCTTCGAGAGCGCATCGCCGGTGATCGGCTCACCCTTCTGCCCCATCTCGTGCATCCGCAGCTCGAACTCGGCGAACTGCGTCTGGCGGAAGACCGTGCCCTTCACGCCTTCCAGGTAGTTGCCGAGCAGCGCCAGGCGCACCTTCGGGTCGTCGACGGTCTCGAGCAGCCGGTCGATGAGCAGCGCCTCGTTGAACGTCGAGGCGACCTCGGCGACGAAGATGGGATACCCCGCGGTCGGGTACGGCTGCGTCCGGGTCGAGAAGAAGCTGTGCATCGCGTGCCCCAGCTCGTGCGCCAGCGTGGACACGTCGTTGAACCGGCCGTTGTAGTTCAGCAGCATGTACGGGTGCACGTCGTACGCCGCCCCCGCCATGTACGCGCCGGACTGCTTGCCGGTGCTCGGGTAGTAGTCGATCCAGCGTTCCGAGAACGCGCGGTCGAGCGCCCCCACGTAGTCGTCACCCAGGCGCCGGAGGGACTGGCGCACCAGATCCTGCGCGTCGTCCACGCTGTATTCGAGCGGGACATCGGCGACGAGGGGCGCGTAGAGGTCGTAGTAATGCAGCTCGGAGAGGCCCAGAATCCGCTTCCGCAGCTGGAGGTAGCGGTGGAAGGTGGGCAGATGCCGGTTCACGCCCGCCACGAGCTCGTGGTACACCGACTCCGGGATGTTCGGACCGTTCAGCGCCGCCTGGAGGTTCGACTCGAAGCCGCGCGCGCGCGCGTTGAACAGCGCCGCCTGCACCGCGGTGTTCAGCGTCGCGCCGAGCGTGCGCCGGTAGCTGCCGAGCGCGCCGAAGAACGTCTCCATGGCCGCGCGGCGGTCGTCGCGCACGGCCGACTCGCGCACCAGGGAGTAGCCGGGCACATCGAGCCGGACCTGCCGGCCCTCCGCGACGGTGATGGTCGGCCAGGGCAGATCGGCGTTGAGAAACAGATTGGCCGTCGTCCCCGCGCCGGCGGCCACCGGCGCCGCGCGCGCGAGCAGCTCCTCCTCGCGTGCCGACAGGGTGTGCGGCTTCCGCCGCAGCACGTCGCGGAGATAGAACGCGAACGGCTCCAGCGCCGGCGTGGAGGCGATCCACGAATCGAGCGTCGAAGCTTCCAGCGTCAGGAGCTCCGGCTCGAGCCAGGACCACTGGGCGCCGAACGCCGAGGCGAGCCGGGTCATCTCGTCCGACATGCCCTGCGGGCCGTCCACCCGGGTATCCTCGTCCGCCTTCAGGTGGGCATACACGTAGAGCCGCGCGAGCGTCTTCTCCTGCGAGGCCTGCAGCGCCAGCGCCTCGGCCAGCCGCGCCGCCGACTGCCCCACCGTGCCGCGGAACGCCGCCGCCTCGTCCAGCGTCGTCTGGAGCCGCTCCTTCTCCGCCCGCCAGGCCTCGTCCGACGCGTAGAGATCCGTGAGATCCCACTTGTACTGCTCGGGGATCTCATCGCGCGTCCGCTCCTGCGCGCCAACCATCGTGACGGACAGCACCGCCGCCGCCAGACATCCTGCCTTCGTGCTCGCCTTCATGTGCGTGCTCTCTGAGTAGCGCCCCGCCCGACGCCGACCGGAATGCACGACGCGGGCGAGACCCGATCCGACTCCATCGGACCCGATTCAGGATCCTACCCCAGCGGCCCGTCGTACAATGGCCGCCCATCCCGCGGCCGCGAACGGCCGCCTCAAAGCAGGAGGAAAAATGATCCGCTGGTCCGTGTTCCTGTCGGCGCTCGCCGCCGCCGGCACGCTGCTGGCCCCCGCCGTCGCGCTGGCTCAGGCGCAGGAGCCGCTGCGCATCATCGCCTTCGGCGCCCACCCCGACGACTGCGACATCCGTTCGGCCGGGGTTGCCGCCAAATGGGCGGCGCTCGGACACAAGGTGCGCTTCGTCGCGGTGACGAACGGCGACGCCGGCCACCACGAGGAAGGAGGCGGGCAGCTGGCGATGCGTCGCCGGGCGGAGGCGCAGGAAGCCGGACGCCGCCTGGGCATCGAGTACATCGTCCTCGACAACCACGACGGCGAGCTGGTGCCGAGCCTCGAGGTGCGGCAGCAGATCATCCGGCAGATTCGCGAGTGGCAGGCGGATCTCGTGCTGGCGCCGCGCCCGAACGACTACCACCCGGATCATCGCTACACCGGCGTGCTGGTCCAGGACGCCGCGTTCATGGTCACGGTGCCGAACGTCGTCAGCGACGTGCCGGCGCTGCGCAAGAACCCGGTGTTCCTCTATTTCCAGGACGGGTTCCAGAAGCCGGCGCCCTTCCGTCCCGACATCGCCGTCGCGATCGACGATGTGATCGACAAGAAGATCGAGGCGCTCGACGCACACGTGTCGCAGGTGTACGAGTGGCTGCCGTGGCACGCCGGCAACCTCGATCAGGTCCCGACGGATCCGGCGGCGCGCAAGGCGTGGCTCAAGGAGCAGCGCGGACGCACGCCGTCGAAGCAGGTGCGGGAGGCGCTGGCGAAGTGGTACGGGCCCGAGAAGGCCGGCCAGGTGCGCTACGCCGAGGCCTTCGAGATCTGCGAGTACGGCACGCGCCCGAACGAGGAGCTGATCCGGAAGCTGTTTCCGTTCTTCGAGTGAGGGGAAA
>CAYUPN010000121.1:0-2566 GCA_964446605.1 uncultured Bifidobacteriaceae bacterium | reverse complement strand
GTGTACTCGGCAATCGACAGCGCCTGCGCGATCTCGCGGTTGCTGCGCCCGGCGACGATCAGCCGCAGCACGTCCATCTCGCGCGGGGTCAGGTCCGGCGGTGATCCGTGCGCGGCCAGCACCGCCGCCACGGCGGGCGGCAGGTACGAGCGCCCGGCGTGCACGAGCCGGATCGTCGAGATCAGATCGGCGTCCAGCACGTCCTTGGTCAGATAGGCGCTCGCGCCGGCGTTGAGCGCCTGTCGAATCTCCTCGTCACCCGAGTACGTGCTGATCGCGATGAAGCGCGCGTCGGGCTCGCGGGCCCGGATGGCCGCCATCGCCGCGATGCCGTTGAGCCCCGGCATCCGCACGTCCATCAGCGTCACGTCCGGCCGGTGGTCGGCGTGCAGGGCAATCGCCTCCTCGCCGCTCGAGGCCTCCGCCACCACCACCATGTCCGGCTGCGTCTGCACGATGGTCGCGAGCCCGACGCGCGCGATGAGATGGTCCTCGGCGATCAGCACGCGAATCGACGCGCTCATGGCCGCGGCACCCGCGCCTCGACGGTCGTCCCCGCGCCCGGCGCGCTCTGGACGACCAGTTCGCCGCCCACGGACCGCGCCCGTTCGCGCATGCCCAGCAATCCGAAATGCCCGTGCGACACGGCGAACGCGTCCGCCGGGCTGAACCCTGCTCCGTTATCGCTCACTCTCAACACCGTATGTCCGTTCCTGGCTGCCAGCATGACGTCGATCCTGGTGGGGCGGGCATGCTTCAACGCGTTGGCCACGGCTTCCTGCGCGATCCGCAGCAGCTGCTGCTGCCGGCGTTCGTCGGCGGGCGCTGCCGCCGCGTCCGCGGAGAGCACGACGTCCACGCCGGAGGCGGCCGCCATCTCGCGGATGACGTGGTCGAGCGCCGCTGGCAGGCCGCGCCCGTCGAGCGCCGAGGTCCGCAGATCCATGATCGCGCGGCGCGCCTCCGTGAGGCTGTGTTGTGTCATACGACGCGCGAGCGCGAGTTGTTGCGCCGCCCGCTCGGGCGCCGAGCTCATCGCGCTGGCCACGCCCGCCAGCTGCGTGCCGATGCCGACCAGGTCCTGCGCGAGCGTGTCGTGGAGGTCGCGCGCGATGCGGACGCGCTCCTCCAGCCGCATCGCGAACATCGCGCGCACCTGGCGCAGGCGCAGCCAGTAGAGCCCCGACGCCAGCAGCGCCAGCGCCGCCACCACCGCGAACGGGAACCACTTGGCCTCGAACCAGGCGGCCCGGCGGGTGAACGTCACGACCGCCGGCGGGCTGGTGATGCCGTCGCCGAGCGACGCGCGTACCAGGAACCGGTAGCGCCCGGGCGGCAGGTTGTTGTAGTCCGCCGTGCGGCGTGTGCCGCCGCCGATCCAGCCCGGGTCCACGCCCTCGAGCCGGTACTGGTAATACAGGCGCTCCGGGGTGCCGAGCCAGACGGAGGCGAACTGGAACTCCACGCGGCCGGTACCCGGCGCGACGTCGAAGGGGGCGCGGGGATTCACGGGCATCCCGTCCACCAGCACCGCCCGGATCTCGGGCACGGGTGGGGGCGGCGGCGCGGAGAGCCGCGCCGGATCGAGCATCGCGAGCCCGTTGGCCGTGATCGTCCAGATGCGTCCCTCCCGATCGCGCGCACCCCCGCTGGCCACCGGGAACCCCGGGGCACACTGCGACGACCGGAGCCCGGCCGAGGCGGCGAAGATCGAATCGTCGGCCCGCCCGACCCGCCCCCCCAGCAGCGAGCGCTTCTTCACGCGCAGCAGGCCTGCCGGCGTGCCGAGCCACAGGTCCTCGCCGTCGTCGATGATCTGACCGACCGTCCCGCTGTCGAGGCCCTGCGGCGTGCTCACGCTGCCGAACGCCTTGCCGTGGCGCCAGGCGAGCCCTCCGCCGGCGGTGCCGATCCACAGCACGCCGTCGCCGTCGATGCGAAGCGCGCGCAGGGCGTCGGTGGGCAGCCCGTGCTCGCGCGTGAACCGCTCGGCCTTGCCGTCCTGGTAGCGCCACAGCCCGCGGTCGTACGTGGCGGCCCACACCGTGCCGTCGCGGTCCCGTGCGAGCGCGACGATCGAGTCGGCCAGCGTCGGCCCGCCGCCGAACAGGTGGCGCTGCCGGCCACGCTCGACGAGCAGCACACCGTTGGGCGTGCCGAGCAGCAGCCGGCCCGCCTCGTCCTCGATCGCGTCGTGCACGGAGCGCCGCTTGAACGGGTCGATCGGCGCGAGACTGGTGATCGCCCCGTCCGGGCGGATGCGTGAGAGGCCGTTGCGCGTGCCGACGAGCACGCTGCCGTCGCGCGTGCCGTACAGGCTGAACACCTCGTTGCCGGCGAGCCCGCGCGCGGCGGTGAACCGATCCACGCGCCCGCCGTTCAGCCGCATCACGCCGGCATCCTGGAACCCGATCCAGAGCGCCCCCTCCGCATCCTCGTGGACCGCCGTCGGCTGATCGCTCGGCAGGCCTTCCGGCGTGCCGTAGATCGTGAACGGCTGATCGCGGAACCGGTGCAGCCCGCTGTTGGTGCCGATCCAGAGGCTGCCGTCGCGATCCTCGAAGAG
>CAYUPN010000120.1:0-10599 GCA_964446605.1 uncultured Bifidobacteriaceae bacterium | reverse complement strand
GCACGACCTTGTAGGGCACGCGGGAGGCTTCGGCGGAGACCTCGTCGAAGCGGCGCCCCATGAAGCGCTTGATCGAGAAGATCGTGTTCTCCGGGTTCGTGACGGCCTGCCGCTTGGCGACCTGGCCGACCAGGCGGTCCCCTTCCTTCGAGAAGGCGACGACGGACGGAGTCGTCCGGGCGCCTTCCTGGTTGACGATCACGGTGGGCTGGCCCCCTTCCATCACCGCGACCACCGAGTTCGTCGTCCCGAGGTCGATTCCGATCACCTTGCCTGGCATTAACCCCTCCAAACCGTTCTTTTCAAGATTCTAGAGACGATGTGAGTAACTGTCAATCATGAAATTTGAGTGTTATTTGCTCAATTACACTACTGAGATGCCGCTTGGAGGTGGGGGTTTCTGAATAGCCGACCTGAAGGTCGGCCGTCCTGGTTCTCGCCTCCCGACAGCCGGGCAACAGCGACGGACCGGCCGGGATCTGACGACGACCCGCCTCCGGACGCACGACCCGCGTTTGATTGGGTGCACCGCGCATGCCGTTGCTGCAACGCCGGACGGCCGCCGATCCAGAGCACCAGGCCGATCCCAGGGCACCAGGACGGCCGGCCTTCAGGCCGGCCATTCAGAGTCCTGGCCCCTGGCCCCTGGCCCCTGACCCCTGGCCCCTGGCCCCTTCAAGGCCGAACTGAAGTTCGGCCCTACGCCCCTGGCCCCTGACCCCTGACCCCTGGCCCCTAAACTCCCTGACTGTGCGATGCTGTTAACCTATGGCTGGCTGGCCCACCGTGCTGCTGTCGGCGGAGCTGGGCGACCTCGCGGAGGACGTCCGCCGCCTCTTCCAGGAACTGGGCGCGCCGGCCGGCGGACGTGCTCCCGCCGGCGACTGCATCCCCCCGATCGACGTCCTCGAATCGGACGATGCCTTCGAGGTGCTGATGGACGTGCCGGGCGTCCCCGCCTCCTCCATCCGCGTCCTCCTCAAGGGAACGGTCCTCCTCATCGCCGGCGAGAAGTGGGTTGCGGGTCCGACCGCCGGCGCCGGCGGCTACCATCTCGTCGAGCGCGCGTCGGGCCGCTTCGCCCGCGCCGTCCGGCTCACCGCGCCGGTGGACGCCGCGAAGGCGCGCGCGCGCCTGGCCGAAGGGGAGCTGCGCGTCACGCTGCCGTTCCTGCCCGAGCGCCGCGGCCACGGCCTCGAAATCCCGGTCGAGACAGCCACTCCATGAACCTCCTGTTCGTCGGCGACATCGTGGGACGGCCCGGGCGCGACCTCGCGCGGGTGGGTCTGTCAGCGCTCGCGGCCGAGTACGACGTGGACCTCGTCATCGTCAACGGCGAGAACGCCGCGGGGGGCAACGGCATCACGCGCGAGATCGGCGACGCGCTGTTCGCGGCCGGCGCGGACGTGCTGACCTCCGGCAACCATATCTGGGACAAGCGCGAGGTCCTGGACTACATCGCCATCGAGCCGCGCCTGCTCCGCCCGGCCAACTACCCGGACGCCCCCGGCGCCGGCAGCTGCGTCGTCCGGTCGCGATCCGGCCGGTCCGTCGGCGTCGTCAACGTGATGGGGCGCGTCCACATGCCGCCCATCGACGACCCGTTCCGGATCGTCCGGCGCGAGGTGGAGCGCGTGCGCGAGCGGACCCCGATCGTCTTCGTCGACTTCCACGCCGAGGCGACCTCCGAGAAGATCGCGATGGGCTGGTTCCTCGACGGCACGGTCTCCGCGGTGGTGGGCACGCACACGCACGTGCAGACCGCCGACGCGCGCGTGCTGCCGGGCGGGACGGCCTACCTGACCGACGTCGGCATGACGGGACCGCACGATGGCGTCATCGGCGTCGAGAAGGAGCCGGTGATCCAGCGTTTCCTGACCGGGCTGCCGGCGCGCTTCGACACCGCCACCGGCGACCCGCGGCTGCACGCGGCGCTCGTCGACGTCGACGAGACCACCGGCCGCGCGCGCGACATCCGCGCGCTCGGCTTCACGATGGCCGACCTGCAGGCGCTCGCCCGCGACCTCGGCGAGCGCGCGGCGGCCCGGTAGCCCGATGCCCTCGCTGTTCGACCTGCCGTTCGAGGAAGAGCCGCCGCGCCCGGAGCCTGCGGCGCCGCCGCCGCAGCCCGTCGAGTCGCTGCCACCGCCGCGCCCGGCCGCGCCGGTCCCGCTCACGGTGACGGAGCTCACCGCCGACATCCGCGCGGTGATCGAATCCGGCTTCCCCGACGTGTTCGTCGAGGGGGAGCTGTCCAACTGCCGGCAGTGGCAGACCGGACACGTCTACTTCACGCTCAAGGACGCCGGCGCGCAGATCCGCGGCGTGATGTTCCGCTCGAGCGTCCGGCAGCTGAAGTTCCGCCCCGAGGACGGCCAGCACGTCGTCGTGCGCGGGCGGCTGAGCGTGTACGACGCGAAGGGCGAGTATCAGATCATCGCCGACCGCATGCAGCCGGACGGGCGCGGCGCCCTGCAGCTCGCCTTCGAGCAGCTGAAGGCGCGCCTCGAGGCCGAGGGGCTGTTCGAACCGGCGCGCAAGCGCCCGCTGCCGGTGCTGCCGCGCAAGATCGGCGTCGTGACGTCGCTCGACGGTGCCGCCATCCGCGACATCCTGTCCGTGCTGCGCAAGCGCTATCCGCAGGCGCACGTCGTGATCCGGCCGGCGCGCGTGCAGGGCGACGGGGCGGCGCAGGACGTCGCGCGCGGGCTGCGCCTGATCTGCGCGGTGGACGGCGTCGACGTCGTGATCGTCGGGCGCGGCGGCGGCTCGATCGAGGACCTCTGGGCCTTCAACGAGGAGATCGTCGCGCGCGCCATCGCGCGCTGCCCGGTGCCGGTCATCTCGGCGGTCGGGCACGAGACCGACTTCACCATCGCCGACTTCGTCGCCGACCTGCGCGCGCCGACGCCGTCGGCGGCCGCCGAGCGCGTCGTCGCGCGGCGCGACGAGTTCGTCGCCCGCATCGATCGCCAGACGGAGCGGCTCGGCGCCGCGCTCCGGCACCAGCGCCTGGCGTCGCAGGCGCGGCTCCACCGGCTCGAGAGCCGGCACGGCCTCGCCCGCGTGCCGGCGCTCGTCGCCCACCGCGAGCGCCACGTCGCCGAGCTCACGCAGAGCATGCGCGGAGCGCTCGACGGGCGCCTGGCCGCCGCGTCGCGGCGCGTGCTGCGCACCGACGGCGCGCTCGAGCGCGCGAATCCGCGGCGCCGGCTCGCCGAGACACGCGGGCGACTGGTCGCGCTCGAGGGACGGCTCGACGCGGAGGCCGCCCGCCGGCACGCGCGCGCCGATGGACGCTTCCGCGCGCTGGCCGCACGCCTCGACTCGCTGAGCCCGCTCGCCGTGCTCGGCCGCGGCTACGCCGTGTGCTGGGACGCCACGCGCACGCGCGTCATCCGCCGCGCCGGCGACGTGACGCCAGGCGATCGTGTCAGAGTCACGCTCGAGGAAGGGGAGATTGGGTGTGAGGTGAAGGAGTGACAGGTCGGATCGGGTCGGATCGGGTCGGATCAGGTCGGATCAGGTCGGATCAGGTCGGATCAGGTCGGATCAGGTCGGATCAGGTCTCGCCTTCGCCGCGCGCGAGAATCCGCGCGGCTCCGGCGACCGCTGGAGCCTTCGGCGTGAGCGGGGATCAGGTCTGATCAGGTCCCGCCGCCTCGCCATGATTGATGAGGCGAGGCCGGCGGATCGGGTCGCATCAGGTTCCCGCCTCCGCTGCGCGAGAATCAGACGCGCAGCTGCGGCGTGCGCCCGCCGAAGGCGGGCGAAGCCCAAAGCCGAAAGCCCAAAGCCCAAAGCCCAGGAGGGCCCAAGGCCCAACGAGATGGATACAAGCATCAAGGACTTCGAAGCCGCACTCGCCGAGCTCGAGGGGATCGTCAAGCGGCTCGAGGAAGGCGACCAGACGCTCGAGTCGTCGCTCGCGCTCTACGAGCGCGGCGTCCAGCTCTCGCGCTTCTGCCACGCCCGCCTCGAGGAAGCCGAGCGCCGCATCGAGATCCTCAACGACCGCGGCGAGGTGAAGCCGGCGCCGCCAGGGCTCGGCGAGCAGTAGACGACCGTCCGGCACACCTCCGCCGCCGCTGTGTTCTCCGCGGCCTTTCCGTTTCCGTGGTGATTAGGTGTGACGGCCGTGACCCCACTGATGCCGAAGACTCGCCTCGATCTCCTTCTCGTCGAGCGCGGGCTCGCGCCGTCGCGCGAGCGCGCGCGCGCGCTGATTCTGGCCGGCCAGGTCCGCGTCGACGGCCAGGTCGTCACGAAGGCCGGAACCGCCGTCCGCGACGAGGCGGAGGTGGCGCTGACGGGGCGCGACCATCCGTACGTCGGGCGAGGCGGCGTGAAGCTCGCGCACGCGCTCGACCACTTCGGGATCGATCCCGCCGGCTGCACCGCGCTCGACATCGGCGCCTCCACCGGCGGCTTCACGGACGTCCTGCTGCAGCGCGGCGCGCGGCAGGTCGTGGCCCTCGACGTCGGCCACGGCCAGCTCGCCTGGCAGCTCCGGCAGGACCCGCGCGTCGTCGTCCTGGAAGGCGTCAACGCACGGCACCTCACGCCGGATCAGGCGCCGGGCCCCTTCGACATCGTGACCATCGACGTCTCGTTCATCTCACTCCGGCAGATCCTGCCGGTCGTCCCCGCCCGCCTGGCGCCTGGCGGGCACGTCGTCGCGCTGGTCAAGCCGCAGTTCGAGGCGGGGCGCGAGGACGTCGAACGCGGCGGGCTGGTGCGTGATCCCGCGGTGCATGCCCGGGTGCTCGATGAGGTGTCGGCGGCGGCGCGTGCAGTAGGATTGGTGCCCATGGGCAGCACGCCGTCTCCGATTACCGGCGCCACGGGGAACCAGGAATACCTGCTGCATCTGCGGAGCAGCCCGGCGTGAGGATCGTGCGCGTCGGGGTCGTGGCCAAGCAGGGGCTGACGGCCGCAGCGGCCCACCTGTCGGCGGTCGCGGAGTGGCTGCACGAGCGGGGCGTCGAGACGGTGTTCGAGCGGGACACGGCCGCGCTCGCCGGGCTCGTGCACGAGCCGACCCTCTCGCGCGAGGCCATCGTCTCCGCCGTCGACCTGCTGCTCGTGCTCGGCGGCGACGGCACGCTGCTCGGCACGGCGGCGCGCGTCGGCGCCGCCGGCCTGTCGACGCCGATCCTCGGCGTCAACTTCGGCCGTCTCGGCTTCCTCACCGAGGTGACGCTCGAGGAGCTCTTCCCGGCGCTCGAATCGGTGCTCGACGGCACCGCGCAGATTCACGAACGCCGGCTCCTGCATGCGACCGTGCAGGACGATGGGGGCACGGGGGCGGTGGCGCTGAACGACGTCGTCGTCACGCGGGGCGAGATCTCGCGCGTCATCGATCTCGCGGTGACCGTCGACGGGCAGTTCGTCACCAGCGTCAAGGCCGACGGCGTCATCGTCGCGAGCCCGACCGGCTCGACCGCCTACAACCTCGCCGCCAACGGGCCGATCGTGCATCCGGACGTCGACGCGATTCTCATCACCCCCATCGCGCCGCACACGCTCGCCAACCGCCCCATCGTCATTCCCGGCTCGGCGACCGTCGAGGTCGCCGTGATCGACACGGGCCGCGCGGCCGACGTGTTCGTGACGTTCGACGGCCAGCGCGGCAGCCGCCTGCCGGCCACCGGCGTCGTCCGCATCACGCGTGCCGCGAAACCGGTGCGCCTCGTCAGCTCCGCCACGCGGGGCTTCTACGACACGCTGCGCGAAAAGCTGGGTTGGGGCGAGAGGTAGCGATCCGAAATCCGCAATCGACAATCGGAACGCGCAATCACTGTTGCTGTTGCGGCTGCCTTTGCTGCAATCGCTGCCGCCGGTGGTACTCCACCTGCCATTCACGCACGTTGCGGTTGTGTTCCGTCAGCGTGCGCGCGAAGACGTGTGACCCGTCGTTGCGGCTGACGAAGTAGAGGTAGTCGACCTGTGCCGGCTCGAGGACGGCCTCGATGGCCGAGCGGCCGGAGGCGGCGATCGGACCGGGAGGCAGGCCCGGATAGCGGTACGTGTTGTAGGGCGAGTCGAACTGCAGGTTGCGGCGCGTGAGGTTGCCGTCGTACTGACCCTCGCGCGCGAGCGCGTAGATCACGGTGGGATCCGCCTGCAGCGGCATGCCGATGCGCAGCCGGTTCAGATACACCGCGGCGACGAGCGGACGCTCGTCGGGGATGGCGGTCTCCTTCTCGACGAGCGACGCCAGCGTCATCACCTGCCGGACCGTCAGGCCCCGCTCCTCGGCCAGGCGGCGCTTCTCTTCGTCGAAGACCCTGAGAAAACGGTCGACCATCTGCGCGACCAGCGCATCGGCGGACGCCGTGCGCGGCAGGTTGTACGTCTCGGGGAAGAGATAGCCTTCGAGATCGGGGGCTTCCGGATCGATCGCCGCGATCGGCCCCGGGTCGGACGCGGCCGTCAGGAACGCGTCGGCGCTGCCGAGCCCGCGCGTCTCGAACAGGCGCGCCATCTCGCGGATGTTGAGCCCTTCAGGGAATGTGACCGGGCGCAGGTAGATGTCGCCGCGCGCCAGCGTGCGCGCGACGTCCTTCGGCGAGATCGGCCCGGCGAAGCGGTACTCGCCCGCCTTGAGCTGCCGGCTCGTGCCGGTCAGGTGCACGGCCAGGCGGAACGTCCACTCGTCGCGGACGACGCCGGCGTCGGCGAGGAGGTGGCCGATGGCGCGCGCGCCCGAGCCGGACGGGATGTCGACGAACTGCTCCGGCGCTTCGTACCCCTGGTATCGCTCGTCGAGCCGCGCGTAGAGGACCCCGGCGATTGCCGCCAGCAGCGCGGCAATCGCGACCACGAAGATGATCAGTCGGCGCATGCGTCAGTACGCGTCGCTGTCGGCCACCTCGGGTGTCCTGCGCGCGTCGAGATAGTCCTGCAGTATCACGGCAGCCGCGGCCGCATCGAGCTGCGCCTTCCGCCGCCGCCAGTCCTTCTCCCGCCGCGCGAGCCGCGACTCGGCCTCGCGGCTCGTCAGCCGCTCGTCCTGCAACTCCACGGGAATCGTCGTGAGCGTCCGCAACCGATCCGCGAACGCCAGCACGAGCGGTGTCTGCTCGTTCGGCGTGCCATCGAGCCGTCGCGGCAGCCCGATCACGATCGCGCCGATCGGCTCCGCCTCGCGTTCCAGATCGGCGATGACCTGCAGCACCGCACGCGCGACCGCCTCGTCCGGCTCGCCAGGGGCGCGAGTCAGCGTCGAGAGCGGGCGTGCGAGCAGCCCCGTGGGATCGCTCACCGCGAGCCCGATCCGGCGCCCGCCGTAGTCGATGCCCAGCGCCCGCACTTGGGCATGGTAGCAGACGGTGGTAAGGTGAGGCGCCCGTTGGCCCCTTTCGGTGGTGGGCCTTCGGCCTTGGGCCTTGGGCCTTGGGCTTTGGGCTTTGGGCTTTGGGCTTTGGGCTTTGGGGTGCAGGCCGTGGCGGCATTCGCTGTCACGCTGCGATCGCGCTGGCGGGGCTTCGGCCCCGCATTCACGGAAGACGTGCGGGGCTTACCCGGCCCCGCGATCGATGACAGCCGTCACGACTCGACACGCGCTCTCAATCGGCCTTCTCCTCGCGCTGACGCTGACCGCCGCGCCGGGCGGCGCGCGCCAGGACGCGCAGCAGCAGGCATCCGAGCGCCTGCGCGCGCTGCAGCACGAAGCCGACACGCTCGCCGCGCAGGGCAAGACGCTGCTCGTCGAACTGCGCCGGCTGGAGGTCGAGCGCGCGATCCGTCTCGAGGAGCTCCGCGGCGCACGGGCCGAGCTCGCGCGGGTGACGAACGACCTCGAAGCCGCCACGGTGCAGCTCGAGGCGTTGGAACGTGTGCACGCCGAGCAGGTGCCCGGCCTCGCCGCGCGGCTGGCCGACATCTACCGGATGGGCAGCGGCGGGTACGTGCGGCTGCTCCTGAGCGTCGGCGACCTGCGCGATCTGGGCCGCGCGTACCGCACGGTGGCCGCGCTCGCCGCGCGCGACCGCGAGCGCGTGCGCGCGTATCAGAGCACGCTCACCTCGCTGCGCGCCGCGCGCGCCGGGCTGGCCGAGCGGCGCGAGCGCGCCGCGGCGCTCGAGGCGGAAGCGCGCGCCGCGGCGGGGGCGGCCGCGCGTGCCGTCGAGGCACGCACCGCGCTCATCGCCCGCATCGACGCCGAACGCGATCTGAACGCGCAGCTCGCCGGCGAACTGCAGCTCGCGCGCGAGCGTCTGGCCGAGGCCGTGACGGCGCTCGACCCGGCCGCGGGCGCGCCGGCGCTGCCGTTCCGCCCGTTCCGCGGCGCGCTCGACTGGCCCGCCAGCGGGCGCGTGCTGGCGTTCTTCGGACGGCCGGCGCGCGACGGATCCGGCACCCGCAACGGCATCGACATCGCCGTGCCGGCCGACACGCCGGTGCAGGCGGTACACGACGGCACGGTCGCGTTTGCCGGCCCGTTCGCGGGGTTCGGCAACCTCGTGATCCTCGACCACGGGGCGCGGGCCTACACGCTCTACGGCTATCTCGCCACGATCGACGTCACAAAGGACAGCCGCGTCGGCAAGGGGGCCCGGCTGGGCCTTGCGGGCCTGCCACCCGCCGGCGGCACGCCGGCCGTGTACTTCGAGGTGCGCGTCGACGGTCAGGCGGCCGACCCGTTACAATGGCTGAAACCCCGGCGGCCCCGAACCCCATGACTTCGCGATCCCGGCTGTTCGTTCTGCTCGTCTCGACCCCGTTGATCGTGCTCGCCATCGTCGGGGGCGTGCTCAACCGGATGGCCTCCGGCGCCGAGAGCTACGACTACCTCAAGGTCTTCCACGAGGTCGTCGGGCTGGTCCTCGCGAACTATGTCGAGGACGTCGAGGCGGATCGGATCATGACCGGCGCGATGCGCGGCCTGGCGGCCGGGCTCGACGCCGACAGCGCGTGGCTCACGGCGGAGCAGGCGCGCCTCGCGAAGGAGAGCGGCGCCCCGCCGAAGGGAAGCGTCGGGCTGGAGCTCACGCGACAGTACTATCTGCGCGTCATCGCCGCGCAGGACGGCTCCCCCGCGGCACGGGCCGGGCTCACGACCGGCGACTACATCCGCGCCATCGATGGCCAGCCCACGCGCGACATGTCGGTCTGGGAAGGCCAGCGGCTGCTGCGCGGCGGGCCGGGCTCGAAGGTGGAGCTCACCGTGCTCCGCGGCGCCTCCGCCGAGCCGCACGTCGTCGAGCTGACGCGCGAGCCGATGCCGCAGGACACCGTCAGCGGCCGGATCGTCAAGCCGGGCGTCGGGCTCGTGCGCGTGGCGGCGTTCACCGAGCGCACCGCCAACGATCTCCGTCAGCAGGCCATCGCACTCCGGAAGGCCGGCGCCGATCACCTCGTGGTCGATCTGCGGCGGACGGCCGCCGGCTCGCCGGACCTCGGCATCCCCGCCGCACGGCTCTTCGTCGCCAAGGGCACGCTCGGCATCCGCGAGGCGCGCGGCCAGGAGCGTCAGACCTTCGGCGCGGAGTCCGGCGACGGCATGATCACGCTGCCGGTCACGATCCTCAGCGACAACGGCACCTCCGCCGCCGCGGAGGTCTTCGCGGCGGCCCTCGTCGGCAACGGCCGCGCGACGCTCGTCGGCGAGCGGACGCTCGGCCGCGCCGCCACGCAGGAGCTCGTCCCGCTGCCCGACGGCAGCGCGATCTGGATGACCACGGCGCGCTATCTCGCGCCGGACGCCACGCCAATTCACGCCAAGGGGCTGACGCCGGAGGTCGAAGTCGAAGGCGTCGCCGTCGAGTTCGGCGCGCCGCGCCCGGAAAACGACCCGGTGCTCGACAAGGCGCTGGAGCTCGTCGCCGCGAAGAAGGCGGCGTAGCCACCGCACGTCGTCCACGAACCACAGAGTCACAGAGCGCACAGAGACGGCACGGAGTCGTTCCGATCTCTGTCTCTGTATGTGTGCTCGGGGGTGAGCCCCCTCTCTCCCTCTCGCGTTCGCTGTCGTCTCCGCCTTCGTCACCGCGTCCTCCGTGGCCTCTGCGCCCGCTGTGTTCTTCGTGGTTGGCGTGCTCTCCGTACGCTCGCCGATCGCCCCGGAAAGCCCGAAAAATCGCGCCTTTCCGCTTGACACTGCTGAGATTCGCGCGTATAACCGCGAATGGTTCGCTGCGTGAAGCCGCGCTCGCGGACACCGCTCGACGCGCGGCACGCACGAGGAGGTTCAATGAACAAACAGGATCTGATCGCGAAGATCGCCAAGGATGCCGATCTGTCGAAAGCAGCGGCGGCTGCCGCTGTCGACTCCTTCATCGACGGTGTCACGAGATCGCTGAAGAAGGGTGACCAGGTCACCTTCGTCGGCTTCGGGACGTTCAAGACGTCGGTGCGCAAGGCGCGCACGGGACGTAACCCCCAGACGGGCGCCGCGGTCAAGATCCCGAAGCGCCGGGTCGTCCGGTTCAGCGCCGGCAAGGCCCTCAAGGCGGCTATCAAGTAGCAGCGCGGTCGTCTTCCCCGGGTCGCCGGAGCTGGCGCGTGCTGGCTCCGGTCCCCTGGTTCGGGTTCCACCGTTTCTTGTTCCCGCTCTCAGCTCCTGGTTCCTGGCCCCCGGCCCCTGACCCCTGG
>CAYUPN010000119.1:0-10660 GCA_964446605.1 uncultured Bifidobacteriaceae bacterium | reverse complement strand
CGCGGCTGCTGGGAGCGCTACGCGTCGAATTCCGCCGCCCTGCAGTACTACTGGCAGCGGCGCGGCGGCCCGGGGCGCCCGTCGGAGCGCGAGCTGAGCTCCAACCGGCAGTACGACACGCTCAGCGAGCTCCTGCGGGAAGGGGACGAGCTCGCGCGCGAGACCGTCGAGCGCCAGGCGCACTACCTGGGGATCGGACTCGCGGTGCTGGTCACCGGCCTGTCCCCCGACGTCATCGCCATCGTCGGCGAGGTCACCGGCATGTGGGATCACGTCGGGCCGATCGTGGAGTCGACCATCGCGGCGCGGGCGCTCCCGCACGCCGCCGTCCGCGTGGTGCCGACCGACCGCGCCGACCAGCCACGCCTCCGCGGCGCGGTCACGCTCGTCGTCCAGCAGCACTTCGGCGCGCCGGTGTGAGCTCAGGTCTGATCAGGTCTGATCGGGTCGGATCAGGTCGGATCAGGTCTGATCAGGTCTGATCAGGTCCCGCCCGCGCGACGGACGCGCGGGCGGATCAGGTCCCCGCGTCACGCGCCCCTTCCCGTTTCGCGTTTCCAGCTGTGTAGCGACAAAAAAAGCGGGCGGCCAGGTGTCCCTGACCGCCCGCTGCGCCGTGAGTGTCCGGCCGTCGCCTACTGCGTGACCGGCTGCTCGTCCTTCTTCTTCTTGAGCCCCTGGATCTGCAGGACCTGCATGTCCGCGGTCGGGTCCTTCAGCACGTGCTTCCGGTACAGCCGCTCCATCTCCGCGTGGTGCTTCGGATCCTGCTCCTTCTTGCGGGCCCGGAGCTTCTCCTCGCGCGCGTTCTTCGCGATGCCGAGCTCGTCGAGGTCCGTCTGGCGCCCCTTCGCGACGGCCTCGGCATTCAGCACGAGCGAGTGCTCGGTCGTGTTGAGCGGGACCGCCTTGTTGCCGGCGAAGATCTCGTGGCGGCCGTGCTCCTCGTACCACTTGGTGAGCGTGGCCGTCATGTGCATCTTCTCGATGATGTTGCGCCAGCCGATCCCCGTGTTGTAGGCGCAGAAGGAGATCTCGCCCTGCTGCGTCGCGTAGGGGATGATGCACATCTCCGTCCGGCGGAAGTCGTAGTTGAACAGATCCTGGAACCACATGCCCGCGATGAACAGGAAGTTCCAGCGGTCCGACCGCCGCTTCTCGATGTCCTCCATCGTCCGGTCGCCGGTGACCTTGCCGTAGTTCTTGCCGGTCGCGCCGAACGTCTTGTCGAACTTCTTGAAGAGGTCGGCGATCTTGAAGTGCGTCGGCGCCTTGAACGGGTCGTAGTTCCGCATCAGCGCCAGCGCCATGCCGGCAATGGACAGCCACTTCCCGCGGGCGGCGTCATTGACGGCCGCGACGTCGCGCGCCAGCTGGTCGGCCTGCAGGAACGCGGTGACCGGGACGGCCTCCTTCGTCTCCTTGTCGATCATCACGGCCATGCCGACGCCGCAGTTCGGGTGGCAGCCGCAGGTCAGCTGGCCCCAGTCGCGGTCCGGCCCGTGGACGACGTCGGCCCAGTCGGTGAAGGTGCCCATGAAGGAGATGGGGAACCAGTCGCGGGTCGGCTCGCCGATACCGGTCTGGTTCTTCACGTCGTGCGCCAGGTGCGACAGCGTGTAGCGCTGGGCCTTGCGCCGCTCGTCGGTGATCTCCTCGTCGCGCCCGGTGAAGCTGACCGGCTGGAACGACAGGAAGTTGATCTTGCGCGGGTTGTCGAGCGCGAACTCGACCACCCGGCCGACCTGCTCGTTGTTGACGCCGTTGACGATCGTGATGACCGGGACGATGTCGACGCCGGCGCTCCACAGGTTCTCGATGGCGCGCAGCTTGACGTCGAACAGGTTGCCGACGCGGCGGTGCGAGTTGGCGGCGTTGCCGATGCCGTCGAACTGCAGGTACGCGTAGCGCAGGCCGGCCTTGGCCGCCTCGCGCGCGAAGTCGGGGCTCTTGGCGAACTCGATGCCGTTGGTCGCCGCCTGCACCGAGTTGTAGCCGATCTTGCGCGCGTAGGCGACCGCGTCGAGGAAGTACGGCGAGATCGTCGGCTCGCCGCCCGAGAACTGCACCGACATCTGGCGGCGCGGCTTGATGGAAATCGCGTTGTCGAGGACCGTCTTGATGTCCTCCCAGCTCAGCTCGTGCACGAAGCCGACCTGATTGGCGTCCATGAAGCACGGGTCGCACATCATGTTGCAGCGGTTCGTCAGGTCGATCGTCAGGACCGCCCCGCGCCCGTACTTGATCGTGCTGCTGCCGTGGTTGTGCAGCGTCTCGTCGTTGTGTGCCGAGATGTCGCGGCCGGGGAACGACTCCTCGAGATGCCGGAACATCACCGGGTCGATCGACATGACGTCCTCGAACTGCCCGTGCAGCGGGCATTCCTTGACCATCATGATCTGCCCGTCGCGCTCGAGGATCGTCGCCTTGATCTCGCCGACCTTTTCGGTGAGCAGCACCGAGACGTCCTTCTTGCCGTCGAGGATCTCCTGCCGCGCCTCACGCACGCAGGTCGGGCAGAGCGAGTCGGTCTCGCGCGGCCACCCGAGCGGGGGCTTGGTCTTCTGCCACGACTTGTTCAGCGGCTTGTCGGACCACTTCGGAATGAAGGAGGGATTGGGCCTGATCGAGTTCAGCGCCTGGAAGACGTGCCACAGCCCGTTGGCGGTGACCGCCAGTCCCTTCTCGACGTACTTGATCGGTCGATGCATCGCAGCTGTTCTCCTGCCGGGCCCCGGGGCCCGGAGTCCCGCGGTCTCGTCCGCTCGAGGCCGCGAGATTCCCTTGGAATCGCGCCATTCTAGTCAGCAGACGCGCGGAAATGTCCCAAATTCCGGTCAATTGGCGCGATCAGGGGGCCAGCGGGCGAAGCGGGCACCGAGTGGTCAAATCCGACAAGAACTGTCGTATTTGTTGGGCCTGTTGCGGGATGGCTGCCGAACGGGCGGGGAGGCGCGACCGCCCGCCCGGACGCGCCGGCCCCGCCCGGGTCCAGCCGGTCGAGGCGCTATCATCGTCGGATGGACGTGCGGGATCTGATCGTTGTCGGGGCCGGGCCGTCGGGCCTGGCGACCGCGATCGCGGCGGGCCGCGAGGGGCTCGATTACGAGATCGTCGAGAAGGGGGTGCTGGTCAACTCGATCTTCCACTTCCCGGTGCACATGGTGTTCTTCACCACGCCGGAGCTGCTGGAGATCGGCAACCTGCCCCTGGTGACCCCCTTCGAGAAGCCGACCCGCATCGAGGCGCTGCGCTACTACCGGCGGGTCGCCGAGACCTACGACCTGCGCATCGCGTTCGGCGAGACCGTCACCGGCATCGAGCGCGATGCGTCGACCGGCCTGCTCACCGTGCGGACGCGGCTGGAGACCGGGGAGGAGCGGGAACGCCGCACGCGCGCGGCGGTGCTGGCCATCGGCTACTACGACCATCCCAACCGGCTCGGCGTGCCGGGCGAGGACCTGCCGCACGTCTCGCACTACTACCGCGAGGCGCACGAGGCCTGGCGGCGGAACGTCGTGGTCGTCGGTGGCAAGAACTCGGCGGCGGAAGCGGCACTGGAGCTCTATCGCGCCGGCGCACACGTGACGCTCGTGCACCGGCGCCCGACGCTCGCCGGGTCGATCAAGTACTGGGTCAAGCCCGATATCGAGAACCGGATCGCGGAAGGCTCGATCGCCGCGCGCTTCGACACCCGCGTCGTGCGCATCACGCCCGAGGCGGTGCACGTCGACGGGCCGGCCGGCCCCGAGGCGCTGCCGGCCGACATCGTCTACCTGCTGACCGGCTATCACGCCGATTTCGGGCTGCTGGAGGCGTGCGGCGTGGCCATCGATCCCGTCTCCGGCGTTCCCGCGCACGATCCCGCCACGCTCGAGAGCAACGTGCCGAACGTGTTCCTGGCGGGCGGCGTGCTGGCGGGGAAGGACACGGCGCCGATTTTCATCGAGAACGGCCGCTTCCACGGCGAGCGGCTGGTCACGGTGCTGACGGAACGCCTGCGTGGCGTGGCGCAGCCGGCCGCGGAGCTCGGGTCGCGGTAGCCAATCGACAATCGACAATCATTCAATCACCAATCCGCCATTCCTCAATCCGCAATCAATCCGCAATCCGAAATCCGCAATCCGCAATCGCCATGCTTCCCCCCACCCTCCCGCTCTTCCCGCTGCCGAACGTCGTGCTCTTCCCGGGCGTGTACCTGCCGCTGCACATCTTCGAGCCGCGCTACCGCGAGATGACGGCCGATGCGCTCGAGGGGGACCGGCTGATCGGGATGGTGCTGCTCAAGCCCGGCTTCGAGGACGAGTACGACGGGCAGCCGCCTGTCTATCCGATCGGCTGCGCGGGCCTCATCACGCATGCCGAGGAGCTGTCCGACGGGCGCTACAACATCGTCCTGCAGGGGATGGAGCGCTTCCGCATCCGGGACGAGGATAGAACGCGCGTCTACCGGGTGGGGGCGATCGAGGCGCTGGACGGCGGCACGCCCGGCCCGGCGGACACCGCGACCGTGCGCGTGCTGCGCGACCGGCTGGAGCGCCTGCTGACCCCGCTCGTCGAGCGCGCCGGCGGCGAGCTGAACGTCCCGCCCGCGATGAGCGACGCCGACCTGATTCACGCGCTGGCGCAGTACCTCGATCTGGAGCCGATCGAGAAGCAGGCCCTGCTCGAGTGCGGAACGCTCGTGCAGCGCGCGTCAGCGCTGGCCGACCTGCTGGAGATGAAGGCGCTCACCGCCGGGAGCGGGTCGGGGTTCTCGCACTGAAGCATGTCCGATTGCGGATTGCGGATTGCGGATTGATTGCGGATTCGGGGCTGACGCGGGCCGATTGCGGATCTTGCGGATTCGGGGCTGCCGCGGTCGATTGCGGATCCTTGCGGATTGTTCCCTCCTTCGCCCGCCTTCGTCCTGGCGGACTCCGGCGGCTACGGAGGGCACGCGCTGCCGCGCGCCTCGATTGTGGATTGTTCCGTGAGGAAGCTTGACGCGTGACAGGTGCTTAGTACTAAATAATTAGTGCATGTGCCTGCCGGCCCGCCCGGTCTGTCGTCGCGCCCGTCGGGCGTTCACCGTCACGCTGCTGGGTCTGACGGTCCTGTGGTGCGTGCCGGGCGCAGCGCGCCAGGCCGGCGAGGCGCCGCAGCCTTCCATCCGGCGCCTGCTGGAACGGGCCGGGCGTGCGCTGGGAGGCGAAGGCGGCCTGGATCGCGTCCGCACCCTGCAGTTGGAGGCCGACGTCGGGCATCCGCCGCCGAAGGCGGACCGCACGCCATTCCGGATGGTGTTCGCCGCGCCGAACCGGTTTCATTGGGAGTGGGAGAGCGGAGGCACCGCGCACACGCTGGCCGGCGATCGCTTCTGGCAGAACACGGGTAACCCTGCGCCGCTGGTCGAGCGGGCCCGGACCAACGTCCGCCGCCAGTACTGGCGGATGGCGGTGGCATTGCTGCTCGGCAGAGGGATCGAGCCGCCGCTCGAGGTCACGGCGCCAGCGCGGCGCGCCGGCGCCGGCCATGCCGGTGCCGTGCTCCGGTTCGCCGGTCCGGAGGGCTTCCAGGTGGACCTGCTGCTCGACCCAGCCAGCGGTCTTCCGCTGCGGCTCCTGGAAGACGATGCGAGCTTGCGGAATCCGGGTGTTGAAGGCGGGCAGCGCTGGGAACTCGAGAATCATGCCCCGGCCGGTGGCGTGCTCGTCCCCCGCCGGATCCGGCAGACCATCGGCAGGTTCACGCAGACGTACGAAGTCCGCCGCGTGATCGTGAACGACCCCATCCCGCCCGATCTGTTCGAACCCAGGTAGCGTCATGTCAGCGGGGTTGGCTGTCCGGGATGCCCTCCGCCTGCTGGCGGGGACGCCGCTGTCGACGCTGGTCGTGATCGTGACGCTGGCAGCAGCCATCGCGCCGACGATCACGGTGTTCGGGCTCGTCGACGTCGTGCTCCTGCGAACCCTGCCGTATCCCGATCCCGACCGGCTGTTCATCGTTCGGCCGCGGCTCGACGAGTCATCTGCGCGGGGCCTGGTGAGCGGCCCGGGCTTCGATCGCTGGCGGAACAGCACCGTGGCGCTCGAGGCGCTGGCAGGGTTCCGCTACACGTCCGCCGTCCTGGGCACCGGTGCCGAACGTGTGACGGTTCGAGGAGCGGATGTCTCTCCTGCTCTGTTCCCCATGCTCGGAGTCGTACCGGCCCGCGGCCGGTTGTTCACCCGGGCGGATGAATCGGGAGGTCAGGGGCCGGTCATTCTGCTCAACGAACGCCAGGCGCGCCTGACGAACGCGGATGTCGGTTCCACCGTGACCATCGACGGCCTGCCCTGCGTCGTCATCGGGTTGTTGCCCGAGGCATTCGCCTTCCCGGGCCCCGACGTCGTCTTCTGGGCGCCTCTCGATCCCAGGCCGGCCTTCTCGACGACCGCTGATGGACGGCCGACGGTCTCGATTGCCTCGTTCGAGGTCATGGTCAGGTCGAGACCGGGAGCGAGCGCTGCCGCGATGATTCGTGAAGCGGCGCACGCCATGCCGGACCTTCAGGGAGTGGAGCTCGTTCCGCTTCGCGATCATCTGACGCGGGGCATGCCGGGCGTGCTGCTGGTCTTTCAGGTTGCCGTCGTGCTCGCACTCCTGGCGGCCTGCGCCAACGTCTCGAATCTCATACTGGCAAGGCAGGCTGCCCGTGAGGGAGAACGTGCCGTGCGCCTTGCGCTGGGTGCCACGAGGAAGGCGCTCATAGCGACAGCGGCCGTTGAAGGCGGGATCGTTGCCGTTTCCGCCGGGGCGCTGGGCTATGCGGCGGCGCTGGCCCTCGTCTCCGGGCTGCGCAACTGGCCGGTCGCCGGGCTGCCGCAGCTGGTCAACCTGCAGTTGAACGGGGTGACGGTCGGCGCGGTGCTCACCCTGGCAGTCCTTGCCGGCTTCCTGAGCGCTACGCTGCCGGGCTTCAGAGGGGAAGCCGCGACGTTGCGGCTGCTGCAGGCCTCCGACTCGCGGACGCTGACCCGCCGCGGGCGGGGGATGCTGTCACGCTGGGCGGTCGCCGCACAACTCGGCGCGGCCTTCGTCCTCGTCGCGACGGCAACCGCGCTGGTCGCCGGCATCGTGCGAATCGTGACTGCGCCGGCGCCGTTCGACCCTCGCGGCGTCACACTCGTCGATCTGTCCCTGCCGCCCACGTACTTCCCGACATGGCACGAGCGAAGCACCGCGGCTTCGCGCATCGTTGATGCACTCCTCGGGTCCGGCACCGTAGAAACGGCCGCCGTCGCCGACACGCTCCCCTTCGCCGACGGACTTCGTGCCGGCGAGCTCCGGGGAGATACGGAAAGCCGGGCAAGTACGCTGGTCGAACAGGGGGTCCGGACCCGATTGCTGATCGTGGGACCCGGATTCTTCGAGGTCCTGAAGCTGCGTCCGTTGGGCGGCCGTACGTTCGATCGCCGCGATCAGCCAGGCGCGACACCGGCGGCGATCGTCACGGAGTCGCTGGCCCGGCGCCGCTTCGGGTCGGGCGACCCGCTCGGCCGGACGGTCGACTACCAGCGTCGCTCGTGGTACATCGTCGGCGTCGTCCCCGACCTGCAGACGAGCGTGCTGGATGCGTCGAGCGTGCCTACGCTGTTCCTGCCCTACACGCAGTTCGGCTATCCGGAGGGATACTGGGACCGGTTTCTCCGCACTCCGACGCTGCTCCTGCGATCGCGAACCGATCGCGGGCTCTCGATCCAGCACGTACGGTCGCTGGTCGATTCGATGGGTGGAGGCGCCTTCGTCAGTGCGGTTGAGCCCCTGACGACGCGCATCGTCAAGGCGGTCGGGCCCGTCCGGTTGTATGCGAGAGCCATGGCGGTCACCGGGGGCTTCGCGCTGCTCCTTGCCGTGTCGGGGGTCGGTGCGCTCGTCACGCATTCCGTCGTCCGGCGGGTCCGCGAATTCGGCGTGCGGCTCGCACTCGGCGCCACACCCGCGCGCATCTTCGGCCGGGTCCTCGCCGAGGCCTTCGGTATGCTGCTCGTGGCAGTCGCGGCGGGGATCCCTCTCGCGCTGGCCTTCAATCGCGTCGCCCGCGCGGCGCTGTACGGGACGCCCCCAATCGATGCCGTCGGCATCGCCGCGGCCGCTCTGGTCCTGACCGTCGCGGTGCTGGTCGCGGCGGGGTTCCCGGCCCTGCGCGCGGCACGGACCGATCCGGGCGTCGCGTTGCGGGTGGAGTGAAATCGCCCGCGTCAGTCCCAATCCGCAATCGGATGCGTCAGTGGATCGTGCGTGTCTTCTTGTCCATGTAATCCATCAACACGTACTGCCCGAGCGTGTACGGCGTCGTGAAGTACGCCTTGCCCTTGCAGATGTCGGCGACGCGCCGGACGAACGCCATCAGGTCGTAGTCGCGGGCCAGCATGAACGTGTTGATCATGATCCCCGCCTTGCGGCAGTTGGCGACCTCGCGCAGCGTCTCGGCGACGACGAGCGGGTCGAGGCCGAAGGCGTTGCGGTAGATGCGGCCGTCGGGCTGGGTGAGCGCCGACGGCTTGCCGTCGGTGATCATGACGATCTGCCGCATGTCCTTGCGCTGCCGTTCGAGCAGCCGGCGGGCCAGCCGCAGCCCCTCGCGCGTGTTCGTGTAGTACGGGCCGACCTTCACGCGCCCGAGCTGGGCGAGCGGCACTTCCTCGGCCGAGTCGTGGAACAGCACCAGCTTCAGCGAATCGCCGGGATACTGCAGCCGGATCAGCTGTGACAGGGCCAGCGCGACGCGCTTGGCGGGCGTGAACCGATCCTCGCCGTACAGGATCATGCTGTGGCTGCAATCGAGCATGATCACCGTCGCGCAGGAGCTCTGGTACTCCCCCTGCGCCACGACCAGGTCGTCGTAGTCGAGATCGAGCCCGCCTTCGGGGTTGACCAGCCCTCGGGCACGCGCGCCCGGCGCGGCGGCAATCCGGCGCACTGCGTTCAGCACCGTCGCACTCGGGTCGAGGTTCAGCGTGTCGCCGAACTGGTACGGCTTCGTCGCGCCGGAGGCCTCGATGCCGGTTGCCAGGTCGCGGGTGTCGTGCCGGCCGAAGCTGCTGCGCCCCAGTGAGCCGAGCAGATCCCGCAGCGCGCGGTAGCCGAGGAAGTCGATGGCCTTGTCGGTGACCTCGAACTTCACCTGCTCCTGGGCCTGGCCCATTCCGCCGCCGCCCTGCTCGCGCTCGGCGCGCGCCGCCTGCGGGTCGGGGGCCGGCGTGATGTAGCCGCTCTCCTGCATGCGCTCGATGATCTGCTGGATCAGCTGCTCCAGGCGCTGCTTCGCGCCTTCGTCCGCCTCGTCGCCGAGCAGCTGGTTCAGCGTCTCGTCCGGCAGCACGCCGCCGCTCAGCAGCGCTTCGAGAATCGCGTCGTAGAGCGCCTGCATCGAGCGGTCGTCCTCCGATCCGCTGAAGTACGGATCGTTGAACCCGCTCGAAAGGAGCAGATCCGACAGCCGCGACATGAGCTCGTCCATGTCGAGGTCGTCGAGCAGGTCGGGAATGTACTTGCCGTACTTGTAACGCATGGGTCTGCCGACCTCCTGGTCCGCCGCTGGCTACCCGGCGGCCTCGCCGAAGGCGAGCAATCCGCAATCAATCCGCAATCCGCAATCGGCGAGCGTCAGTTGTAGTACCGCTTCTTGCCACCCGGCATCGGCGGCATGTCCTCGAGCGACGGCTCGTCCCGCCGCTGCGCCCGCCGCGGCTGCGGCGTGTCCGGCGCCGCGTAGCCCTTCTCGTCGCTGCGGCTGATCCGCTTCGTCGCGGCGAGCCCTTCGAGCACGAACTCGATGGCCGAGGCACGCAGCGGCGCCGGCGCCCGCTCGTCCACGCCCGCCACGCGCGCGCTCTCGGCGAGCCCGGGAATCTTCCGGATGCGCCCGAGCAGCTCGTCGGCGCGGGTCAGGTCCTCGAGCGGCAGCGTGCCGCCCGCCTCGAACCATTCGACGATGGGGGAGGAGTCGAAGCTGTCGAGGACGCCGGCGAAGACGTTGGCGACGGCGCCGCGGATCAGCTCGCGCGCGATCGCGTCGGCCCCCTTGAGCTCGCCTTCGTACTCCAGCTCGAACTTGCCGGTGATCGACGGCAGCGCTGCGTAGACGTCCGCGATGCGCGCCACGGGCGGCGTCTCGCCGGTCAGCAGCCCCCGGCGCTCCGCGTTGCTCGCGACGTTCTCGAGCACGCTGATCGGCAGCCGCTGACTGACGCCGGAGCGCTTGTCGATCCGCCGATCCGCCCGCGCCTGGAACGCCACCTCCTCGACGATCTCGCGCACCCAGCGCGGGATCTCGATCGAGCCGGCCTCCTGCCGCGCCGTCCAGGCCTCCTGGGCCGTGATGGCCATTGCGAGCTGCCGGGTCGCCGCGTAGTGCGTGCGGATCTCCGAGCCGATCCGGTCCTTGAGCGGCGTGATGATCTTGCCGCGCGCCGTGTAGTCCTCGGGGTTGGCGCTGAAGACCAGCGAGACGTCGAGCCGCAGGCGCACCGGATAGCCTTTGACCTGGACGTCGCCCTCCTGGAGGATGTTGAAGAGGCCGACCTGTACCTTGCTCGCCAGGTCCGGCAGCTCGTTGATCGCGAAGACGCTGCGATTGGCGCGCGGCAGCAGGCCGTAGTGCATCGTCAGCTCGTCGGCGAGCTGGAGATTCGCT